>CAIYZJ010000001.1 GCA_903930675.1 uncultured Hyphomicrobiales bacterium
GGAGCTGATCGACGAGTTGAAATCCGATTACACCATCGCCATCGTCACCCACAATATGCAGCAGGCGGCGCGCGTGTCGGAATATACCGCCTTCATGTATTTGGGCGAATTGATCGAATTCAGCGACACCTCGAAAATTTTCACCTCGCCGCGTGACCAGCGCACGCAGGATTACATCACCGGCCGCTTCGGTTGATCAAGGAGAGACACGCCATGTCCGAACATATTGTCAAATCCTACGGCGAAGAATTGATGGAACTGGGCCGCAAGATCGCCGAAATGGGCGGTCTGTCGGAAACCATGCTGTCGAATGCCATTCAGGCATTGGTGCGCGGTGATACCGATCTGGCGCAACGGGTGATCGAAACCGATCATCGCCTCGATGTGCTCGAACGCGATGTCGAGGAAAAGGCCATTCTGACCATCGCCAAACGCCAGCCGATGGCGGTGGATTTGCGGGCGATTGTCTCCTCGATCCGGCTGGCGTCCGACATGGAGCGGATCGGCGATCTGTCCAAAAACATTGCCAAGCGGGTGGTGGCGATCAACGGCCAGTTCGCGCCGCAAAAGATCGTCGGCGGTGTCGTGCATATGAGCGAATTGGCTTTGGACCGCCTGAAGCGGGTCATCGATGCCTATGCGCAGCGCGATGTGGCGGCGGCGCTGGATGTCTGGAACCATGACGAGGAAATCGACCAGCTCTACAACTCGCTGTTCCGCGAATTGCTGACCTATATGATGGAAGACCCCCGCAATATCGGCTTTTGCACGCATCTGCTGTTCTGCGCCAAAAACATCGAGCGCATCGGCGACCATGCCACCAATATTGCCGAGACCATCCATTATATGGTGACCGGCACGGCAATCAGCACCGACCGCCCGCGGGTAGCCGGCAATTACGCACCGCTGGATCCGCTCGGCAAGCAATAAAGCCGGATAAGGGCGCGATCATGGGCAAGCCCCGTATTCTGGTTGTCGAGGACGAGGACGCGCTGGCGGTGTTGCTGCGCTACAATCTGGAAGCGGCAGGTTATCAGGTCACCACGACCGATCATGGCGACGAGGCCGATTTGCTGTTGCGCGAAAGCGTGCCCGATCTCGTCTTGCTCGACTGGATGCTGCCCGGCCTGTCGGGGATCGAACTGTGCCGCCGCCTGCGCCAACGCCCCGAAACCCGGCGCCTGCCCATCATTCTGCTGACCGCGCGCGGGGCCGAGGACGAGCGCGTGCGCGGGCTGGCTACGGGGGCGGATGATTATATCGTCAAGCCGTTCTCTGTGCCCGAATTGCTGGCCCGCGTCGGCGCCCTGCTGCGCCGCGCCGCGCCCGAAAAAATAGCAACCCTGCTGCAAGCGGGCAGTCTGGCACTCGACAGGGCCAGCCACCGCGTCAAGCGCGGTCCGCGCGATCTGCATCTGGGACCGACCGAATATAAAATTCTCGAATTTCTGATGGAGCGCCCGGGTCGCGTCTTCAGCCGCGCCCAATTGCTGGATTTCGTCTGGGGAGACGACAGCGAGATTGATGAGCGCACGGTTGACGTCCATGTCGGCCGGTTGCGTAAAGCCATCAACGAGGACAAGGAGCGCGATCCGATCCGCACAATCCGCGGCTCGGGCTATGCCTTTGACGAGACCTTTACGGGCTGACCAGGTGTCGGGTTTCGGGATAATTCAGGATGCTTCAGACAGCCATTGCCGCAGCCAGATGTTTGCTCGATCAAGCCTGACGCTTGTTGGCTAGAACGGGCCGATACCCGCCACGCATGGTCAACACGTTTCCATATTAAAAACGGCGCGCATAAAAAAAGCACCGCAAGGTGCTTTTTTAACCGGACAGAGAGGGAAGCCGGATCAGCCGTGGCTGTATTGCTTTTTCTCGCGCTGGCGCAGGGTCGAAGGCTGGTAGGCGATGCGCTCGTGGAAGGTGCAATAAGGTGTGCCGATCGGCGAGGGGCCGCCGCAGAAGCGGAATTCACTGGTCGAAGGATCGCCCAGCGGCCAGCGGCACATCGATTCGCGCAATTCCATGATGGTGACGCGCTCGGACATCGGCACAACCACATCATCTGCGACGATGGCCGGCTGGTATTCGACAACCGGACGCGGGGTCGGGGCAATGCGCGGCGCAAGCGCCAGATTGCCACGGGTGGTCATGGTCATCGGATGGCTCGGAGCGCGGGTGGCTTTGCGCACACGCGGGGCCGATGATGTCGGTGCTTTGGCGCGGCCCGACAGGCCGAGACGGTGAACCTTTCCGATCACGGCATTGCGCGTGACCCCGTGGCCCAGTTCGGCCGCAATCTGACTTGCGCTCAATCCCTGGTTCCACAGTTTCTTCAACTGTTCGACCCGTTCCTCAGTCCAGCCCATTCTATGCTCCAGTTCGGTTGAAGCGTCCTGACCCGATTCAAAAAGGCGATTGAAACTTGCCATCAAGACAAATCAATCACGCATGATCGAGCCTGTTAACCCCATATGTCGTATTTGTTGATTTGCAAAGTACTACATACGGCATCTGATACCTAAGCCGAACCGCTGTCGATCCGATGTTTTCAACAGCCATGACATGGGGATAGTTTGCGCCGCAGCAAAATGGAGGTCTTGACAAGGTGGAATTGACAGGCGCGACAAGCGTTTTAGAATAGGGAGTGTTATGCCGCCCCTGTCGGGCGGCAATTTATTTTCGCGGATGACCGCATTGACCAGAAAGTGAGACCGTCATGGGAGAGAGCCAGTTGTCGCCTTTGTTGCCGACTTTTGCGCGTATAGATCTCTCCTTCGAGCGAGGAGAGGGGCCTTGGCTCATCACGCCGCAGGGTGACCGCTATCTGGATTTTGCCGCAGGGATTGCGGTGAATTCGCTCGGCCATTCGCATCCGCATCTGGTCGAGGCCTTGAAAACCCAGGGCGAGAAGCTGTGGCATATTTCCAACCTCTACCATATTCCCGAAGGCGAGAAGCTGGCCAAGCGGCTGACCGACAACACTTTTGCCGATACGGTGTTCTTTACCAATTCGGGTGCCGAGGCGATGGAATGTGCCATCAAAATGGCGCGCAAATATCATTCGGCCAATGGCCATCCCGAGCGCTATCGCATCATCACCTTTGAAGGTGCATTCCATGGCCGCACCTTGGCCACCATCGCCGCAGGCGGGCAGGCCAAATATCTCGAAGGCTTCGGCCCCAAGGTCGAAGGCTTCGATCAGGTGCCGTTTGCCGACCATCAGGCGATCGAAGCGGCAATCGGGCCGGAAACAGCTGCCATTCTGGTCGAGCCCGTGCAGGGCGAGGGCGGCGTGCGTCCGGTGCCGCCGCAATGTCTGCGCGGCTTGCGCGAATTGTGCGACAGGCACGGCCTGTTGCTGATGTTCGACGAGGTGCAGGCGGGCGTGGGCCGGACGGGCAAATTCTTTGCCCATCAGAAGGCCGGTGTCGCCCCCGATATCATGGCGGTGGCCAAGGGCATCGGCGGGGGCTTTCCGCTCGGCGCCTGTCTGGCTACAACCGAGGCCGGAAAAGGCATGACAGCGGGCGTGCATGGCACCACCTATGGCGGCAATCCGCTCGCCATGGCGGTGGGCAATGCCGTATTGGATGTCGTGCTGGCGCCGGGCTTTTTCGAGCATGTCGACCATATGGGCCTTTTGCTCAAGCAAAGTCTGGCCTCTGTCGCCGATCGCCATCCGGCCATCATCGAATCGGTGCGCGGCGAGGGCCTGCTGATCGGCATCAAGGCCAAGATCAACAATGGCGAGCTTGTTTCGGCCTTGCGCGACCAGCATTTGTTGAGTGTCGGCGCGGGTGACAATGTCGTGCGCCTGCTGCCGCCGCTGATCATCGATGAAAGCCATGTGGCCAGCGCGATCGAGCGGCTGGAAAAGGCCTGTGTCGCGCTTGAACAGCAAGCCGCGCACAAGGCCAAGACTGCCTGAAGGACCATGACCATGACCCAAACAGCCATGTCGGGCGAGGCCCGGCATTTTCTGGATCTGTCGGAGTTTTCGACAGAGCAGTTGCAGCAGATTATGGACGGCGCCAAATCCATCAAGGCCGCCCGCAAACGCGGTGTCAAAGCCGCCTCGCGTCCGCTGGAAGGCAAGACGCTGGCGATGATTTTTGACAAGCCCTCCACCCGCACCCGCGTCTCTTTCGATGTCGGCATGCGTGAATTGGGCGGTGAAACGCTGATGCTGACAGGGGCCGAGATGCAGTTGGGGCGCGGCGAAACGATTGCCGATACCGCCCGCGTGCTGTCGCGTTATGTCGATGCCATCATGATCCGCATGCTCGACCACGCCGCCGTGCGCGAATTGGCCGCCCATGCCAGCGTGCCGGTCATCAACGGTCTGACCAAGCTCTCGCATCCGTGTCAGGTCATGGCCGATCTGATGACCTATGAGGAACATCGCGGGCCGATAAAGGGCCGCCATGTCGCATGGATGGGCGACAGCAACAATGTGCTGGCCTCATGGGTGCATGCCGCTGCCCGTTTCGATTTCCGCCTGACGATTGCCACGCCCGACGAATTGGCCCCTTCGGCCGAAATGATCGCCTGGGCGCGGCGCGAAGGCGCAAAAGTCACCTCCACCAAAGATCCCTATGATGCGGTGGACGGGGCCGATGTCGTCGTCACCGATTGCTGGGTGTCGATGGGCGACGAAGATGCGGGCCGCAGGCACAATCTGCTGCTGCCCTATCAGGTCAACAGCCGCTTGATGCGGGCGGCCTCGCCCAAAGCCCTGTTCATGCATTGCCTGCCCGCCCATCGCGGCGAGGAGGTGACGGACGAGGTGATGGACGGTCCGCAATCAGTCGTGTTCGACGAGGCCGAAAACCGCCTGCATGCCCAAAAGGGTATTCTGGCCTGGTGTCTGGGAGCGTCGGCGTGAGCGCTCTCGCGGTGAGCGTGGAGGGCGAGGATCAGGTTCTGCCTTTCACGGTCGAGGCGCTGGATGTGCGCGGCCGTCTGGTGCGGATCGGGCCGATGCTGGATGCGATCCTGCATCGCCATGCCTATCCTTCGGCGGTGGCGCGGCTGCTCGGCGAGGCGGTGGCCTTGACGGCGCTGCTCGGTGCGGCCCTCAAGATCGACGGGCAATTCCAGTTGCAGGCCCGCACCACCGGTGCCGTCGAATTGCTGGTGGTCGATTATGATCTTCCCGAAAACATCCGCGCCTATGCCCGTTATGACGAGGCGGCGGTGGCGGCGGCACCCGAGGCCACGCCTGCCGAATTGCTCGGTCACGGCCATCTCGGCCTGACCATCGAACAGGGCATCCAGAATGCCCGCTATCAGGGCATTGTCGCACTGAGCGGGCAGGGTCTCGAAGAGGCCGCGCACCAATATTTCACCCAATCCGAACAAATTCCCACCCGCGTCCGGCTGGCCGTCGGGCAGGTGATCGAGGGCGGCAAGGATGTCTGGCGGGCGGGCGGGCTTGTCGTGCAGTTTCTGCCGTTCTCGCCCGAAAAGCGCCGCCACGCCGATCTGCATCCCGGCGATGCGCCGGCCGGTGCCGATATCATGACCCGGCATGACGATGATGACTGGCTGGAAGCGCGCGCGCTGGTCGAAACCGTCGAGGATCACGAATTGGTCGATCCGCTGTTGAGCAGCGAGGAATTGCTCTATCGGCTGTTTCACGAGCGCGGCGTTCGGGTGTTTGAAACCCAGCCCTTGCTGGACCGTTGCCGCTGTTCGCGCGAGCGGATCGTCGGCATGATCGAACGCTTCAGCGAAGACGAACGCCGCCACATGATCGCCGACGACGGTGCGATCACCGTGACCTGCGAATTCTGCTCGACGCATTATCACGTGGCACCGGCAGAGGTCGGGGTGGGCTGAAAAAGCGTTTGTTTTTTAAAGGCATTATGTTGAGATTTGTACGAGCTGAGTTTTCAGCATCATAATAGACCAGTGAACCGGCCCATCCCGACAAACTGCATTAGCAGTGGCTTCAGCCTAGTGGTGGTCCGGTTCCATTTTTTTTGGATTATTCATTTGGCGGATGCTTTATTTGCCATTCTCATTGATTGCGGGTTCATTACCAAAAAAATTCATGCAAAAGCGGGTCGTAATGCTAGCGCTGCCGATGTTTGTGACGAATGCGATCGTATTTGCAAATCGGAATTGCTTAAGCGCTATGAGCTTTTGAGAATTTATTATTATGACGCGCCGCCATCTTCCGAGAGTATCGAATATCCCATATCGAAGCAGAGATTGAGTCTGGCCCAAACGCAACGATATCGTGACAATAAGTCCTTGCATGATCAGTTGGCTTTAAAAGACAATTTTGCTCTTAGAATGGGCGAAACCCGTTTATCGCCAACCAAGTGGAAAATTAAACCGCGCATTCAAAAGGAATTGATCAAGACACCCAGAGCCTTGCTCGACAGTGATTTTGATCTGGATATCAATCAAAAAGGTGTCGATTTAAGAATTGGTCTGGATATGGCCCGTCTGGCTTTGAATGATCGGGTCAGGGCTATTGTGGTCGTGACGGGTGATTCCGATTTCATTCCCGCGTTCAAATTTGTCAGGCGGGAAGGTCTGAAGATTATTCTGGATTCAATGGGGCACAATGTCAGGAATGAGCTCCGTATTCATTCCGATATCGTGTTGTCCTGACTCACTGCGATAACTCCGCAATCAGTGCCCTGTTAAACGCCAATCCCCGGTCAATCTCGCTCAAGGCAATCCATTCGTCGGGCTGATGCGCCTGGTTGATCGAGCCGGGGCCGCAGACCACGGTGGGGATGCCCGCGCGCTGGAAATGGCCGGCCTCGGTGCCGTAGGGCACGGAAATCGTCGCGTTGCGGCCTGCCAGTCGCAGGGCCAGCGTTTCGGCAGGCGATCCGGTCTCGGGGTTGAGGCCGGGCACATCGACCAGCACTTCGGTGACAATCGAGGCAGGCCAGCCGTCGGCCTGCATTTTCGGCACGATCACATCGCGCGAAAAGGCATCCAGACGCGCCAGCGCGGCATAGGGATCGGTGCCCGCCACCGAGCGGATTTCCCAGTCGAGCGTGCACAGATTGGCCAGAATGTTGCGGCCATGCCCGCCATGGAACATGCCGATATGCAAGGTGGCATAAGGCGGATCAAACCGCTTGAGCGGATCACCGGCGGCTTTGAGTTCGGCGGCGATGACTTCCGCCTCGGCGCCAAAGGCAATGCCGCCGGAAATCGCATGTGCGCCCAGATGCGGTTTGGAGGAATGGGCCTCGTGGCCGTGGACCAGCGTGCGGAACACGGTCACGCCCTTATGGGCATCGGCCACTTCCAGCTCGGTCGGTTCGCCGACAAACACGACAGAGGGGCGGGGCAGGCTGTGGCCCATCAAGGCGATGGTGTCGACCACGCCGAGGCAGGTGGTTTCTTCGTCATAGCTGAACATCAGATGGATCGGCCGTTTCAAGGGAGCGGCCAGCATTTCGTCGACCTGCGACAACGCGATGGCGGCAAAGGCCTTCATATCGACCGCGCCGCGCCCATAGGCCTTGTCGGCGGTCACGCGCAGCGTGAACGGGTCGCTGCTCCAGTGCTGGCCCGTCACGGGCACGACATCGGTATGGCCGGACAGCACAATCCCGCCATCGGTTTGCGGGCCGATGGTGGCAAACAGCGTCGCCTTGTCGCCTGCGGCATTGGGCACGCGCATGACCGGCACGCCTTTGGCTCTCAGATAGGCCTCGACATAATCCTGCAAGGCCAGATTGGAGAGATCGCTGACGGTGTTGAAACCGACCAGTTTTTCAAGAATGGTCAACACGTCCTGTCGTGTGGCGGTCAATGCAGCACCCGTTTCGTTGTCTGGCTGTCGAGCGAAAAAGCGGGGATTGCCACGCTGATCATCTCGCCATCCGGCTTCACCATGGCAAAATCACCGACCATGATACCCTCGGGAGTCTCCAATGGGCAACCGCTGGTATAGCTGAAACTGCCGCCCGGTTCGATCAGGGGTTGTTCGCCGATCACGCCCTCGCCGCGCACCTCGTGCAGGCGGCCATGCCCGTCGGTAATGCGCCAGTGACGGCTCAGCAGCTGCACGGGCTCGTCCGAATGGTTGGTGATGGTGATCGTATAGGCCCAGAACCAGCGGCCCTGTTGCGGGGCGGACTGGTCGGCCAGATAGACCGGCTCTGCCGTCACTTCGATCCCGTGTGTTTCTGCCCGATACATGCCGCACCTTTGAATTCGTCGTCACTTTACGCACCGGATCTGTAAGCGGATCGAATACCGCCGCATGATCCCGAAAAGAAAATCCCGTGTGAATCACTCCACACGGGATCAGATGGTGATGGGTCAGGCAGCTCTGCTGCCCGACAGAAGCGGCTTATTCGCCGTCCTTGCTGGCCTTTTTGAGGGCCGCGCCGAGAATGTCACCCAGCGAGGCACCGGCATCAGCCGAACCATATTGGGCAATGGCTTCTTTTTCTTCGGCCATTTCCAGCGCCTTGATCGACACCGAGACCTTGCGGGTCTTGCGGTCGAAGGTGATGACGCGGGCGTCGATCTTTTCGCCGGCGGCGAAACGTTCCGGACGCTGTTCCGAACGGTCACGGGCCAGTTCCGAACGCTTGATGAAGGTGGTGAATTCGGTACCGGCGATTTTCACGTCGATGCCGCCTTCCTTCACTTCCGTCACTTCACAGGTCACGATGGCGTTCTTCTTCAGTTCGCCGGTCGCTGCTGCTTCCACGAATGGATCGGAGCCGAGCTGCTTGATGCCAAGCGAGATACGCTCTTTCTCGACGTCGACGTCGAGAACCTGCGCACGCACCATTTCACCCTTCTTGAACTCTTCGATGACCTGTTCGCCGGGACGGTTCCAGTCGAGATCCGACAGATGAACCATGCCGTCGACATCGCCGTCGAGGCCGATGAACAGACCGAATTCGGTCTTGTTCTTGACTTCGCCTTCGACCACCGAACCGACAGGGTGGTTCTGGGCAAAGGCTTCCCATGGATTTTGCAGGGTCTGCTTGAGGCCAAGCGAAATACGACGCTTCACGCTGTCGACTTCGAGCACCACAACTTCGACTTCCTGAGACGAGGACACGATCTTGCCCGGATGCACGTTCTTTTTGGTCCAGGACATTTCGGAAACGTGGATCAGGCCTTCGATGCCTGGTTCCAGTTCCACGAATGCGCCGTAATCGGTGATGTTGGTCACACGGCCGGACAGACGGGCATTGATCGGATACTTGGCTTCGATGCCTTCCCACGGATCGGTGAGCAACTGCTTGATCCCCAGCGAGATGCGGTGGGTTTCGTGGTTGATCTTGATGATCCGGACCTTGAGCTGCTGGCCGATGGTGACGACTTCGCTCGGATGGTTGACGCGACGCCATGCCATGTCGGTGACATGCAGCAGGCCGTCGATGCCGCCGAGATCAACGAACGCACCATATTCGGTGATGTTCTTGACCACGCCGTCAACGGTCTGGCCTTCTTCGAGGTTCGCAACGAGTTCCGAACGGGCCTCTGCGCGGGTTTCCTCAAGCACGGTGCGGCGCGACACGACGATGTTGCCGCGGCGGCGATCCATTTTCAGGATCAGGAACGGCTGTGGCACGTTCATCAGCGGGGTGACATCGCGGATCGGACGGATATCGACCTGCGAGCGCGGCAAGAAGGCAACGGCCCCGTCCAGATCGACGGTGTAACCACCCTTGACCTGATTGAAGATCACGCCGTTGACCTTTTCCTGTGCTTCGAAGGCCACTTCCAGCTTGACCCAGCTTTCTTCACGACGGGCCTTGTCACGCGAAATCACGGCTTCGCCGAGCGCGTTTTCGATCCGGTCGAGGTAAACTTCGACTTCGTCGCCGACCTGCGGCACGCCTTCGCGGCCAACACCGGCAAATTCTTTCAAGGCGACGCGACCTTCGGTCTTCAGACCGAGATCGACAACAGCCATGTCTTTTTCAATGGCGACAACCCGGCCTTTGATGACCGAACCTTCAAGCGCCTCGGCGTTGTTGAAGGATTCTTCGAGCAAAGCGGCAAAATCTTCGCGGCTGGGGTTATGGTGTGTTGCAGCTGACATTCTTACTCCTGAATGGCCCGTATCGGACCAGCGCCGGGTGTTTTGGTTGATGAAAAGTTCTTGCCCGACCGGTGGACAGGGCCTGACCTATGGTCAAACCATGCCGCATCTGCCCGTTAAAGGGCATACCGGCGCGGCCGGCGGAAAAGAACTCGATGATGGTTTTGTGCCGGGTGATTTCAGCCCTGCCGCGAGGCAGAGGCCGAGACAGCCCTCTCTACCTGATCGAGAGCCGCCCAGAACGCCCCTTCTATATCCAAATTTGTGGTGTCGAGCAAGCAGGCATCCCCTGCTTTTATCAAGGGTGCGGACGAGCGCGCCGAATCGCGTTCGTCGCGCCGCTCGATGTCGGCCAGCACCGCGTCATAACCGATGCCGTCACCGCGTTTTTGCAGCTCCAGATGGCGGCGGCGGGCGCGTTCGGGCGCGCTGGCGGTCACAAACAGCTTGACCGTCGCCCCGGGGCAGATCACCGTGCCGATGTCGCGGCCATCCAGCACTGCCCCGCCTGTCTGGCCGGCAAAGTCGCGCTGCAGTTTCAACAGCGCCTGACGGACCTTCGGATGCCCCGCAATGCGCGAGGCAGCCTCGCCCATCTGTGCGCCGCGCAGGGCGTCGTCATCAAGCTGTTGCGGATCAAGGGCGAGGGCCACGCGCTCGGCCTGTGCCTCATCGGCCAGATCGAGCCCCTGATCGAGCATGGCCTTGCCGACGCCGCGATAGAGCAGGCCGGTATCGAGATGCGGCAGGCCGAAATGGCTGGCCAGCCTGCGCGCGATCGTGCCCTTGCCCGAGGCCGCGGGGCCGTCAATGGCGATGATCATCGGGCGCGGCTCTCGGTCATGGATGCGCCCAAGGCGGTCATCATCGGTTTGAAGACAGGAAAGCTGGTGGCAATCATGGTTTCATCGTCGACGCTTACGGCTTTTTGCGCCGCGCAGCCCATCACCAGAAAGCTCATGGCGATGCGGTGGTCGAGATGGGTGGCAACCATGCCGCCGCCTTTGACATGGCCCGCGCCGCCTTCGACCACCAGATCATCACCTTCGATATGATGGCTCACGCCATTGGCGGCCAAACCGTCAGCCACTGCCGCCAGCCGGTCGCTTTCCTTGACCCGCAATTCGTGCAGGCCGTTCATCCGCGTTGTGCCGGTGGCAAAGGCAGCGGCCACGGCCAGCACCGGATATTCGTCGATCATCGACGGCGCACGCTCGGCAGGCACATCGACACCGCGCAAATCCGAACTGCGCACCCGCAAATCGGCCACGGTTTCACCGCCTTCGATCCGGCGGTCCAGCTCCTCGATCCGCGCACCCATTTCGTTGAGCGTGGACAAAAGGCCCGTGCGCAGCGGGTTGATCATCACGCCCTCGATAATGATATCCGAGCCAGGCGTGATCAGCGCCGCAACAATCGGAAAGGCCGCCGAGGACGGATCGGCGGGCACGATGATCGGGCGCGGGGCCAGTTCGGGGCGGCCTGTCAGCACAATCTTGCGGCCATGGGTGCCGTCGGGGCTGACGGCAATCTCGGCCCCGAAATAGGCCAGCATTTTTTCGGTGTGGTCGCGCGAGGCTTCCGGCTCGATCACGGTGGTTTGGCCCGGCGCATTGAGGGCGGCCAGCAAAATCGCCGATTTGATCTGCGCCGAGGCGACCGGCGTTGTATAGGTGATCGGGTTGGGTTCGCGCGCGCCTTTCAGGGTGATCGGGCAGCGGCCCCCATCGGCCTGCGCCAGCACCTGCACGCCCATTTGCGTCAAGGGATCGAGAATCCGCCGCATCGGCCGCTTGCGCAGCGAGGCATCGCCGTCAAAGCGGGTGGTGATGTCATGACCGCCCGCAACCCCCATCATCAGGCGCGATCCGGTGCCCGCATTGCCGAAATCCAGCACGTGATCGGCTTCGCGCAAACCGCCGATGCCGACACCGTCGATCGACCATTTGCCCTCGCTTTGACGGGTGATCAGCGCGCCCAAAGCCCTGCAGGCCTCGGCGGTGCGCAGCACGTCTTCGCCTTCCAGCAGGCCTTCGACCGTGGTCCGGCCGACGCTCAACAGGCCGAAAATCATCGCGCGGTGCGAAATGGATTTGTCGCCGGGCACCCGCAGCGGCCCGCGCAACTCGCCTTGCAGGTTTTTGACAGGATGGGAGGTCAGCGGCCGTGCAACCTCGGAATGGGCGTGTGACATGCGATAGGCTCCCTGATCCTTCACTCTTTCAACCGTTTTGGCGGGACAAAACGGGCTGAACCGCTTCGTTTGCACCATTGTCATCACGCCCTAGCACGATTGGGCTGCAAAATCAGCCACCCTTTTTTTGCAGGATAAGCGGCAGATGGCCGTTGGGCGCATTGACACAGGGCTTGCACCCGACTAACCGAAACGCCGAGTGATTTTCTAAGAAGAGGGATAGTCCCGTGGCAAAACCAGACCTCGGCACCAAACGCCAATGCCTGAGTTGCGGCTCAAAATATTACGATTTGGGCAAAGATCCCGCGGTTTGCCCGCGGTGCGGCACCATTTACCAGCCAGCGGTGGCCTTGCGCAGCCGTGCGGAAGCCAAAGTTGTCGATGACGACGAGGAAGTCGAAGTCGAAATCGATGCACCCGAGCTGATTTCGCTCGAAGAGGCGGAAGTCGAAGAATCGGAAAAAGATCCGGTGATCGACGATGTCGAAATCGATGACGATATCGATGCGGACGATGATTTCCTCGCCGAAGAGGAAGAAGGCGACGACGATGTCAGCGCCCTGATCGACGGCGATTTGCAAGATGACGAAGAATCTTGAACAAAAGTGACTTGAACAACGGCGCAACCGCGGGTATAGAGCGGTTCCGCCGTTGTGAAAGACGGGCTCGGGACACGGGATCAACCGGATGAGTCCGGATCCGACAACCCGAATGGTTTTGACAAGTGGTTTTGACATGACATTTTTCTCCGGCTTCGGCCTTTGACAAATGTCCAAAACAAAGCCATGAGAGATGCGCTGATACGAATGCCGGTTGCGGACACGCTTTGTCCGGACCAATACAGGGAACGGGCCCAAGCCGTACCCTTCTAAACAGTGGGGCCATAGCTCAGTTGGGAGAGCGCTTCAATGGCATTGAAGAGGTCGTCGGTTCGATTCCGTCTGGCTCCACCAAATTTCCTAATGAAATCATACGGTTATAACGAAGGTGATTCGGCTGGTGTGTCGAACGAAAAGTTATAAACTGTTATAAAGGTTTGGTCGCATGGACGTTCACAGTCTATGGCTCATCAGGGTCTTAAACCTCTGCTCTCCAAAACACACATTGAAATATCGATTTGAACTCAATCAGGGCTTGATTATTACCCCTTATTGCTGTTCAATTTTGAGATGAATTTTGGTCGTGTTCTGATAAAAAAAAAAAAAAAAAA
>CAIYZJ010000002.1 GCA_903930675.1 uncultured Hyphomicrobiales bacterium
CGGTTGGCAAACGCACACTTGAGGCAATGATATCGAGCGCATCCTTGTTGGGAACACCCGCTTTGTGCAGTTTGATAATCGGAAAACGGATGCCTTCCTCATAGATATCGGTGGCATCAGGGGATAAGGGGCGCCCGCCGACATCGGGTAAATGGGCAATGCTGCCGGCATAGGCCACCACCTTGCCGCCTTTGAAAATCGGGGTCAGCATGGTCACATCCGGCAAATGGCCCGTACCGATTTCGGGGTCATTGGTGGCCAGTACATCCCCGGGCTCCAATGTTTCGGGTGGATAGGCCTTGAGAAAGTAATTTTGCGCGGCAGCTGGCAGCGAGGTGATAAACACCGGGATCGACCATGTGCATTGCGCCAAAGCCCGCCCGCGCGAGTCCAGCAAGACAGTGACGTAATCATGGTTCTCGCGCACAATCGGCGAGAAGGCGGTGCGTCCCAGCACATTGTCGGCCTGATCGGCGATAAAAATCAGCCGGTTCCACATCACCTGCAGGGTAATCGGATCATTGAAATCTGTAAGGGTTTTCGGCATGTTCATTGTCCCGTGACAAGTTTGTGCGCAGATTGGTCAGGCGTGCAGATCCATGATCAGATTACCGGTCTGGTCGACATAAGCCGTGGCGTGATCGCCAACTACAACAGTGGATTCCCGCTGCTCGACAATCGCTGGTCCGTGAATGCGTTCACCAATTGCCAAAGCGTAGTGATCATAGATTGGGGCATTGACCGTATGTCCGCGCTCATGGACGTAAATATCACGATGGCCTTTGAGCGCATTACCCTGCCCGGAACTTGTGTGGGCGCGGGTGACATGATCTTTGATGCCACTGGCCCGTAGGCGCCACGTGATCACCTCGATGCCGGATTTTTCGACAGTCCGCCCGAACAGGTCACGATAGAGCGCGTCGAAATTCTCGCGCAATTCAGTAATGAATTGGTCTTGCGGCAGTGCCAGATCCGGCAGGGATACCGTGATCTCATGGCCCTGTCCGACATGGCGCATATCGACGGTATATTTAAATGTGACCTGATCGTTCGGCACGCCTGCTTCTGTGACAACCTGTGCGCCATTGGCAGCCATACCTCCAAGAATGTCTTTCATTCCCTGCATATCCCAACGGCTTACCGCCATGGGATGGCTGGCCGACAGGTCAACCGAAACCGGAGCAATCAACAGGCCGATGGCCGAGGTGACACCCGCACCGACCGGACAGATAATTTTTGTAATGCCCAATTTGCGTGCGACTCCATAGGCATGGACCGGACCGGCCCCGCCAAACGCCACCATCGGAAGCGATCGCGGATCAACGCCCAGATCCGACGCGTGCATGGCTGCAGCTTCGCTCATGCTTTCGTTGATCAGATCATGGATACCCCAAGCACAACGCTCGACGCTGACACCCAAGGATTCCGCCAGTTTACTCATGGCTTCATGGGCGGCCTCTTTGCTGACCTTGAAACTGCCGCCGACAAAAGAAGTTACGCCCATATAGCCAAGCAGGATATCGGCATCGGTTACGGTGGGTTCTGTGCCGCCCAACTGGTAGGCGGCAGGTCCGGGTGAAGCGCCTGCACTGCGGGGGCCGACATTCAAAAGGCCGAGCGGATTGCGTACGGCAATCGAGCCGCCGCCTGCACCGATTTCTATCATCTGAATTGACTGGATTTTTAGCGGAAAACCACTACCGCGACGGAACCGCTGATGGCGGGCCACCTCAAGATTGGTGCCGACCATCGGTTCGCCATCCGGGATTAGGCATAGCTTGGCGGTTGTACCGCCCATATCAAACGATAATACGCTGGTCTCGCCGGCAATCCGTCCAAATTCGGCAGCTGCCACAGCTCCTGCGGCAGGGCCGGATTCAATCAGACGCACGGGTAGCTGTGCGGCACGGTCAGACGGAATAAGCCCGCCTGACGAGGTCATCCAGAGCAGATTTCGGGTAATACCGCGACCATAAAAATCCTTTTGCAAATGC
>CAIYZJ010000003.1 GCA_903930675.1 uncultured Hyphomicrobiales bacterium
ACCATCGGTGCGCGGGCGCGTTTGACGCGGCAAGTGTTGCGCGGCCTCAACCTCGATCATGCCGTCTATCAAGGCCATACGTCGCAAGTGATCACCTGCGTCTATCTGCCGCCGATGATGAGCGTGGCGCGGCTGGCCAAGCGGCTCAAGGAGCAGGGCATTGTCATATACAACGGCAAAGGCCCCCTCAAGGACCGACTGTTCCAGCTCGGCCATATCGGTGCATTGCGGCACGAGGATACGCTGTTCGCATTGGAGCAGCTCACACGCATCATCAAGGACAGCCGCGGCATCGAGCAGCATCTTCCGCTTGGCATCGAGCCGTTGGGCGACGAGGTGCATGATGCAGCCTGATCACCCCGAAACCCGCCCCAAAGATACGGCCTCGGTCATCGAGCCGAATTATTTCAGCAATTGGGGGGATCTCTGGTATCCGCGCTGGGCCAACATGCTGTTGGGCCTTGCCAGCCGGATAAGCTGGCTGACCCCGAATGGTGTGACCATCACCTCTTTCGTGCTCTATCTCGCTGCGGCCTGCCTCATCGGGCGGGGCGGCGAGGGGGCGATGCTGGCGGTTGTGCTGTTGCCGCTGTCCTATGTGCTCGATTGTCTGGACGGCCAGTTGGCGCGGTTTACGGGGCAAAGCTCGGTGATCGGCGACTATCTCGACAAGACGCTGGATGTGCTGAAAATCGGCGTGATCAATGCGGGCTTTGCGCTGGCGGCCTACCGGACGAGCGGCGAGGTCATCTATGTCTTCCTCGGCATGTTCTCCTGTTTCGGCTTCCTGTTCCGCTATTATATCAAGCTCGAAACGATGTTCAGCGCGATCAACCATGACCCCGCCTATCTCGACAAGTCACGCAAGCACAGGCACGCGCTTTATGCCGCGCTGGCCATCCAAAGCCGTGCGGACAAATCCTTGAAAGAGCATCTGCAATGGCTCTGGTTGCGTCATCACAGCGTGCTGGCTTTGGACGAGGCCGAACATGTGACATTCGGGGCCGTGGCCATTGCCTTCGGGCGGCCCGATCTGTGGTTGTGGCTGTTCGGTATCGGGCAGATGCTGATCGCACTGGTGCGGCTGGTCCAGCGCGGCCGGCAGATTATCGCGCAAGACGGATCGCTGACTTATCCGATGCGCAAATAATCCAAGCAGCCATTCACCCGCCACCAAGGAGTATCCCATGAAAGCTGTCATCCTCTTGGCGGGTATTGGAAGCCGCCTGCATCCGCTGACGCTGGATCGTCCCAAATCGCTGTTGCCGATGGCCGGTTCGACCACGTTGCACCACATGATCAGCAAGTTGCAGCGCAACGGCATCACCTCGTTCATCGTGGTCTGCGGGCATATGCAGGAGATGATCGAAGCCTATATCGGGGAGGCCTTTCCGGCGCTTGATGTCAGCTTTGTGCGCAACGAGCATTATCTCGCCACCAATACCGGCTATTCGCTGATGCTGGCGCGGCCAGCGCTGGCAGGTGAAAGCTTTGTCAAACTCGATGGCGATGTGATGTTTGATGAAGAGATCATCCAGCGCTTGATGGCCACTTCATCGGAGGCCAGCGTGGTCTGTGTCGATCACACGGCGGTCAATGACGAGGTTATCAAGGTGATCTGTGATTCCGGGGGCCGGATTGCCCGGATCGGCAACCGCATTGCGGTGGATCAGGCGATCGGGGAATCCATCGGGATCGAAAAAATATCGGCAGAGGCTGCCCCTGTCCTGTTCGACCGGCTGGAACAGATGATGCAGTCGAAAGAACATTGGAAAGACTATTACGAGGTCGCCTATGACGACATTATCCAGGCCGGAGCGCGGTTTGTACCGCTTGATATCACCGGCCTGAAATGGGTCGAGATGGACACCAACGAGGATTACCGGCAAGCCCTGCGCGATTTTGCCTGAGGCTTGCCGCGCCGGATCAGCATCCCTGTCCGGCGCGAATTGGACTTATTCGGAAATCGCGCTGGTCTGATCGGTCTTGCGGTTATAGATCAGCGTGATCTTCCGGATCACGCACAGATCGAACCCGTCCCAGATCACCGAGGAGTTGTCATCCTCGAACACGATTTTCAGATCCTGCACGCATTGGCTTCTGGAATGGGGGAAGCTCAAATCCCACGCCTCGCCATCGTCGATGATATGGCGGCCCAGAATATCCCTGCCCCAGGTGCGGGACTTGCTGGGCGACACATAGACCTCGCTGATCGAATAGCCGGTCTTGTTGACGAGCTGGAAATCGGCATTCTGGGCCAGACTTGTCCCGGAGGACAAAGCGAGGCCCGACAACACGACAATACAAAACGACAGCAGCGAAAATTTCTTGTTCATGGCTTAAATCCTGATCGGGAAGAGGGCAAACAATACAAACAAACAATCCCAATTTAACATGATTTTCAGTCTTGAAAAGCAAGACTCACGGTCAAACAAAAAATCCCTGTTCATAAGACGAACAGGCCTGCACAGCATGCCCTATGACGGGCTGATTGACTCAACCCTCTTGATGCGCAAAACCATGCGGAAACAGGGAGTGGTGAACATGCGTCGACTTGTGTGGTGTCTGGGCTTTGTTGCGGCGCTTGTGGCGGGTGGTCCGGCCAATGCCGCCAGTTTCGATTGCGGCAAGGCCAAGAGCAAGCTGGAAGTGCTCATCTGTTCGACACCGGCGCTCAATGCCGCCGACGAAGCCATGGGGCAGGCCTATCAGGCGGCCAATGGCAGTTTCCCCGTCAAAGGGTTCGTGCGGGCCTCGCAGGCAATTTTTCTGGTCGACTATCGCGCTTGCGTCAATGACAAGGCCAAAGACAAAGGGGCCGCAACCTGCACCGGTCTGGCGCAACGCCGCACAAACGAATTGCAGGAACTCTTGACCGATAAAATCTATGCCGACGGGATCACGGCCTATACGCCCGAAGATGCGGTGCTGCTGGTCGGGGAGCGTGCGGGCAAAGCCTATCTGAAAATCTTCGGCTCGTGGATGCCCGATGCCTATCGGCCAAAACCTTTCCCCGATGGGTTTATCTGCAACGAGGAGTTTCCTCTGGTTCAATCCCCGGGCGGATTACAGCTCAAGGATGCGGATTGGGAGATCAAAATTTCCGAAATGCAGATCGATGCCGAATTCTATTCGTGCAGCCCGCGCAACGGGATCAGCGGCACGTTCAAACGGGTGCGGTGAACGGGTGAAATACAAACCTTTGGGTGCATTTTAAACGTTCGTGCACGCATTGGTCGTTGTGTCACACCTGCTATGTGGAAATGAATGGCTCGGTATATCAAATTTCTGGATTTTTCATGTCTGCCGCGCCAAGACTGTGACCGAGTGATTCGTCCCGGTTAACAGGCATCCATCCCATGATAAGACGGCATTTTCTGGTTGCGCTTTCCTCGCTCGGTTTGGCGGGCTGTAATTTCGTTACTTTTCCCGATCCTCCCGTCACGCCGCGTGACAGCAAATTTCTGGCGTCGGTGCCGAAAGTCGAGGTCGAGCCGAATTATCTGCGCTATATGATCGACGATCCGACCGGTGAAGCGCCCGGCACGATTGTGGTCGATAGCACCCAGAATTTCCTCTATTTCGTGATGCCGGACCGCAAGGCGATCCGCTATGGCGTGTCAACGGGGTCTGAGGCTGCCGGTTGGAGCGGGGTGACCACCGTGGGCCAGAAGCAGGAATGGCCGCATTGGACCCCGCCCGCCGAAATGGTGGAACGCTGGCCGCATCTGAAGCCGACCGCTGCTGCCGGCGGTTTGACCGGCGGTCCGGATAATCCGTTGGGTGCGCGTGCCCTGTACCTCTACACCAAAAACGGCGACACGCTTTATCGCATCCACGGTACCAACGAGCCGGAAATGATCGGCCGCAATGTCTCGTCGGGCTGTATCCGCATGCGCAATATCGATGTGATCGACCTCTATAACCGCGTGCAAAACGGCACGAAGGTAATTGTGCGGGCCTGACGGTCAGGATGGTTAGCGATAATCATGATAGACAAAAACAAGCCGCTTGCCGAGCGAGTAGCACAAATTGAGCAAGATAAAGATCAGATAGGCGCCTGAAAGGTCGCCTATAAAAGTCACAAGCACCCAATAGACCGACTGGTCCGGCATGATGTTGGGAAAAAATATAAACAAGGTATGTGATATAACCGTGTCGACAATGGCCAGAATGACACTGAATTGGAATACGTCCAGAGCATTGATGCTTTTGAAGGCCACTTTCGGATTACGGATACCCGCAACCTTGCGCGACAGCATAGCCCAGACCATCAGAGCCAATCCGCAGGCAAGGCCCGAATGGGAGGCGACCATAAAAAATTCGAACTCGTCGTCAAGACCTGTATCATCGAACAGACAATAGAAAATCAATGATCCAAATGTGATGCCCAGGCAGGCCCTGTAACCGTAAATCAGGGTACACATCAACCGCACCGCAGCGGGAGCAAAAAACACTGCCGCACGCTCATGGCTGTTGAACGGCACAAGAACATAAACCTGGAAACAATAAGCCAGTGTATAGATAACGCTGATGATACCGATATCGGCAAAAAGTTTTTTCATTGTGCCGTGATGAACTGGATTCCATTTTGGAGGCTGTTGATAAATTCCTTGGTTCCGTCAGCCGCGCTTAACTGGCACTGTCCGTCAATCCAATCTTCCTTGATCAAATTCAATTCGCGCAAATCGGCCAGTTTGCGATAGGTCGAACTGCGGCTGGTCAGATTGAGGTCGACCAGATCATTGGGTGTGATAATTTGGCCCGCAGCATTTTGCCGGACAATGATTTCCAGAAATTCGCGCTGATGACCATCCAGATTGACGATACCGTGCTTTCGCTCAAGCATATTGAGCATGCTCAACAGTCGTTCGGTGGCTTTAAGTGTGAGCATAATCAAATCCATTTTTAAAAACATCTTTTTATAAACGGGTTCGCGCCAATTTGTAAGACCCAAATATTGGGAAAGTG
Source organism: uncultured Hyphomicrobiales bacterium (assembly GCA_903930675.1). GTDB lineage: Bacteria > Pseudomonadota > Alphaproteobacteria > Rhizobiales > Beijerinckiaceae > CAIYZJ01. Next base: position 4,972 of record CAIYZJ010000003.1, read on the forward strand.
CGCGGTTCCGCGGTTTAAGGCATAAAACTTGCTAGAAATGATCCGGTCTATGGCTGGTTTGTGCATGTGTCGGGGGATGTGATGGCGATCATCGGTATGGGGACAAGACAGGCCATTGCCGACCAGCGTCCTGTTGGCGGTGCGCGTCAAATCCCGTTGCAGATCAAGAGTGGCACGGACCTGCCAAGCGTGGGACCCGATATTGCGCTTTCGGTTGAGGCCCATGCCGCCTTGCAGCAGATGCCGGCCAGCAGGGACAAAACCGACGAGCTGATTGCCTCATGGTTCAAGCATCTCTCGCCCGCCAATAGCGAGGCCGACAAGCGCGCCACCGCGGAGGAAGACCGCAACAAGCGTGCGGCTTTGGCAGCAGGGCGCAGTTGGTCCGATCCGGGCAGGCTGCCTGATCCGGTCAAAGAACCGGGCAGGAAAACCATAGAGGCCGCGGTCTCGATCATCGCGACCGACGAGATCCTGCAGGCTATGCAAGACAAGGATCACAATCATGATCCGAAGCGGCCGGAGGACGGCTCTCAAGCCTGATGGAGTTGCTTGCCGACAGCCATTGCCTCGATGGCCATGTGGTCCCATTCAATGCCCAAGCCCGGCATATCGGACGGCACAGCGCGGCCGTTTTCAATGGCCATACGTGAATGGGTAATCTCGTCAAGCTGCGGAATATATTCGACATAGCGGCCATTGGGGACGGCGGCAGACAGCGAGACGTGCAATTCCATCAGGAAATGCGGGCACACCGCAACATTGTGCGCCTCTGCCATATGGGCGACCTTGAGCCATGGCGTGATCCCGCCGATCCGTCCGACATCGACCTGCACAATGGTGCAGGCCTTGCGGACCAGATAGTCTTTGAACTGGCTGATCGAATACATCGATTCACCCACGGCAATCGGCACCGAGGTCGAGCGGGTCAATTGCGCATGGGCTTCGACATCATCGGCATGCATCGGTTCCTCGAACCAGGCGATGTCGAGCTCCTGATAGTGGCGCGCCCGCCGGATCGCCTCGGACAGGTTGAAGCCCTGATTGGCATCGGTCATGATTTCAAAAGCCGGACCCACGGCATCGCGCACGGCCGACAAGCGGGCGACATCTTCGGCCACATGCGGGCGGCCTATTTTGATTTTCGCGCCGGAAAAGCCCTTTTCCTTCACCGCCAAAGCATCTTCGACCAGAGCGGATGTTTCGATATGCAGCCAACCGCCTTCGGTGGAATAAAGCGGCACCGAGCGTTGCGCGCCGCCCGCCATCCGCCACAAAGGCAGCTTGGCGCGCTTGCAGCGCAAATCCCACAAGGCCGTATCAATCGCGGCCAGCGCAATCGAGGTCAGCGCACCGACGGTGGTGGCATGGGTATGGAAAAACAGGCTGCGCCAGATCCCTTCGATCTCCTCGGCTTCGCAGCCGATCAGACGCGGACAGAGATGGTCGTTCAGCAAAGCCAGCACCGACGAGCCGCCGGTGCCGATGGTGTAGGAATAACCGATCCCGACCATGCCGTCGGCATCGGTGATCTTCACCATCGGGGTCTCTTGCGAGACAAAGCTCTGGATCGCATCGGTGCGTTTGACCTTGGGCACAAGATCCACAAGCAAAACTTCGACATGTGTGATCCTGGCCATCGGACTCTCCAGCGGTTTGGTTCGGTTACTTCATCATCATTTTAGGAAGCCACAGCGTGATTTCCGGAATGAAGGTAATCAGCCCCAGAGCCAGCATCAGCGGCACCAGCCAGGGCAGAATGGCCATGGTGGTGGCTTCCACCGACATGCGGGCTACACGCGCCAGCACATACAGCACCATGCCGAGCGGCGGATGCAGCAGGCCGATCATCAGATTGAGCGTAATCACCACCCCGAAATGGATCGGGTCGACCCCGAACTTGAGCAGCAAAGGCATCAGGATCGGCACCAGAATGGTGATGGCCGCCAGCGTGTCGATGAAGGAACCGACAATCAGGATCAGGATATTGACGAGGATCAGGAACACCCAGCGCTGGTCTGTCAAAGCCAGAAAGGCATTGCCCAGCACATCGGTCAATTTGGTGGCGGTCAACAGCCAGCCGAAAATCGCGGCCGAGGAAACGATGAACAAAACGGAAGCCGTGGTTTCAACCGTTTCAAAAGTTGCCTTGGCGATTGATTTCAGGGTCATGGTGCGGTAGCGCACAAGCCCGAGATAGAGTGCCCAGGAGCAAGCCGCAACCGCTGCTTCGGTCGGTGTGAACAGGCCCGCTGTCATGCCGCCGATCAGCAGCATCGGGGTCATCAAAGCCATCACAGCAGAGAATTTGAAGTACCAGTCGGCCCAGGTCAGGACGGCAATCACAAGGAAAGCCCCGATCAAAAGGGGCCATTCTGTAATAACAAAAATACCCCAGATCGCCGCACCGGTTGCCAGCACCACGGCGACCTCAATGCCCGATTTGATCAGTTGCGGCCACGAGAAGGGGGCATCGGATCCCCAATTGTTGCGGCGTGCAAAATAGGCCACGGTCAGCATCATCATCACGGTCATCACAAGACCGGGCAGAATGCCCCCGAGGAACAGGGAGCCGATCGAGACATTGGCCATCATGCCATAGATGACGAAAGGCAGGGAGGGCGGAATGATCGGCCCCAGCGTGGCCGAGGCGGCTGTCACGCCGACCGAGAAATCCAGCGGATAGCCGTGGTCTTTCATGGCCTTGATTTCGATGGTGCCAAGCCCTGCCGCATCGGCAATGGCTGTGCCCGACATGCCCGAAAAAATCACCGAACCGATGATGTTGACCTGTCCGAGCCCGCCGCGCATCCAGCCCACCGCACTCACAGCGAATTGGTAAATGCGGTTGGTCACGCCGGCAATGTTCATCAGATTGCCGGCCAGAATGAAGAAGGGAACCGCCAGCAGCGGAAAGGAATCCACCCCGCCGATCATCCGGTGCAGCACCGCAATATCGGGCATGGTGCCATCGACCAGCACATAAAGCAGCGAGGAGACAGCCATCGACAGCGCCACAGGCACGCCGATGACGAGCAGAAGAAGGAAAGACCCAATCAGGAGCAACATCAGATCGTATTCCCTTCATCCATATAGGCTTCCGGATTTTCCAGAATGGAATAGCCCTGACGCCAGTTTTCAATCGCCACCTGCACGGAGCGGATCGCAGATACGACAAGCCCGCCGAGCACAAAATAATAAATCACATTCATCGGCAATTTGATCATGGTCATTTCATCCGACCCGATAATGGCCATCAGCTTCCACATGATCCAGCTGCCATAGGCAAAAAACACGATGCGCAACACATCCACAAAGGTGGAGAGGATCCGGCCTGCAAAGGCAGGAATCAGGCGATAGATGAAATCGACATGGATATGGCGGTTGCGCCGCACGCACATGGCGGTGCCGACATAGATCACCGCAATCAGCACATAGCGGGCAATTTCCTCGGTCCATGCAAAGGAATCATTGAGCACGTAACGGGTAAAAAACTGCAGGAACACCACCGTGCACATCAGCCAGAACAGGCCGAGAGCCAGCCAGTCTTCGGGCGCGTTATGACCGGATAGATCAACCGGCGCGTGATCATCGAT
>CAIYZJ010000004.1 GCA_903930675.1 uncultured Hyphomicrobiales bacterium
CAGGTGATCGAGCACGAGAGCCGTCCGTCTGTTCTGGTCGATCAGGGCGGCAAGCTGCTGTTTGCCAATGCCGCCTATGTCGCGCTGGCCAAAGCCCTGATGGGCGAGACGATTGTCCCGCCTGCCTTTTTGCTGCCCACCCATGCCGATTATGCCGCGGCGGTCTATCGGCTGTCCGAGGCCTTGCGGCAGGGGCGTGCTTTGACCGAAACCGTGACTTTGCCACAACATCTCTTGCGCATGGATCAGCATGGCTCGTTGCATCACGGCCGCTTGAACCTGTCCGTGCAACCGATTGTCGGTGATGATGGCGCGCCCGTTGTGGGCCTGTGGCAGTTGACCGAACTGGCCGATGTGCCGGTCGCCAAACCTGTTGCGAGTTTCGATAGTTTGCAAAGGGCCACCGATGTGCTGGATCAGGCACCGGTCGGCTATCTGTCGCTGGCTTCCGATGGCCGCGTTTTGCAGATCAATGCGACTTTGGCCCATTGGCTGAATTGGGATCTGGCTTTGTTCTTCTCCGGCGAGCGGACCGTGCAGGAGATGTTTTCGAGTGATTGCAACGCCTTGCTGGCCTCTATGGCGGGGGATGCCGCCCAATCGGGCCTGCATCATCCCGGCGCCTCCAGCCGTTTCGATCTGATGCTGAAGCGCGCCGACGGGGGCAGGATGCTGGTGGAATTGATCCATCAGGTCGCTTTTGATGCCCAAGGGGTCGCGCTGCCGACTTGCGGCATTGTCGTGCCCGCCCGCACCGTGCCGCTGGAGCCGCAAGTAACCCTCAAACAGAATGTGCCAGCGCTCGATCCGCTGCGCGCGGCGCGCGCGCCGGATCACAGCATGGTCATGTTCAACACCGCGCCGATCGGTGTTGCCATTCTGGATAAAGATGGGGCAATTACATCATCAAATCAACGGTTTGACCAGATTTTCTCACATGCCGGCAGCGCGTCTTCATCCAAAATCTCATCAGTGTTGACATTGCTGCCAAGCGACCAGCAAGGCCCCTTGGCCTATGCGCTGCATCAGGCCACCCATCAGGACGGGCCTTTGTCGCCCCTCAATATCGGGCTGGGCGACGAGCGGTCGGTGCGGTTGCATCTGGCGCGGGCCTATGGCGGGCGCGACGAGGCGGCCTATCTGTTCGCTGTCGAGACCACCGAGCAGCGCAATCTGGAGGCACAATTCGCACAGGCGCAGAAGATGCAAGCGGTGGGCGAGCTGGCAGGCGGCATCGCGCATGACTTTAACAATGTGCTGCAAGGCATTCTGGGATTTACAGATTTGCTTCTTGTCAGTCACCGGCCGACTGATCCGTCCTTTCAGGATCTGATGCAAATCAAATCGAATGCGACACGGGCTGCGGGACTGGTGCGGCAGCTTCTTGCCTTCTCGCGTCGGCAAACCCTGCGGCCCCGCGTGGTCAGCCTCAATGATGCGGTGACCGATGTGTCGCCCTTGTTGCGCCGGTTGATGGGCGAATCCGTGCCGCTGGAGATCAAACTGGGCCGCGATCTGTGGCCGGTGATGGCCGACCCCGGACAATTCGAACAGGCGGTGCTGAATCTGGCGGTCAATGCCCGCGATGCCATGGCCGATGGCGGGCGGTTGACCATCCGCACCCGCAATGTCACCGCCGCCGATTGCGCCGCCATGGCCGATACAGGGATGAGCGAGACCGATCTGCCGCAGGCCGATTATGTCGTGTTCGAGATCGAGGACAGCGGCATCGGCATTGCGCCGCAGGTGATGTCCAAAATCTTCCAGCCTTTCTTCACCACCAAGGAGGTGGGCAAGGGCACGGGGCTTGGCTTGTCGATGGTCTATGGCTTTGTCAAACAATCGGGCGGCTTCGTGTTCTGTCGCTCGGATGTCGGGCAGGGCACCTGTTTCACCATCCTGCTGCCGCGTCTCGACGAGAAAGACATGGTGCAGCCCGAGACCGAGCCGATGGCCGCCACCGCCAGCCCCCCCGCCGATCTGACCGGAGCCGGCACCATCCTGCTGGTGGAGGACGAAGACGCCGTGCGCGCCTTTGCCGCGCGTGCGCTGAGCCAGCGCGGCTATACGGTGTTCGAGGCCGCATCGGGCGCCGAGGCTTTGGATGTGTTCGCCCAGCATCCCGATCTCGATCTGATCGTGTCCGACGTGGTGATGCCGGAAATGGACGGGCCGACCATGCTCAAGCAACTGCGCAAGCAGGGCGCGACTGTCAAAGTGATTTTCGTCTCCGGCTATGCCGAAGAGGCATTCGCCAAAAACCTGCCGGACGGCGAGGATTTCGGCTTTCTGCCCAAGCCTTTCACGCTCAAGCAATTGATCGAGACGGTCAAAAACACTTTGGCGGCAAGGGGTTGACGGAATTATCAGTGCGAAAATACACTTTTTGCCAATGAGAACAAAAAAAGAACTTTACGATTAGAACAAAACATGAATATAGTGCCTTATGCGTTGAGACTCACTTAGCCCTCTGTCATAAGGATCGGGAACAATGGCACAAGCCGCACTTCGTTTAGTTGAAGGACAATCCATGGATAAGGCCAAAGCGCTGGATGCTGCGCTCTCTCAGATCGAACGGGCTTTTGGTAAAGGCTCGATCATGCGGTTGGGCAAGAACGAGAAATCGGTGGAGATCGAAACGATCTCGACCGGCTCGATCGGCCTCGACATCGCCCTCGGCGTCGGCGGTTTGCCGCGCGGTCGGGTGATCGAAATTTACGGGCCGGAAAGCTCCGGCAAAACCACGCTGGCCCTGCACACGGTGGCCGAGGCCCAGAAGAAGGGCGGCGTGTGCGGCTTTATCGATGCCGAACATGCGCTGGACCCGATCTATGCCAAAAAGCTAGGGGTCAATCTCGAGGATTTGCTGATCTCGCAGCCCGACACCGGCGAGCAGGGTCTCGAGATTGCCGATACGCTGGTGCGTTCGGGCGCGATTGACGTGCTGGTGATCGACTCGGTGGCCGCCCTCGTGCCGCGTGCCGAAATCGAAGGCGAAATGGGCGATGTGCAGCCCGGCCTGCAGGCGCGTCTGATGTCGCAGGCTTTGCGCAAGCTGACCGCCTCGATCTCGCGGTCCAACTGCATGGTGATCTTCATCAACCAGATCCGCATGAAAATCGGCGTGATGTATGGTTCTCCCGAAACCACCACGGGCGGCAATGCGCTGAAATTCTATGCCTCGGTGCGTCTCGATATCCGCCGCATCGGTTCGATCAAAGACAAGGAAGAGGTGATCGGCAATACCACCCGCGTCAAGGTCGTCAAAAACAAGGTGGCGCCACCGTTCAAACAGGTGGAATTCGACATCATGTATGGCGAAGGCGTCTCCAAGATGGGCGAGCTGGTCGATCTCGGCGTCAAAGCGGGCATTGTCGAAAAATCGGGTGCCTGGTTCTCTTATGACAGCGTGCGTCTGGGGCAGGGGCGTGAGAATGCCAAAACCTTCCTCAAGGAACATCCGGACGTGGCCGCCAAAATCGAATCCCAGATCCGCCAGAATTCCGGCCTGATTGCCGAGCGGATTTTGGATCAGGCTGATCCGACCGCCGAAGATCTCGACGAAGGCACAGCGTAACACCTGTTTTGTTTCGCTTCGGTCTTTGTGATCAGGCGGAACGCGGGTTCGTGGCTGCATCTGCTTCGGGCTGTGGTCACGGTTTGTGGCGTGGGTAGTGAGGTAAAAGGGCGCGGTTTCGTGCCCTTTTACTTATCCGGATGCTTATTGTTGGTCCGGACGTATATTTTTCAACGTTTGCGCACAGATGATGCACGGTTCAACCGGCCCTCGCTCTCGACAGGGGCGGGGCTTTGGCACTATGAACAAAGGGAGTGAACGGGGCCGTTTGCCCCGATTTGTCGTGACGACGAAGCATAGGGTCTGATGCAATGAGCGGCGTGAATGAAATCCGGGCGACCTTTCTAGATTATTTCGGCAAGCACGGGCACCAGATTGTCCCCTCTTCGCCTTTGGTGCCGCGCAATGATCCGACCTTGATGTTTACCAATGCCGGCATGGTGCAGTTCAAGAATGTGTTCACCGGCATGGAAAAACGCGCCACCCAGCGCGCCACCACCTCGCAAAAATGCGTCCGCGCCGGTGGCAAGCACAATGATCTCGACAATGTCGGCTACACCGCCCGCCATCACACATTTTTTGAAATGCTCGGCAATTTCTCGTTCGGCGATTATTTCAAGCCCGATGCCATCGAGCTGGCATGGAACCTGATCACCAAAGAATATGGTCTGCCCAAAGACAAGCTGCTGGTCACGGTCTATTCCGAGGACAACGAGGCGCACGCTCTTTGGAAAAAGATTGCCGGTTTCTCTGATGACCGGATCATCCGCATTCCGACCTCGGACAATTTCTGGGCGATGGGCGATACCGGCCCGTGCGGTCCCTGTTCGGAGATGTTCTATGATCACGGCGATCACATTCCGGGCGGTCCTCCCGGTTCCCCCGACGAGGCTGGCGACCGTTTTATCGAGATCTGGAATCTGGTGTTCATGCAATATGAGCAGGTCTCGCTGAGCGAGCGGATTTCGCTGCCCAAGCCGTCGATTGATACCGGCATGGGGCTGGAGCGGATTTCGGCGGTGCTGCAGGGCACGCATGACAATTATTCCACCGATCTGATGCGCGCGCTGATCCGTGCTGTCGCGGATGTCACCGGCGTCGATCCCGAAGGGCAGGTCAGCCACCGCGTGGTGTCCGATCACTTGCGCGCCACCTCGTTCCTGATCGCCGACGGTGTGTTGCCGTCCAACGAGGGCCGCGGCTATGTGCTGCGCCGCATCATGCGCCGCGCCATGCGGCATTTGCAATTGCTCGGTTCGCGCGAGCCGGTGATGTATAAACTTGTTGCTGCGCTGGTTCGCGAGATGGGGCAGGCCTATCCCGAACTGATCCGCGCCCAATCGCTGATCGAAGAGACATTGCGTCTCGAGGAAAGCCGGTTCCGCAAAACGCTCGAACGCGGTTTGACGATACTGGATGACGAGACCCGCACATTGACCCAAGGGGCCAAGCTGTCGGGCGAAACCGCTTTTACGCTGTATGATACCTATGGTTTCCCGCTTGATCTGACGCAGGATGCCTTGCGCGCGCGCGGCATGGGCGTGGATGTCGACGGTTTCAACATCGCGATGGAACGCCAGCGCGAAAAAGCCCGCGCAGCCTGGTCGGGCTCGGGCGATGCGGCGACCGAAAAAGTCTGGTTCGGCTTGCGCGAAACCTGCGGGGCCACCGAATTTTTGGGCTATGACACGGAAAAGGCCGAAGGCGTTGTCGCCGCTCTTGTCGCTGACGGGGCGGAAGTGGCCGAGGTCGAGGCAGGCAAACAGGCTTGGGTTGTGCTGAACCAGACCCCGTTTTACGGTGAATCCGGCGGTCAGGTCGGTGACACCGGCGTGCTGTTTGCCGCCGGTTTCAAAGCCGTGGTGCGCAACACGCAGAAGAAACTGGGCGATCTGTTCGTCCACGAGGTGCAGGTCGAGCTTGGCACCCTCAAACGCGGCATGGCGCTGGAGCTGCAGGTCGATCATTCCCGCCGCTCGTCGATCCGCGCCAACCATTCGGCCACTCATTTGCTGCACGAGGCCCTGCGGTTGGTGCTCGGCGACCATGTGGCGCAAAAGGGCTCGATGGTCTCGCAAGACCGTTTGCGCTTCGACTTTTCCCACCCCAAGCCGATTTCCGAGGCCGAGTTGGAGCAGGTCGAGACCATTGCCAACAGGATCGTCTTGCAAAATGATGCCGTCACCACCCGCCTGATGGGGGTGGACGAGGCGATTGCCCAGGGTGCGCGCGCGCTGTTTGGCGAAAAATACGGCGAAGAGGTCCGCGTGGTCTCGATGGGCCTGCCCTCCGAAGGCTCCAACCACGCCTTTTCCGTCGAGCTGTGCGGCGGCACCCATGCCAACCGCACCGGCGATATCGGGCTGGTCACTATTGTGTCCGAGGGCGCGGTGGCTGCCGGTGTGCGCCGGTTGGAGGCGATGACGGGCGAGGCGGCCCGCCTCTATCGTTCCGAGGAATCACGCCGTCTGCGTGATCTGTCGGCCTTGTTGAAAGTGCCGTCGCAGGATGCGGCTGAACGGCTGACCGCCTTGATCGAGGAACGCCGCAAGCTCGAGCGCGATCTGTCCGATGCCCGCAAGAAGCTGGCGATGGGCGGCGGCAGCGGCGGTGCGGGATCCGATATCGTCGCAATCAACGGCGTCAAGCTGATGGCGCGTCTGGTGACCGGCGTCGAGATGAAAGACCTCAAAGCTCTGGTTGACGAGGGCAAGACGCAAGTCGGCTCCGGCATCGTGGCCATTGTCGCGGTGGCCGGGGACGGCAAAGCCGGTGCTGTGGTCGGCGTGACGGCCGATCTGACCGACCGTTTCAACGCGGTCGATCTGGTCCGCGTGCTGTCTGAAACACTCGGCGGCAAAGGCGGCGGCGGCCGCTCCGACATGGCACAAGCCGGCGGACCGGATGGCGAAAAGGCCCAAGAGGCTCTGGATGCGGTCAAGGCGCGGCTGTCCGAGTGAGTGTTTTCGGGCGCGGGTGATTTTTCCCGCAACCCCATGACAAAAAAGCCCCGAAGCAGTCTCCTGCTTCGGGGCTTTGATCGTTTGGGATACGGGGGCCTTAGTGGCCCATCGCCACGCGCAGATTGGCGTCGATCTTGTCGAGGAAGCCGGTGGTCGACAGCCACTTCTGGTCGGCACCGACCAGCAGGGCCAGATCCTTGGTCATGAAACCGGATTCGACCGTGTCCACGCAGACTTTTTCCAGCGTATCGGCAAAGCGCTTCAACTCGTCATTGCTGTCGAGCTTGGCGCGATGGGCGAGGCCACGGGTCCAGGCGAAGATCGAGGCGATCGAATTGGTCGAGGTTTCCTCGCCCTTCTGGTGCTGGCGATAGTGGCGGGTCACGGTGCCGTGGGCGGCTTCCGATTCCACAATCGAACCATCCGGCGTCATCAGCACCGAGGTCATCAGGCCGAGCGAGCCAAAACCCTGCGCCACGATGTCGGACTGCACGTCGCCGTCATAGTTTTTGCAAGCCCA
>CAIYZJ010000005.1 GCA_903930675.1 uncultured Hyphomicrobiales bacterium
CCTTTGTCGATGCGCTGATTGCGGGCGATGCCGTGGGTTTCAAGGAATGGGAAGGCACGCCCTATTTCGACGGATGCCTGCCGATCGAGGTGATGGCCGAGCGCGGCCGCGAGACCCTGCGCCATGGCCCGATGAAACCGGTCGGGCTGACCAATCCGCGCGACCCGCAGGTCAAATCCTATGCGATTGTGCAGTTGCGGCAGGATAACAAGCTCGGCACGCTGTATAATCTGGTCGGCTTCCAGACCAAGCTGAAATATGGCGAGCAGGCGCAGATTTTCAAAATGATTCCGGGCTTGGAAAACGCCGAATTCGCCCGTCTGGGCGGTCTGCATCGCAATACCTATCTGAATTCCCCCGCTTTGCTCGATCCGCTGTTGCGGCTCAAAGCCAAAAGCCAGTGGCGGTTTGCCGGACAAATTACCGGTTGCGAAGGCTATGTCGAAAGCGCCTCTGTCGGCTTGCTGGCCGGTCGTTTTGCGGCGGCTGAGCGCATGGGACAAACGCCCGCAATACCGCCTGTGACAACGGCGCTGGGAGCCCTGCTCAACCACATCACCGGCGGGCATCTGGAAACGATCGAAGCCGGACCCCGCTCGTTCCAGCCGATGAACATCAATTTCGGACTGTTTCCGCCACCGACAGAGCCTGTCAAAAGCCCCGATGGCAAGCGTTTGAAAGGGCCGGAGAAAACCAAGGCCCGCAAAATGCAAATCACCGAGCGCGCCAAACAGGATCTGACCGATTGGCTGGTCCAAAACGCTTAAAGCGACAGGCCCCAAACCGCCGCATGCCACAGGCGGACCGGCTTTTGCCATTGCGGCACATCGGCAGGCGGCACGGCCAGCGGATTGACATCCTGAAGGCGTTTCAACCAGGGCCTGACCAGCGCCAGCGGGGCATAGGCCGGACGGATCGGCGCGGGAATGCCGGCAAAACCCTCAAGCGTTTCAACAAGACGGCGGCTTGCCAAAGCGGATAATGTGCGGATCGGTTCCGCCGCCCCGTTTGTATGGGTTCCCGCACGGATATGGTCAGCCGTCAGCCCTTGTGCGTCCAGCAGGTCGAGTGGGATCACCACGCGCCCCTCGGCAGCCAGCCAGCCGCTTGCGCGCAACAGACCTGTCATCGCATAGGCAACCCCGGCCGTGCCCGACAGGGCGGCCGGACCCGTCTCGCCGCCATCGGCCAGAATCAGCGCGGCATAGCGAAACAAGACCGAGCAGGTCTCCCCGCAGTAAAGTTCGAGCGCGGTCATATCGACGGGCGGGGAATCATAGAGATCGTCCACACGCGCATAGAGTAATGCCAGCAAGGGTGCAACGGGCAGTTGATAGCGTTTCAACACGGCCCACAATGCCGACGCCAAAGGATTTGCATGGTCCTGATCGGGTCCGTTCAACACATCGCGCCAATATTGCAGACGCATTTCACCCGCCAGAGGCTCGGAAATCACCGATCTGATCCGCGCCACATCGGCATTGAACGCATAAAGTGCAACCACTGCGGCGCGATGGCGGACAGGAATGAAACGGCAGGCCAGCCAGCGATCGGGATCATGGCTTTGCAGCAAGCGATCGCATTCACCCAACTGAAGGGAATCAAGCATCGCGGGCCACCTCAGCCAACGGCGATCAGGGCGGCAGCCACGCGCCGGTTTTCGGACACCATGATGTTGTAAATGCGGGCGGCCGCGCCCGTGCTCATCGAATCAACGGCCATGTTGCCCTCTTTCAACCGCCAGCGAAGAGCCTCGGGCAACAGGGCCATATCGGAGCCCGTGCCGATCAATAAAGTGTCGATTTGCTCGGATTCAGCCATGACAAGGGCAAAATCGGCGCGGGTCACCGCCGCAAAATCAGTGAGCGACCACGCATGCATGCCCGACGGCAAGGCCAGAATCGAGCCCTTGTGCGACATGTCTCCGAAACGGAAGCCGCCATTGCCATAGCTGTCGATCACATGCCGTCCGGGCAAGAACCCTTGGGGAACAACAAGATCGCCAGCCCGTTTTGCCATATCAGGATTTGGGGGTTGTGATCGAGGTGTCGATCTCTTCAATCTTTTCGGCTTCGCCCGCATTGCGAACGCCCAGATAGATCAGCACGGGTGCCGCAATAAAGATCGAGGAATAGGTGCCGATCAGCACACCGAAAATCATCGCCCAAGAGAAGCTCTTGATCACGGCGCCGCCGTAAATCACCAGCGCGACAAGGGCGAGCGAGGTTGCCACCGAGGTCATCAGCGTGCGCGATAGCGTGGAATTGATCGACAGGTCCAGCAATTCGGCGGCAGGCATGGTTTTGTAACGGCGCAGCAATTCTCGGATACGGTCGAACACCACCACGGTATCGTTGAGCGAATAGCCGACAATCGTCAAAATCGCGGCAATCGAGGTCATATTGAATTCGATTTGTGTAACGGCAAAAAAGCCGATGGTCAGCACCAGATCATGCAGCGTCGCAATCACGGCACCGACGGCAAATTGCCATTCGAACCGGAACCACAGATAGATCAGCACGGCGACAATCGACAGAACCACGCCCAAAGTGCCGGATTGAACCAATTCGCCAGAGACACGCGGACCCACCACTTCGACGCGGCGGAACTCGTAATCCTTCTCGAACATGCTTTTCACACGTTCCATCACCTGCTGCTGGCCCTTTTCGCCGCCCGGTTGCAAGCCGAAGCGGATCGATACACCGCCCGCATTGCCGAATTCCTGCACCTCGACCTCGCCGACGGCCAAATCACTGGCGGCTTCGCGGACAATCGAAATATCGGCCTTTCCCTGGCGCGCCTGCATTTCGATCAGGGTGCCGCCGGTAAAGTCGATGCCGAAATTCATGCTGATCACGAAAAAGGCAAGGACCGAGACAACCGAAAGAATCGCCGACAGCGGGAAACTGACCCGACGGAACGACATGAAGCCGAAAGTGGTGACATCAGGAACTATACGGAGAAGTTTCATGGCCTGATGATCCTCAAAACGGCAGATGGGTGGGACGCGCCGTGCGATACCAGACCGCAATCATCATGCGGGTCATGGTGACGGCTGTCACAACAGTGGTGATTATGCCCAAAATCATGGTCACTGCGAAGCCGCGGACAGGTCCCGAGCCGAACATGAACAGCAGGGCCGCTGCCAGAAACATGGTGACATTGGAATCGATGATGGTGGCAAAAGCGCGATCAAATCCTGCTTCCAG
>CAIYZJ010000006.1 GCA_903930675.1 uncultured Hyphomicrobiales bacterium
CCATAGGTATCAAGCACGATCCAGCGGGCGCGTTGCTGCACGGTTTGGTTGGCAAGCGGGCGGTCCTGTTCCAGCCATGACACCACATCGCGCAGATGGTCCGCTGTCAGTTCGATCATGATGCCCCCCGATACAAACGCCCGCCAACTGTGGGCCAGCCGCGCCCGTCCGGCAAGCACCATAAAAAAAGCGGGGGCCACCGGCTCCCCGCTTCGGAAGCAATGATTGTGATTACTGCGCTGTCATGCCGCCATCAATGGTGAGGATCGAGCCGGTGGCAAACGAGCTTTCGTCGGAAGCCAGAAACAGAATGCCGTTGGCGATTTCCTCCGGTGTGCCGAGACGGCCCATCGGCTGGCGCGCTTCCAGCCCCTGCCGGATTGCCACCGGATCAGCCGCTTTGGCGAGAATTTCGGTGTAATAGGGCGTATCGATGGTGCCGGGCGCAATCGCGTTGCAGCGGATATGGCTTGCGACATAATCCAGCGCGATCGAACGGGTCATCGCCGCCACCGCGCCCTTGGACGCCACATAGGCCGCGCGGTTGCGGATGCCGACTGCCGCCACCACAGAAGCGACATTGACGATGGTGCCGCCGCCGTTTTTCTGCATCTGCTTGATCGCATGTTTGCAGCACAAGAACACGCCGCGTACATTGACGCCCATCAGGGCTTCCCAATCCTCATCCGAGGTCTCGGACAACGAGCCGGCGATGCCGTATCCGGCATTGTTGACGATCACATCCAGACGGCCATGGGCGGCCACGGTGGCTTGAATCATCGCCGCAACGCTTTCGGCATTGGAGACATCGCACTGCACGGCAATCGCCTTGCCGCCTTTTTGGACCAGCGCGGCTACCGCCTTGTCGGCGGCAGCCAGATCACGGTCGGCAATCACCACTTTGGCACCCTCGCGGGCAAAGACGTCGCAAGTGGCCAGACCGATGCCCGAAGCACCCCCTGTGACGATACAGACTTTATCGGAAAGACGCATGGCTATCCTCTTATGCTATGAAACCGGATGAAGGAGTGAGTGGTCGGATCAGGGATTTTTTACCCAACGCAGAATGTGCTGGGCCACGGCCACCATCACACCGTGCTGGTTTTTGACCTCGATATTGGCGACAGACCGCCGTTTGACCGGATCAATCTCGGCAATCGTATAGGTCAGAAACACCGTATCGCCGAACGGCACACCCGCCAGCAAGCGGATGCGGTCATAGCCCGCCGAAACCGGTGTCTCGCCGCCTTCGGTGCCGTTGCAATGCTCGATCATTTTGGTCGAGCAGGTCGACATGAAACCGATCATCAAAGCCCCGTGGGCGATGCGGCGGCCATAAGCCGACTTTTTCATGAATTCCTCGTCGACATGATTGCCGGAGAAATCACCTGTTATGCCCGCAAATCCATAGACATCGGATTCACTGACCGTCTTGGAGAACGACACGCTGTCGCCTACTTTCACATAAAAGTCACCCATGGTTTCCTCCCGCCCTTTCGGGTCGATGTTTTGTTATGCGATAATCTTGTTGTCTTTGAGCGCGGCTATGCGCTCGGCTGAAAAACCCAATTCGTGCAGGATGGTTTCGGTCTGCGCCCCCAAAGGTTGCGGTGGCAGAACCACTTCGGCGGCTTGGCCATCATAGCGCAAGGGATGGTTGAGAAAGGTCAGACGATCCTTGTTCGGCCCTGCCCCTTCCACCGTCACAAAACACTCCTGATGCAGCACCTGCGGATCATTGAGTATGTCCTCGTAATCATTGACCGGCGCATGCCAGACGCCGCGCGGCTCCATCACCGCCATCCATTCGGCATTGGTCTTTTTGAGTGTCGCCTTGCTGACAATGGCAGCCAGTTCGCCCTTGCGGGTCCATGGGTCATCGCCTGTAAAACCGGCAATCAGCGGCTCTTCCAGCACCTCGGCCATCAACTCGGATGAGCCCAGCGAAATCGCCAGATGACCGTCCTTGGTGGCATAGACCCCGTAAGGAGCGGGATAATACCAGCCCGCAACATTGCCGGGAGCGCGGATCGAATCCGGCTTTTTCGGCATATTCAGCCAGGCGGTCAGCGGTTCGGCTTGCAAATCAAGCACCGATTGCATCAGATTGGCATCGACGCGGCAACCTTCTCCCGTCCGTCCGCGCCGCACCAGAGCAGCCAGAACCCCCATGGCAAACAAAGCCGCCCCGTGATGGTCCCCCGCCGAAACACCGACCGGACGCGGACCCGTCTCCTCCCCGCCGGTAATCGCCATCAGGCCGTACAGCGCCTGCACCAGCAAATCCTGCCCCGGCTTTTCCAGATAGGGGCCATCCGGCCCGTAACCGGTGGCCGAGCCGTAAATCAGCGAAGGCTTGCGCTTGCGCAAGGCCTCGCAGCCCAGACCGAGCCGCTCCATCACACCGGGGCGGAAATTCTCCATCACCACATCGGCAGTGTCGATCAGTTGCAACGCAATCTCGCGGGCCTCGTCCTGCCGCAAATCCAGTGCGATCGAACGCTTGTTGCGGTTGCCGCACAAAAACAGCATCGACTGTTCATCGCGAAAGGCATTGGCCCCGCTCCAATGGCGTTGCCACGCTCCGCCGACCGTTTCCACCGCAATCACATCCGCGCCCATATCGGCCAGATGCTGCACACCGACAGGCCCCAACAGGAAATGGTTGAAGCTGATGATCCGAGTGCCTTTCAAGAGGTCGAGCATGGGCATCTCCAAAAATCACATGGATGAATGGCGTAAAACTGGCGAAGCATGGAGCGGGTCACCCGCCGCCCTTATTCGGCGGCGATGCGGTCTTTCAACAAACCGGCCGTCTCGAGTGCATGACGCAAAGAGGCCAGTTCCGTATCGCGCAGCTTCATCAATGGCGGGCGCACCACGGCACGGTCAAGCAAGCCCTGCATCACCAGACATTCCTTCATGCGGTTGTGCATATCGAGGAACGGCTCGGCATAGAAGGCCTGCTGCATCGGATAGAGTTGATCGTTGATGCTTTGCGCAAGCTTCAGATCACCCGACTTGACGGCGTTGAACAGTGCCACCTGCTGGGCGGCGACCACACTGCCCGCACCCGACAACAACCCATCGGCTCCCATGCTCAGCGAGGCCATCAGCCACGCGCTGTGGGTGGTCAGCACCGTCACGGGACGCGACAGGCTTTGCAAGTTACGGATATGCTTTTCATGCAGCATCGGATTGGCACACCAATCCTTGATCGCGCGGATCGAGGGCACATCCTCGATCAACCGCATCATGGTCTCGAACGGATAGCCCAGACCGGTCGACATCGGATACTGGAACAGGATCATCGGCAGATCGGTGGCATCGGCCAGCATCTTGTAATGGACCTGAGCCATTTCGGGCCGCAACTGGCCGCCCATCGACATGGAGTTGGGCGGGAACACCAGCAGGCAGGATGCGCCTTCATGCTCGGCCATTTTGGCAATCCGCACGGCTTCCAGCGTGCCGTCGGCATAGACGCCGTTGATCAGCGGAATCTTGTCGCCCACTTCGGCCATCGACACCGCAAGAATATGCTGCTGCTCCTCGAAGGTGCAGGCATGGACTTCGGAGGCATGACCGTTGACCGTGATGGCATTGAGGCCCTGCACCGCTGCGACATGGCGCAAATGGCGGGCGGTCTCCTTGTCATTGATCGAATAATCATCATTGAAAGCCAGCAAAGTGGCAGGAATAACACCGCGGGGGCTATAATTCTTGAAACGGCTCATCGTCATCTCTCCAATTGATTTGAACAATCCTGACACCAATGCCGGACTGGCGCAAGCAGAAATGTAATCAATTACATTATTTCTGCCCGCCGGTATTGCATGGTCAGGAATGGCTGAAGCGGGGCTTTTCCTTGGCAAAAAACGCCCGCACACCTTCCTTGCAATCTTGCGAGGTAAAGGCCTTTTCGCTCAAGGGAAGCGAGGCGTAAACGGCCGATTTTTCGTCCATATCAAAGCTCATATTGGCAGAAGCCTTGCACAGTTGCAGGGCGATATTGGGCTGCTCCGCTATGGTGCAGGCCAAAGCCTTTGCATGTTCAAGTGCATGGCCTTTCGGGACAATATCGTTGATCAGCCCCCATTGATGCGCCTCTTCGACCGTGACAGGCTCGCCTGTGAACATCATTTTCTTGGCTCGGCTCTCGCCGATCCTGCGGGTCATCCGCACCGTACCACCGCTGCCCGGAAACACACCCAGTTTGATTTCCGGCAAGGCAATCCTGCCGCCCTGTTCGGCAACCAGCATGTCGCAGCACAAAGCCATTTCCAGCCCGCCGCCATAGGCCAGCCCGTTCAGCGCGGCAATGGTGGGCTTGGTAAATTCACGAATGGCGGAAAAGGCATCATTCTCCATCTTCAGCTTTTTCGGCACCACGGCACCGGCTGCCATCATTTCGGGAAACTCGTTCAGGTCTGACCCGACACAAAAAGCCTTGTTGCCGCTGCCCGTCAACACCATGACCCGCACGGCGGGATTGGCCGCAAGTGCTTGTACTGTCTCATAAAGCAGACGCGACAGGTTCAGCGTCACAAGGTTCAAAGGCGGATTGTTCAATGTGACCACCGCCACGCCGTCATCAATCTGTGTCAGAAGAAGAGTGCTCACTGTTTCCATTCCCTTGCCCGCGACTCCGTCACCCTATGCCGTGCCTGATCCGATCATGCCCTTGGCGGGCCGGATCACCAAGCAAAAATTCGTAATCGTTTACATTTTCTGTTTACAGCCAAACGCCTGCCTGCAAACTCTATGAAGGCAAGACTATGCGCATGACTATGCACAGGACTATGCGGGGAGCCATTGCAGAAAGACTATTTGCGCTTGGCCGTGGTCTTGCGCACCACCAGCCGCGTTTCCAGCTCGACCTGATCATAGCGCGGTTCGTTGGCCACGCAGGCCAGCAGATAATCCGCCGCATTCTGCCCCATCTGGGCCACCGGCACCTGCAAAGTCGTCAAAGGCGGATCGAGATGGGCGGCAAATTCCATATCGTCGAAACCGACAATCGACACCTGTTCGGGCACCGCGATCCCTTGCGCCTTGCATTCCACCAGCGCGCCGAAAGCCAGTACATCGGAGCCGGTCAGCACGGCGGTCGGGGGTCGTTCCAGCCGCAACAATTGCCGCATGGCATGGCGGCCACCGTCGATGGTGTAGCGGCTCTCGAACACATAATCGGGATTGAGGGTCATGCCGCGCGCCGCAATGGCCTGACGAACTCCCTCTAGCCGCTCGGTGGCACGGTCGTTGTTTTTGGTGATACCGACAATCATAGCCACATCCTGATGGCCGAGATCCATCACGAAATCGGCCATTTGCCGTGTCGCCAGCGCATTATCGAACCCAACGCACGGATGTCCGCTGTCGGGCGAATAGGTATAGGTGTTGATGAACGGAATTTTCTTGCGCTCGAGCAGTTGATAAAGCTCTGGCGAATGGGCATGGCCGACCAGCACCAGCGCTTCCGCCCCATGCTCGATCAGCGCATTGACATGCAACAACTCGGTTTCGGGTGAAAAATCGGTCTGGCCGACCACCAGCAGATAGCCCTTTTCCGACAGCCGCCGTTGCAGGGCGTCGATCATCGCGGCATAGATCGCCTGATTGAGGGTCGGTACCAAGGCCCCGAACAACCTGTTGGATTGCGAGCGCAAGGCACGGGCCGCCGCATTGCGGGTATAGCCCATTTCCTTGATCACATCATTGACGCGCTGGCGCACATCGGGCCGCACCACTTGCGGCGTGTTCATCACGCGCGAAACCGTGGCCACCGATACATCGGCACGCTTGGCCACATCGACCAGCCGGATATTGCCTTCATCATTGCCGGTTTTGGTTTTGGCTGCCTTCATTCGCGTCAGCTCCCCAACCACAAATCACCCAGCCTGAAGCCGTTCGGGAACGGATCTGTCGGATCAAGCACATATTGGTGGAAGGCCGTAATCCATGCCTGTCCTGCAATTTCCGGCCTGATGGCGGGCGCACCATTCATGGTCAATTCTTCCAGAATACGGCCATAGAATTTGGTTCCGATCAGCGATTCATGCACCAAAGTCTGGCCCATTTTCATCTGGCCGCGGGCATGCATGATGGCCATCCGGGCGCTGGTGCCGGTGCCGCAGGGCGAACGGTCGATACGGCCGGGCGACACGATTACCGCATTATGGGCGTGGATTTCAGCCCCCTTGTCCACGAAAGGTCCGGCAAACAGGGTTTGGTTGATGGTGTGGATGTCGGGATTTTCGGGATGCACGGCGGGGATTTGCTCGGCGGCCGCCGCTTTGATCTTCTCGCCCAGTTCGACCAGATCGCGCGCTTCGTCCTTGGAGACTTTGAGGCCCAATGACGCGCCGTTCACCATCGCATAGATCATGCCGCCATAGGCCACATCCACAGTGACCGTGCCATATCCCGCTACTTCGACGGGCAGATCCAGCCCGAACACGAAAGAGGGAACATTGGCAAAGGCCACTTTCTTGACCTTGCCATTCTCGCATTCGGCCCGCACCTTGACCAAACCACCGGGGGCCTCGAGCGTGAAATGGGTGACCGGCTCCTGCATCGGCAAAATGCCGGTTTCCAGAATGACCGTCACCGTGCAGATCGTATTGGTGCCCGACATCGGCACGTAAAAATCCGATTCCATAATGACAAAGCCGATATCGGCCTCGGGATTGCTGGTCGGCAGCACCAGATTGACGCATTGGTTGATTTTGCCGCGCGGTTCATTCAGCAATAATTGCCGCACCTGATCGCCGTGCTGTTCCAGATAACGCATTTTGTCGAACATGGTGTGACCGGGCACATCGACGACACCGCCGGTAATGACCTCGTTCAACTCCCCTTCGGCATGTGCGCCGACTACTGTAAGCATCCGCCCGAACCGCATCGACCCACTCCGTTTTGTGATCTTGTTAACAAGATCATGCAGACATGCCTGAAATTTATTTGCAAAACAATGTAATTTTCATAAATTTTGTCTGATATCTTTATAATTACCCCACAGTGCCGCTTTGGAACGTCCGCATTGCGGGCTTGCGGAAAACCGGGATTGCAAAAAATCATGAATAGATGCCGCATCAGATTGACGAATTTTATAAATTGATCACATTATCATCCAACAAGAGAGATAAAATCAGGCTTGGGTCGGCAATACAACCTAACTTGATAGCGTCCGATCCCGCGGTTGAACCCGCGGCGTAATCAATTACATTCTGGACAGGTGAGGAAACCGACCGTGCTGCTCAATGGAATGAAAATCGTTAGCTTCTGTCACTTTCTCCAGGGTCCGGCCGCCATGCAATATCTGGCGGATATGGGCGCGGATATGATCAAGATCGAGCCGATGCAAGGGGCTTACGAGCGGCATTGGGCCGGCGCCAACCGCGCCAAGGTCAACGGCGTCAGCGCGTTCTATCTCAGTGCCAACCGCAATTCGCGCTCGATTGCCATGGATCTCAAAAAGCCCGACGCCAGAGAGATCGTGCACCGCCTGATCGACAGCGCGCATGCGGTCACCGAAAATTTCCGTCCCGGCACGCTCGACCGGCTCGGCTTCGGGTATGAGGACATCAAGGCCCGCAAGGCCGACATCATCTATGCCTCGGCATCGGGTTACGGGGCCACCGGCCCCTATGCGACACGGCCCGGACAGGATTTGCTGATTCAGGCCATGTCGGGTCTGATTTCGACCACGGGCGGCGGTGCGCACCGTCCTACTCCCATCGGGTCTGCGATCGCCGACCAGCACGGC
>CAIYZJ010000007.1 GCA_903930675.1 uncultured Hyphomicrobiales bacterium
TCTATGAATGGATCAAAACGCGGTGAACAACAAAAAAACAAAAATTAAACAAATCGCTACTTTTATAATTCTATGACATCGCTTAAGCGGATGAAAGTGCAAAATCTTCCAAATTCTGACAGAATTGTCGTGAATAGCCTTCAGGGAGAGTTATGGTTATTTTTTGATCACGATCGATCGTGCCTCCGCGCTTGGCCCTGGTTATGGCTCTGGTGCCGAATGTGATGGAATTGGAACAGGTAAAAATGACGTTATCCTTCATGTCGCCAATCGGTAGATTGATGGTGATGGCCGGTCTTGGTGCGATGCTGGCGGGTTGTTCGCCGACCATCGACAGCGTGACCAGCGATTTTGCCTCCCCGACAGCCATCTGGCGGTCGCAGCGCGCAGATCCGCATGATGTGCGTATTCTGGTGGCCTCGACCCGCAAGCTCGACAGCAAGGGCCGGATGACCGGCGATACCGGAACGGAACCGAGTTATTTCTCGACCAGCGTCAGCGTGCCGCCCGGTCACCGTGCCGGTATTATCGAGCGGCCGAGCATTACCTCCGAGAATAAGAGCCGCCATTTTGTGTTGGGTGCCCAGCGCCCGATGGATGCCGACAATTTTCGCACCGTGCTGGCCACCACCCTGTCGGGCCGTGTCGGGGTGTCGCGCGATGTCCTGATTTTCGTGCATGGGTTCAACACCAGTTATGACGAGGCCCGCTACCGGCTGGCGCAGGTTGTCGAGGACGCGCAGTTTTCCGGTGTGCCGGTGTTGTTTACATGGCCCTCGCAACGCGATCTGTTTGCCTATGTCACCGACAAGGACAGCGCCACCGCCTCGCGTGATACGCTGGAACGCCTGATGCGCGATGTGGCGGCCACGCCGGGTGTGGGCCGCGTGCATGTGCTGGCCCATTCGATGGGCACATGGCTGGCGATGGAAGCCTTGCGGCAGAATGCGATTGGCGGACAGGCCGATCTGGGCGGACGCTTGGGCGAGATCATGCTGGCCTCGCCCGATATCGGGCTTGATGTCTTTCGTGGCCAGATGGCGCGGTTGGGCAATGTCACCCGCGTGTCGGTGTTTGCGGCATCCGACGACAAGGCCCTGTCGATTTCCGGCGCTCTGGCGGGGTCACGCACCCGTGTCGGTGCACTCGATCTGAACAACAGCGAACACCGCGCCGAAATCGCTCGTTTGGGCGTGCGCGTCTATGATCTGAGCAAAATGAGCGTGCAGGATGTTTTCAAGCACGGCAACTATGCCGAAGCCCCGCAAATTGTCGGCATGATCGGCGCGCAACTGGCAGAACCCAAATTCGAGGACCGGCAGGCCAATGGCTTTATCGATGCCGATGCTGTGAATGCAGCGAAAGCACCGCGGCCCGGAATTGCGCCTGTGACCAGCGAGAGCCTGCCGCCACCGCCCCAATAAAACAGCGAAAGAGTTTATTGCGCTGCCGTGCGTTGCGAATAGCCGAGCTTGATATTGAGCTCATCGAGCAGTTTGGCGGCTGCTTCGGTAATGACCGTGCCGGGCGGGAAGATGGCTGCCGCGCCCGAGGCTTCCAGAGCGGCAAAGTCCTGCGGCGGGATCACGCCGCCCACCACCACCATGACATCGGAATGGCCCTGATCCGCCAGAGCGGATTTGAGCGCGGGCACCAGCGTCAGATGGCCTGCGGCCAGTGACGATACGCCGACAATGTGCACCTCTTGGGCAATCGCCTGTTCGGCCACCTCTTCGGGCGTGGCAAACAGCGGGCCGATCACCACATCGAAACCGAGATCGGCAAAGGCCGAGGCGATCACCTTCTGGCCGCGGTCATGGCCGTCTTGGCCCATCTTGGCGAGCAGGACACGCGGCGGACGCCCCTCGTTTTCGCGGAAGGCGCTGATTTGCGCTTCGACCCGACGGGCGGTTTCATTGTCCGCGCCCATTTCGCGGCGGTAAACGCCGGAAATCGCCTTGATCTCGGCCTTGTGGCGGCCAAATACTTTTTCGAGAGCCAGCGAGATTTCGCCCACCGTGGCTTTGGCGCGCGCCGCCGCGACCGCCAGTGCCAGCAGATTGCCTTTGCCGCGCGCCCCTTCGGTCAGGGCGTCGAGTGCGGCTTCGACGGACTTGTTGTCGCGCTCGGCCTTGAGCCGATCGAGCTTGTCGATCTGTGCAGTGCGGACGGCGGAATTGTCGACCTTCAGCACGTCGATCGGACGCTCGTCGATGGTGCGGAACCGGTTGACGCCCACCACCGATTGAAGGCCGGAATCAATGCGCGCCTGGGTTTTGGCGGCCGCTTCCTCGATCCGCAATTTGGGGATGCCGGCTTCGATTGCCTTGGCCATACCGCCGAGTTTTTCGATCTCCTCGATATGCTCCCACGCTTTGGCGGCAAGATCATGGGTCAGGCGTTCGACATAATAGGAGCCGCCCCACGGGTCGATGATCTTGGTGGTGCCGCTTTCTTGCTGCAAGAACAACTGGGTGTTGCGCGCGATGCGGGCCGAGAAATCGGTCGGCAAGGCCAGCGCTTCATCCAGCGCATTGGTGTGCAGGGATTGGGTATGTCCTTGGGTGGCCGCCATCGCCTCGATCTGCGTGCGGATGACATTGTTGAATACGTCCTGCGCGGTCAGCGACCAGCCCGAAGTCTGCGAATGGGTGCGTAAAGGCAGCGATTTTTCCGATTGCGGATCGAATTGCTGCACCAGTTTGCACCACAACAGGCGGGCGGCGCGCAGCTTGGCGACTTCCATGAAGAAATTCATGCCGATCGCCCAGAAGAAGCTCAGCCGCGGGGCAAAGCGGTCGACCGACAGACCGGCGGCCACGCCCGCGCGGATATATTCGACCCCGTCGGCCAGCGTATAGGCCAGCTCCAGATCCTGCGTCGCGCCCGCTTCCTGCATGTGATAACCGGAAATCGAGATGGAGTTGAATTTCGGCATGTTCTGCGAGGTGAAGGCGAAAATATCCGAGATGATCCGCATCGAGGAGGCGGGCGGATAGATATAGGTGTTGCGCACCATGAATTCTTTGAGAATGTCGTTCTGGATCGTGCCCGACAGTTTATCGGGGCTGACGCCCTGTTCCTCGGCGGCAACGATATAGAGCGCGAGAATGGGCAGCACCGCGCCGTTCATGGTCATCGACACGCTCATCTGGTCGAGCGGGATGCCCGAAAACAGCGTGCGCATGTCGTAAATGGAATCAATCGCCACGCCTGCCATGCCGACATCGCCCGCAACCCGCGGATGATCGGAATCATACCCGCGATGGGTGGCGAGATCGAAGGCGACCGACAGGCCCTTCTGGCCAGCTGCCAGATTGCGGCGGTAAAAGGCGTTGGAATCTTCGGCCGTCGAAAAACCGGCATATTGGCGCACGGTCCACGGCTGGTTGACATACATGGTCGGGTAGGGACCGCGCAGGAAAGGGGCCGTGCCGGGGAAGCTGTCGATGTAATCAAGACCCTGCCGGTCCTCCTCCGTATAGAGGCCTTTCACGGCGATGGATTCGGGCGTCATCCACTCGGTCGAGCTGTCGGTCAGCGCATCGACAGGCGCAAGCGTGAAATCGATTTTGGAGAAATCCGGAATACGGCTCATGCTGAACCTCCCACCTGTGCCTGCTGCAGATGATCCTGTAAGTGCCGCAAAACCTGCAGCAGATTGACACCGACAGCAATGAAATCATCAATGCCGGCCTGTTTGAGCTGGTCTTGCAAAGCGGCCGGACGGCCTGCCAGCAAGAGGCGGCTGGCCCCTGCGGCTTTCAGCGCAACCGCCGTTGCCCCGGCCTGTTCGCCATAGACCTCGTCGGACGAACACAGGCAGGCCACGCTTGCGCCCGACTCTTTGAATGCTGCGACGAGTCCCGCCAGATTCGCGTCACCGTCCGATGCTCTGGTCTCGATCCCGCCTGCTTCGAAAAAGTTTTTGGCGAATTGGCTGCGCGCGGTAAAGGCCGCGACGGGGCCGAGATTGGCCAGAAAAATCGCCGGGCGATGGCCGCTTGCCGCCAGCATGCGGTCGGACGTGTCGCGCAGGGCTTCGAAGGGTTCCGACAGACGTTTGGGCGGCAGCAGGCCCGCATATGACAGGGGACCGAGCGGGGCCATTACGGAAACCGGCACTTCTTTGATGTCGGGAAATTCGCTGGTGCCGGTCAAAGCCTGCTTGCGCTTGGCCAGATCCTCGTCGCGATGCTGGTTGACGGTGGCGATTTTGGCGACAAATTGTCCCTTGGTGAGTGCGTTGAAGACGCCGCCCTCGCTCTCGATCGACTGGAACAAGGCCCAGGCCTTGTCGGCCAGTTCCTGTGTCAGGGCTTCGACCCCGCCCGAACCGGCCGCCGGATCGGCCACCTTGTCCAGATGCGATTCTTCGATCAGCACGGTCTGCGTGTTGCGCGCGATGCGGCGGGCAAAATCATCGGGCAGGCCGAGGCTTTGGGTGAAGGGCAAAACGGTCACGGCATTGGCGCCGCCCAAACCGGCGGCAAAGACGGCAACGGTGGAGCGCAGAATATTCACCCACGGATCGCGTTGCGTCATCATCCGCCATGCGGTTTCACCGGTGATGCAGGCCGGTTGCGGGATCAACCCGCAGGCCTGTTCGACCCGCGCCCAGAGCAGGCGCAAGGCACGGAATTTGGCCATGGTCAGAAACTGGCTGGCATCGGCGGCCAGCCGGAATTCGATGGTCCGGCGGGCCTCGTCGAGATCCATGCCGTGCTGTTCGAGCCCGCGCAGATAGAACAAGGCGGCAGACAAGGCAAAAGCCAGTTCCTGCGCCTCCGATCCGCCAGCGGCATGGACAATCCGGCCATCGGCTTTGACAATCGGGGCCATGAAACCGCGACCGCGCAAATCGGCGACCGCGGCGGAAAAGCGCTTGGCCATTTCTTCGCCGTCGCCCGGTGTCTGGCCGGTGACCGCAAAGGCGCCGAGCGGATCGAGACCGAAGCGGATTTTGGTGTTGACCGGCAAGACATTGCGGGCTTTGACCAGTTGGGCCATCGCCTGAATGGCCGCCTTTCCATGCGGGCCGGGATCAAGCACGATATCGGCTCCGACATCGAGCAGCACACCTTCGAGCGCGGTATCAAGGGCTTCAAAGGTTGCAGGCAGCCCGAAGCCATAGGCATTGACCGCGCCTTCGAACACCAGCGACAGCCCGCTCGCGCCCTGTTCCAGATCGGTCAGGGCTTGCTGGTTGGCTTGGGTGGTATCGGGGTGGTCGATGCGGGCCAGCGAAGCCCATGGCGTGCCCGGTGTGCGGCTGACCAGCGGCGGCAGGTTCGAGCTTTTGGGATAAAGCGGCTCGATGCGGATCGCATCGGCGGTATGCCCGACCAGTTTTTTGTCGAAATCTGCGCCTTTGAGCACGGCTTCGACCCGCGACAGCCAGATGTCACGGCTTGCCAGTGCTCCGCCGGGGATAAAAGAATGATCAGCCATCAAGGATCCCTTGATCTATTTGCGGCAAGCATGAGCTGTTTGCCAATGCGTGGTGAACCGGTCGGATGGATTGGATTATCCAGTGTTTTCAAACTCTCTGCCCGATCATGCACCAATTGGCCGCTTTTGACCACCAAGCCCTTAGGGGAATAGCTTGTGCCCGGGACTGTTCGGACTTGCCTCCGGCTTGCGGCGCGTTAGTCTGTGGTTTGCTTTGTTTGAAATGTGAAGGATGATCCGTATGGCGCAGCTGGATGCTGTTTTACAAGCCATTGATACCGATCTCGAAGCCTCGCTGGATCGTCTGTTCGACTGGTTGAAAATCCCCTCGATCTCTACCGATCCGGCCTATGCCGACCATTGCGTGACTGCGGCGGAATGGCTTAATCGGGAATTGCAGGGGCTGGGCTTCGAGACGGCCGTGCGCGCGACCGCGGGACATCCGGTCGTGCTGGGCCGGATCAGCGGCGAGACCTCCCGCCATGCGCTGTTTTACGGCCATTACGATGTGCAGCCGGTTGATCCGCTCAACCAATGGGACGTGCCGCCGTTCGAACCGCGCCTGATCACGCTTCCCGATGGCCGCAAGGCGATTTCGGCACGCGGGGCCTGCGACGATAAAGGGCAGGTGATGACCTTCATCGAGGCCTGCCGCGCCTATAAGAAGGTGACAGGCTCCCTGCCGGTCGGGCTGACGGTGCTGGTAGAGGGCGAGGAAGAAAACGGGTCGCCCAATCTTCCGGCCTTTGTCGAGGCCAACAAGGCGGAACTCGAAGCCGATGTGGCTCTGGTCTGCGACACCGGCATGTGGGATGCCAAAACACCCGCCATTACCACCTCTCTGCGCGGGTTGGTCTATCAGGAACTCACCATCACTTGTGCGGATCGCGATCTGCATTCGGGCCTGTTCGGCGGGGCGGCGCAAAATCCGATCCGCGTGCTGGCCAATATCATCGCCGATCTGCATGATGACCAGGGCCGTGTCACGCTCGACGGGTTTTATGACGGCGTGCCCGAGACGCCGACCCAGATTCTGGAGCAGTGGAAACATCTCGATCTCGATGATTTCCTGCCGCAAGTGGGCCTGAAAACGCCTGCGGGCGAACGGGACCGGATGATGATCGAGCAAATCCAGTCGCGCCCGACCTGCGATGTCAACGGCATCATCGGCGGCTATACCGGCGAGGGCACCAAGACGGTGATTGCCTCGCAAGCCTCGGCCAAAATCTCGTTCCGGCTGGTCGGCGACCAAGACCCCAAAGCCATTGCCGCGGCTTTCGAGAGTTTTGTGCGGGCCCGTGTGCCAGCCGATTGCCAGTTCACGCTCGTCCACCACAAAGGCTCGCGCGCGCTGGCTTTGCCTTTCGACATGCCCGATCTGACGGCGGCGCGTTCGGCTTTGCATGATGAATGGGGCGTAGCCCCCGTCACCATCGGCTCGGGCGGGTCAATCCCGATTGTCGGGGATTTCAAACGGATTTTGGGGCTGGATACGCTGTTGGTCGGCTTCGGGCTGGATGATGACCGCGTCCATTCCCCCAACGAGAAATATGATCTGGCGAGCTTCCACAAGGGCACCCGCTCATGGGCGCGGATATTGGCGGCTCTCGCGCAGGGCTAAGATATTTTGCGTGCCAAGCGCGGATCGAGCCGCAACAGTTTGACCATCACCAGCAAGGGCAGGGCGTAAGCGCCCAGCCCGATGGCGGCAAGGCCCGCCAATTCCATCTCGTTGCGCGCTCCGGCCCATTGCCCGCTCCATTGCGCCACCAATGGCAGGCTGGCTTGCAGCAGGGCGAACATCACACAGGCCGACAGGCCGATGGCGATGGCCCAGCGGCCCAGGGTGGCGTCGGGCACCATCCAGCCGCGCCGCACGGCAAAGATAACCAGCAGGCCGAAATTGATCCATGCGCCCATTGCGGTGGCAAAGGCCAGCCCTGCCGCACCCCATGATCGGGCCAGCATGATTTTGAGCGCGATATTGAGGGCAATTCCGGCAAAGGAGGCGATCACCGGCGTGGTCGTATCCGAACGTGCGTGAAAGCCCGACACCGCCGAACGGAGCAGCACCACGGCCGGAAGGCCGACCGTATAGGCGGCCAGAACGGCTGCGGCTTGGGTGGCGGCTGTTTCGTCAAACGCGCCGCGCATGAACAGCCCGCGCATGATCGCTTCGGGCACCAGCACAAAGGCGATCACGAAGGGCATCGACAAAGCGAGCGTTAGGGCCATGGCCTGATTTTGTGCCCGATGCGCCAGATCGGGCTGGCCTGCCGCCCAATGGCGGCTCATGGCGGGCAGCAGCACGGTGCCAGCGGCAATGCCGATCATGCCGACGGGCAGCTGATAGAGCCTGTCGGCAAAATAAAGCGAGGCCACGGATCCGGTCGGCAGCAGCGAGGCAATGATCGTGTCGGCAAACATCGCCAGTTGCACCCCTGCGGAACCCACCACTGCCGGACCGAGTGCTTTGAAAAAGCCGCCGATGGCCCGCTTGTGGGTCTGCTCCCCACTGGTGGCGGTCATAGACGGCAGAATGTGGATGCGCGCGGCCGCCAGCCAGACCAGCAGCAATTCCAGAATCCCCGCGCCAAACACGCCCCAGGCGGCCGCATGGGCGGCCGAGGGAAACAGCCAACTGACCAGCAAAGCCGCGATGATCGACAGATTGAGCAGCACAGGGGCGAAAGCGGCGGCGGCAAAGCGTTCATGGGCATTGAGCATGCCCGACAGCAGCGTGACCAGCGAGACAAACAGCAGATAGGGAAAGGTGATGCGGGTGAGTGCGACAGCCAGTGCGAATTTTTGGCCGTCGGCGGAGAAACCGGGGGCCAGCCAGCTGACCACTTCCGGCATGAACACAATCGCCAGCACAGTGATCAGGCTCAAAAAGGCCAATAAAATCCGGAACAGGCTGGATGCGAAGAGGCGGGCGGCTTCGGATCCCTGCTCCTCCAGCCGCTTGGCATAGGCGGGCACGAAGGCGGCGTTGAAGGCCCCCTCGCCGAAAATGGCGCGGAAATGGTTGGGCAGGCGCTGGGCCACGACAAAGGCATCGGCCATCCAGCCCGCCCCCAACACGCTGGCGATCACGATATCGCGGATGAAACCGCTGATGCGTGACAGCAAGGTGAAAGAGCCGACCGAGGCGATCTGCCGGAACATGGTGTGTCCGTCTATTTCTGCTGGTGGTTGAGCGGGGGCGGGGTCACAGAGTCATCGGGATCATCAATGCCGAAGCGTTGTCCGATCAGGTAGAGCGGCCGCCGCTTCACCTCGGCAAAGATGCGGCCGATATATTCTCCCAGCACGCCGAGCGACAACAGCTGGATGCCGGAAAAGAACATGATCGAGACAATCAACGAGGCGTAGCCTGGCACATCGACGCCGAGTGCAAGCGTTCTGATGATATAGATCATGCCCGTAAGAAAGGCCAAAAAGGAGATAATCGCCCCGATAAAGGTCCAGATTTTAAGCGGCAGGGTCGAGAAGGAGGTGATTCCGTCAAAGGCGAAGCTAAGCAAGCGGGTATAGTTGAAGGTCGACTGGCCATGCGCGCGTTCTTTGATCTCGAACGGCACGCCGATCACCTTGAAGCCGACCCAGGCATAAAGCCCCTTGGAGAAACGGGCGCG
The DNA here is from genome assembly GCA_903930675.1 of uncultured Hyphomicrobiales bacterium. Lineage (GTDB taxonomy): Bacteria > Pseudomonadota > Alphaproteobacteria > Rhizobiales > Beijerinckiaceae > CAIYZJ01. Next base: position 9,090 of record CAIYZJ010000007.1, read on the forward strand.
TTCGCCCATCGCCCGCAAGGCATTGACCACGCGGCGGTCGAGCAGGCGGAAATCGCCCCCGCCCGGCGGCAAAGGCGTTTCGCCGGTGGCGGCGAATAATTTATAGAACCATTCCGACAACAGGCCGCGCAATTTGCTGTCTGTGTCGCGGTCGATCCGCTGGCCGTAGACCACCTGATAGCCCTCGCGCCATTTGGCGACAAATTCGGCAATCACTTCGGGCGGATGCTGCAAATCGGCATCGATGATGACGGTGGCTTTGCCGCGCGCATGGTCGAGACCCGCCGCAATGGCGATTTCCTTGCCGAAATTGCGGCTGAAGGACAGGCCGCGATAGCGCGGATCGGCCTCGTGCAGCAAGGCGATCTGGAGAGCGGTGTCATCGCGCGAGCCGTCATCGATCACCAGCACTTCGAAAGCCGGATCAATCGCTTCCAGTACGGGGGTCAGCCGGTCCGCCAGCAAAGGCAGGTTGCGGCCTTCGTTGAAGGCCGGAATCACGATGGTCAGCAGAACGGATGGTTCACTTGTTCCGGATGCTGGCCGGGCCTGATGGGATGCGACAGGGAGGGTCACTCGAAATCTCTCCAGAAATACATCAGAGACCGGACCGCGAAGTGCAGTCTCTGATGTGATGTTATGCGGTGGTTCGGGTCTTTTGTCATCACCAAAGGCAAAAAACCCGTTCCATGCTGATCCCACGGTTTTATATCGGGCAAGATGAACGGTTGTTGAATGAAAGCGGTTTCGGGTAAGATCGGTTATGACCCTCATTCTGCCACATGCTCACCCATCCCCTACGACCGCACCGCTTTTGCTGATCGCCGATGATTTCGGTCTGACGCCGGCCATCAGTGCCAGCATCCTGACGCTGATCAAAGCCGGACGGCTGTCGGGCACCGGTGCGATGACGAATTGCCCCGATTGGGCGGTGAGCGCGCCCGCTCTGGCGGCTTTGCGGGACAGGGCCGATGCCGGATTGCATCTGAATTTGACGGCTCTGGCGCCCTTGGGGCCGATGCCGCTGTTATGCCCTCACGGGCAGTTTCCCGAATTGGGGAAGGTCGCGCGGCTGGCTTTGTTGCATCAAGCGGTGCGCTCGGAACTCAAACAGGAGATTATCCGCCAGATCGAGGCTTTCGCCCGCCATTACGGCGCTTTGCCTTTGTTTGTCGACGGGCACCGCCATGTGCATGTGCTGCCGGGGGTGCGTGCCGCGCTGTTCGAGGCTTTGGCAACTTTCGGCGACAATTACCGCCCGATGCTGCGCGATACCTATGACCAGCCATGGAAAATTTTTGCTCGCGGGATCGTGCCGCTTAAGGCTCTGGTGATTGCGTTTCTCGCTTTTGGCTTCGAGGCCGAGGCGACGCGGCGCGGCTATCCGACCAATCAGGGCTTTGCCGGTGTCGGACCGTTCGATCCCAAGCGCGATTTCAGGGCGGATATGCGCCGTTTCATCCGCCACAAAAAGCCGCGCGGATTGGTGATGGTGCATCCGGGCCTGTCGCCCGATCCCGATCTGGTGGGCGTTGACGGGGTGATCGACACCCGCCCGATCGAGCACGAGGCATTGATGTCCGATCATTTTCTGGCCGATCTGGCGCAAGCGGGCTTCCATCTGGGGCGGATCGAGAGCCTGTAACAAAAAACGGAGCCCGAAGGCTCCGTTTGATGGTGTGACTGATCAACAGTCTTATTTGTGGGCCGCGGCGAACAGTTCGGCCACATATTCCCAATTGACCATGTGGTCGATAAAGGCCTTCAAATAGTCGGGGCGACGGTTGCGGTAGTCGATGTAGTAGGAGTGTTCCCAGACATCGCAGCCCAGAATCGGGGTCGCGCCATGCACCAGCGGGCTTTCGCCATTGGCTGTCTTGGTGGCGATGACCTTGCCGTCTTTCACAGCCAGCCATGACCAGCCCGAACCGAATTGGGTGACACCGGCCTGAATGAAGTCTTCCTTCATCTTGTCGACCGAACCGAAGCCGTCGACAATCGCCTTTTCCAGCTCGCCCGGAATCGAGCCGCCGCCATTGGGCTTCATCCAGTGCCAGAAATGCAGATGGTTGTAGTGCTGGCCGGCATTGTTGAACAGGCCGGCATGTTTGCCGAAAGAGCCTTTGACAACGTCTTCGAGCGACTTGCCTTCCCACTCCGAGCCCTTCAGCAGGTTGTTGCCGTTGTTCACATAAGCGAGATGGTGCTTGTCATGGTGGAATTCGAGGGTTTCGGCAGACATATAGGGTGCAAGGGCGTCATAGGCATAAGGCAGTTCTGGCAATGAAAACATCTGTGCTCTCCTCCTGGGTGTGACTGTCGGGATGCAAACCGGAGATCGAGGGACCGGCTTGCAATCACTGGCGATTGGTCGGGCCATACTATCCCGACCGAACCGTTCAAATCTATACTTAAGGCGCAGAATGGTTCGGGGCAACCGGCTTCAATGCACTTGATGCAATTTCCCAACCATGCCAATCAATCTCTGCGATAATGACGAAGCGGCCCCCAGGCGGGCTGATTGATGCGAGGGAAGGGCCTGAACATGTTCAAAGCAGTGTTGGCACTGGCCACAGTGATGGTGGCAACAGGCGGCTTTGCCATTTTCAATGGCATGGGCATGATACTGAACGAGCGCGGCTGGACACAGGTGATCGGCGGTTCTGTCGTGTTGTCCACAGGCTTGCTGATCCTGTCGCTGGCTGCTTTGCTGGCCCATGCCCGCACGCTGTTTGCGGCTGGCGGGCAGGCGGTCGAACCACAAATCGCCCCCGAACAGCCCGTCCGGCCTGCCGATGCGGTGTTTGCTGAACCGTCTGACCACGGGCATCCGCAGGCTCATGACGCAGGTGTCCCTCATGCGGCAAGCCATCATGAGACAAGCCATCATGAGACAAGCCATCATGAGACAAGCCATCAAGAGGCAAGCCGGCTTGACCTGCCGCCCGCGGCGGTTGCCCATGCCGATCATGTCGCAGCACCCGAACCGATTGCCGCTTTTGCTGAAACTTTCGAACGCGATTATCCGGTTTCCGTGTCAGCCTTCAGACCTGCGCGTCATCACGATAGGCCGCAGGAGAGGTCGGCCCATGATCTCTTGAGCGATCTGGTGCCGCCGCCGGTACCGATGCCCGTGGCCAAGCCCGATGAATGGAGCCAGGCTGCTCCCTTGCGGCAAGACAATCCGCCTTTGCAACCATCATTGCTCGACAGTCTGACCCAAGCTGCGCCCTATCATGCGCGCTACGAGCCTGTGCGGCCGACCATGCCGCCAGCCGATACGATCGAACGCGAATTGGTGGCGAGCTATACGGCGGGGGGTGTCGGCTATTTCATGTATTCCGACCAGACCATCGAAGCCGAAATGGCGATCGGCCGCTATCGCTTCGCCTCGATGGATGAATTGCGCCACTTCGTCGAAACCAATGAAGGCGGCGTCAAAGTCGGTGAATCCACCCAGATCTGACGGTTTCAACCGCGCGGTTTGAAATCCAGCGCCACCCCATTGGTGCAGTATCGCAAGCCGGTGGGGCGGGGGCCATCGGGGAAGACATGCCCGATATGGCTGTCGCAACGCCCGCAGCGGATTTCGACCCGATGCATCCCGAAACTGCGATCCTCATGCTCGATGATCGCCCCGGGAGAGACAGGCTGGAAAAAACTCGGCCAGCCCGATCCTGTCTCGTATTTGGTGTCGGAGGTGAACAGCGGCTGGTCGCAGGCCACGCAATGAAACAGGCCCGTGCGTTTTTCATCGAGCCACGGGCCGGAAAAGGCCCGTTCCGTGCCATGCTGGCGGGTGACGCGGAATTGTTCGGGCGTCAGACGGGCCTGCCATTCCGCATCACTAAGGATGAGACGATCGGCCTTGTTGGCGGATTGCAATGATGCGTCGCTCGCGTGATCTTCTTCGTTATGGCTCATGGATACACCTATAAATTGTAAAAAATAACCACTGGCTGAATAAATGGTTCTTCGGAACAGAAATTCAACCAGATTCATGTTGTTTTTCGGATTATGACTTGTTGAAGCCGTATATTTTTCCTATCAAGAGAAATGATCTATTGAGATTATGCTTAGTTCGGCCTTTCGTTGATTATATAATAAATTGTTTCAGCGTCGATTAGTTCATGGCCGGTCAGAGGCCGAGTTCTCTGGCACGTTTGTGTTGCACTGTAAACGCGTCTCGATCCTTTCGGAGCACGGCAAGCAAAACAATTCGACCGGCTTGCTTTTGGAGAATAATATTATGACAGATCAACATCACCATCATCTTCAGACTATTGATATGACTGCCGATATTGTGTCGGCTTATATTAGCAACAACAGTATTTCATGGCATGATTTGCCAGCTTTGATCAAAAGCGTCCACAGCGGCCTGCTGGCTTTGGGCAGTGACGAGCCGCTCCTTGAAATCGAGAGCCAGAAGCCTGCGGTTCCGGTCAAGAAATCGGTGTTTCAGGACCATATCATCTGTCTGGAAGACGGCAAAAGCTTCAAGTCGCTCAAGCGTCATTTGCAGGCCCATTACGGCCTGACACCCGACCAGTACCGCCAGAAATGGGGTCTGCCCGACGATTATCCGATGGTGGCTCCCGACTATACGCAAAAGCGTTCGATGCTGGCCAAAAAGATGGGCCTCGGCCGCAAGACCGGCGCATAAGACGGTTGGCTCCCGGTCTTCCCTATCGCAGGCCATGATCCAAAAGGGCAGCTTCGGCTGCCCTTTTTGTCAAGCAGGTGGGATCAGCCTGCAGGTTCCTTTTTCATGCCGCGCCAGATTTGGCATTCGGCCCGCCACGCCTGCAACAAGGCGATGTGACGATTGACATCATAGCCCGTCTGCTTGCGGCTCAACCCCGCCTGACGGGCCTTGCGCCTTTGGAGCTGCAAGGCCTTGCGCAGCCTGTCCAGAATACCGGCAGTCATGGCCGGTTCCTCTCCTTGCAGGTCTTTGGGCCAGAGCCGCAATAAAGGCGGCAGATGCTGCATCCGCGCATAGCGTTTGACACCGGCCTCGATGGTGGCATCGACAGCCCGCCAAGCCTGTATCCGCATCACCTGATCAAGCGCGCCACGGATCATGCCGGAAGGGGTGGGAGCAAAGCTCATAGGTTTTTTCTCCGAAAATCTATTGACAATATCCCTATTATACGAAAATAATCCTATTAATGCAAATGCGGTGCAGTTTCACCCTTTCCCAAAGGAGCCGATCATGATGCCAACCTTGCCTGTTTTCTCGCCGATCCCAGTTGCCCAAGCGGGAGCGTTGCCTTCGTTGCATGACGATGGTTGTGGACTGCCTGCGAGGGATTTAAGCGTGCAGGCGCAGCGTGTTTTGGCCCTGCTGGCTGCGCCAGATTGCTATGGCCGAACGGCATTGGTGGCGGGCAAGGTCAGTGTGATCGGCAAACGCGGTGGTGTTTCGCTGGTGGTGGGCCAAGTCGAGTTGACGCAGATTGATGCACTGGTGCAGTCGGGCCATGTCAGCCGCGAGGGGCAGGGGGAAGTGCTGACCTATCGCATGGCACGACAACCAAGGACCTCTGCCGCAAAGCCAGTCCAAATCTCACCGTCAAGCTTGGTACCCCCAAGGACAAGTCAGAACAAAGCGGTGCGGGTCGGACAGGAGAGTCCGTTGCAATGGCTGTCGCGCCGCAAGGATAAAACCGGACAACCGATGATTTCACCCGTGGCACTGGCGGCAGGCGAGCGGTTGCAGCGGGACTTCATGCAGGCCGGCATGAGTCCGAAAATGAGTTCGGACTGGTCGGGTCTGCCTGCCAGTGGAACCGGACAGCACCGCGGGGCTTTGTTGCACAGCGAGCGCCAGATGGCAGCCCAACAACGCTTGCGGCGGGCGCTGGAGGCGTGCGGGGGTGATCTGGCGGGGGTGTTGCTGGATCTGTGCTGTTTTCTCAATCCGCTCGAGACGGTGGAGCAGGAGCGCGGTTGGCCCGCGCGTTCGGGCAAGGTGATCCTGAAGCTGGCTTTGTCGGCCCTGATGCGCCATTACGGGCTGTCGGAAAAGGCGCGCGGGCCGACCCGCACAGGCAAAATCCGGATCTGGCATGCGCCGGCAAATCAGGCTGGCCAGTCGCAGGACGAATAGTTATTGGGCAGCCAAGGCCCCTGCGGCATCCCTGCGGATGCGTTCGACCATCGAGCGCACGCCGTTGGACCGTTGCGGGGTGAGGTGTTCGGACAGTTCCAGCTGTTTGAACAGTCCCATCACATCGCCGGAGAGCACCTCTTGCGGGGTTTTCTTGTCATAAAAGCTCAGCACCAAAGCCACCAGACCCTTGACGATATGGGCATCGCTGTCGCCGCGGAAGGCCAGAAGCGGTGTGCCGTCGGGCGCATGGGTCAGTGTTGTGACCACCCAGACCTGACTGGCGCAACCGCGCACGCGGTTGTCCTCGTTGCGCTCGTCATCGCTGAGGGGGGCAAGCGAACGGCCCATCTCGATCAGATAGCGGTAACGGTCCTCCCATGCATCGAGCATGTCGAAGGTAGCAATCACATCGGCGATTTGAAGCGTCATCCGTCCGGCCCTTCACTGGCAGTTACAGCCTATTTAGGGCTGTCGCTGCGCTTTGGCCACCATCTTCTCGGGAGAAGTCTTTGCTGCCGGCGTTGCCACCTTCTCGATCAATGCACCCAGCACATCGGGTTGGGCGGCGGGATGGCTGGTGGCGGGTTGCGGTTTGGCTTTGTCTCTGGGGGCTTGCGCAGGTTCGGCAGCAGCGGTTTTGGGCGTCACCGCATTGGCTGCCGAGGTCGCGGCAGAGCGGGCAATTTCGGCACACAAAGCCGGATTGGCCAGACACAAATCCTTGCCGAGCGCGATCAGATCACCGATCTGGTCGGCATTGCCGGCCTTTGCGGGAGCGCCCGCTGAGGCATTGGCGGTTTGAACGGGGGCGGGTTGCGCTGTTTGCGGTTTGGCCGGACGCCCGCCCGTGACCATGGCATGGGCCGCAGCCTGACTGGCCTGAATGGCCGAATAATCGAGTGCCGGCGTGGTCTTTTGGCTTGGGACGGTTTTCGTATTCGGGTGGCTTGAAGACGGCAGCGTGGTCGCATCCAGCCTGACAGGCGATAACGCGTAAATCGTGCCGATCACCAGAAGGGAGCGAAATATCGAGCCGAACATCAAAAGCCTTCAAATCCGGATCGTCCGGAGACGAGCGGCCAGCACGGATCAGGGCTGGCACGGGGGTGAGAACTGAACGCGCGCGATGTTCAAGGCAGATATTCAAGACATCGGCACCTGTGTTGAACACCATATTGGCAGTGCTGGCGAGACCTTGATGCTTTGCATGGTTTACGATTGGTAACTGCCCGAAGGCATTTCCGGAGAACCAAACGGTTTTAACGATCTTTTCGGCTGGTGCTGTCGATTTGCCGCCAAATGATTTATGTTGGCGGCAAGGTAAGGGATCGTGATGGCCAAGCAGGCAGACCAACAGCAAGAGCGTGTGGCGACCGACCCGCCACAGCACGGATTTTTGCGCAGGCATCTGGTGCGGATGCTGCGGGCCGTGGTACGCCGTCCGGCCCGTCTGGTGATCGGGCTGGTGATCGGTGCGGCCTGTTTCGGATTTTTGTTCAATGCTCTGGTGCTGCAAGGCGGACGGCATCCCGCGCCTTTGTTCACCCAATGGGGCAAGGTGACCGATGATCCGCTGCCCGTGCCGCGTCCCGTGCCTTTGCCGCCGGCCGATCCGGTTGCCGCGTCGATCAAAGCGGCTCCGGCGGGCGAACCGGTGCGCGAGGTGTTGTTTGTCCAGCGCGCCTTGAACCGTCTCGGTTTCGGCCCTCTCCAGCCCGACGGGGTGATGGGGCTGGCGACGCAACAGGCGATCGACCGCTTTGCCGCGTCGCGCAAATGGGGCAGGCAGGAGGGGATCAGCCGCCGTTTGATTGCCGAATTGTCCGAGGCCACGGGGCTGAAACCCGAATGAGTGCCCTGACGCGGTTGCGCTCCGATATCTGGGTCGATGCCTATCGCCGCAGGGTCGAGATTGCGGGCGGCTATGTGACAATCCGCCAGCGCGGTGCAACCGAGGCGGGCGCAATTTTTATCATTGTGAGCAATCGCGATGGCGGCTCGCGGCTCTATGGGCCTGCTCCGCAATCGCTCTATGACGAAGGCGCGACATCGCGCCGCTTTATCGCGCTCAACAGCGAGGATTGGGACGCCTTGCAGGTGATGGCCATGCTCGAAAAACAAAAGCGCTTCGATCCCGATCTGTGGCTGGTGGATGTGGACGACCGCGAGGGTCGCCATTTTTTTCTAGATGACGAGCAAAGCCCGACCACGTCCGACACCCCGCCTGCATCAGGCCTTTGGAGATCATGATGGCTTTCTGGAAAGAAAAAACGCTGGACGAGATGACCCCGCAGGAATGGGAAAGCCTGTGCGATGGGTGCGGCCGCTGTTGTCTGGTCAAACTCGAAGACGAGGATACCGCCGAAATCTATGCCACCGATGTCAGCTGCACCTTGTTCAACCCGCTGACCTGCCAATGCAGGAATTACAGCCAGCGCGCCAGTTTGGTGCATGATTGCGTGACCCTGACGCCCGAGGATGTGCGCAGCTTGCCGTGGTTACCGCCCAGTTGCGGCTATCGGCTGGTCAATGAAGGCAAGGATTTGCCCGCCTGGCATCCACTGGTGTCGGGTTCCCCGCGCACCGTGCACGAGGCCGGCGTGTCGGTTCAAGGCCGTGTCTTTGCCTCCGAGGACGAGGTGGCACTCGATGATCTGCCCGCGCGCATCAAGGACTGGCCGCTGCAATGGCCCGCCAAACCGGCCACCAAAAAATCCCGTTGACGGACTGCGCAATCATGGGGAGCAGGGATGGCCATTAGCCATAAAATGCAAATTATTCCTATATAGGACTATAGTCCTTGACAGGGACAATGGTTTTGCCTTATTTTTGAAATGTCCAAAAGCCTGCAGGCCGGTACGGCAGGGAAGGATGGGGCCTGTCTCTTGTCACCGGGGTTGCAGGGTCATTTCAAGAGGCCCGAAGCCATGACATTGATCAGTGAACAGTTTTTCAAACCCTATTCCCCATGTCACCTTGCCACTGCAAAGCCGTCGCGTGTGACGCCCGGGGCTTGCGCGTGCCAGAGCCCTGCCACCCGTCCGTTTCTGGCCGAAGGGCCGGACGGTGTGCGCAGGCGTCTGGGGTGTTTGCTCGACAAGGATATGGCCCAGCTCGAAAGCGGCAAAAGCATCACAAAACTGCTCAAACGCGGCAAGCTGATTGCCCGTTGGGCCCGAGCTGTCAAAGACATCACAACGCCCGCCTGTCGGGAGCAGACAAAGCCCGTATTGGCAGATGCCGCGCAAGCAGTGCCCCTTCAGACAGCCCCAAGGCAAGCCACAAGACAAGCCCCAAGACAAGCCCCAAGACAAGCCCCTCCACCATGGGAGCGGACCACGTCCGTGCCCTTGGGTGTGGAAGCCTTCCGGACCGCTGTGGCAAAGGAGCTGTCGTTGATCCGCGATAAAAAGGAAAATATTCCTTGACATTGTGACGCTGCTCCGGTAGAGTTCATTCATCATCCGGTGTTGCGCTTTGTTCCGGTGACCCCATCCGTTTTATTCAATTCCGGGCATGGCAGCATTCTGCCGTGCCCTTTTTATTGGACCTGTCATGACCCGAACTCTGGTGCAAATGATCGAGGCTCCGGTTGATGCTCCGCTTGATCGGGAGGAGCTGTGCCGTCTCTATCGCGACAGCGACGAGACGGTGGCCAGTCTGATGGCGCGGTCGGGATTGCGGCCCCCCGAATTCTATCAGCTGCTGCGTGATCAGGGTCTTGCGCTGAGGCGTCCGCGCCGCAATGGCCGCGTGGCGCATGATCCCGAAATGCCGCGCAAGCCGGTGCGCAGGGAGGATCTGATTGCGCGGTTGTGGGAGGCAGCGTCCGGCCATATGGCGCAAATCGAAACGCGGCTGGCGCGGCTTGATCGCGGGCAGGCCAGTGACACCCCGCCCGCCGGAACCGAAAGCGAGCTTCGCTTGATGGGCCTGATTGTCAAAACCCTGCGTGATCTGGCAGCTCTTGATGCGGATGTCGCAGGGGCGCGGAAGAAGGAGATGGTTCAAGATGACCTTGCCGCCGAACTGGCCACCTGCCCCGAAAGCATGCGCGCGGAACTGGCTCGACGTCTTGCTGGATTGCGCGAAGGCCGGTGAGGAAAAACGGGTCATTGCCTCGCTGAGCGAACGCGAGATCGAATTCATGCTGGCCGACTGGATGAGCTGGGCGCGGCCCGACCAGTGCCCGCCTGGTGTGTCGCAAGCCGGATTGCCGTGGACGGTCTGGCTGGTGCTGGGCGGGCGCGGAGCAGGAAAAACGCGGACAGGCGCGGAATGGGTGCGCGGCATGGCGCTCGGCCTGCCGCCCTTTGCCGACCGTCCTGCCGGACGCATTGCCTTGGTGGGCGAAACCCAAGCCGATGTGCGCGATGTGATGATCGAAGGCGTGTCGGGCCTGTTGTCGGTGCACCGGCGCGACGAACGGCCGGTCTGGCAGGCGTCCCGCCGCAGGCTGGAATGGCCCAATGGCACAATCGCGCAGGCCTTTTCGGCGGAAGATCCCGACAGTCTGCGCGGGCCGCAATTCGATGCCGCGTGGCTCGATGAACTGGGCAAATGGCGGCGCGCGGAAGAGACCTTCGACATGTTGCAATTCGGGTTGCGGCTGGGTGCGCAACCGCGCCAGACAGTGACGACAACGCCGCGGCCTGTGCCTTTGCTGAAACGGCTGATGGAAGACCCTGCCACCGCCATTTCGCGGGCGGCCACCCGTGCCAATGCGTTTCATCTGGCACCGTCCTTTCTCGATGCCGTGGTCAAGCGTTATGCGGGCACGCGGCTGGGCAGGCAGGAGCTGGAAGGCGAGTGGCTGGACGAGCGCAACGATGCTTTGTGGTCGCGCGCCGCAATAGAAACCTGCCGGATCGGGGCGGGCGCAATTCCGCCTTTGCAAAGGCTGGTGGTGGCGATCGACCCGCCGGCCAGCTCGAGCCGCAACTCGGATTCCTGCGGGCTGATTGTCGCGGGGATTGATGCCAACCGCACGGTCCATGTGCTCGAGGATGCGACGCTGTCGCAAGCGCGTCCGCATGTCTGGGCCGGAAAGGCCGCTGCACTCTATCGGGACTACGAGGCCGATGCCGTGGTGATCGAAACCAATCAGGGCGGCGAGATGGCCGAGGCCGTGTTGCGGGAAGCCGATCCCGGCTTATCCGTGCTGCCGGTTCGCGCCACCAGAGGCAAGATGCTGAGGGCCGAACCTGTCGCACTTCTTTACGAACAAGGACGAGTGAAACATGCAGGACTTTTCCGTGAGCTTGAAGATGAAATGTGTGATTTCGGCCCTAACCAGGATGGTTGGGGCCTGTCGAACGGCCATTCGCCGGACCGGCTCGATGCTCTGGTCTGGGCTGTTACAGCTCTGGCACTGGGCCCGAAAGCAGCTCCGCGTGTGAGGCGGTTGTAAGGGCCGCACGCCTTACGGCCTCCCGTAGTCTGACCCCGCAAGGATAACATCATGAGCACTCTTTTCGACCGCTGGCTGCGGCGTGCTTTCGCACGTCCCGATCACAGCAAAACCTCCGCCACCGGCCCGATGATGGCACTATACCAGACGGGACGTCCGGTCTGGACGCCGCGCGATTATGCGAGCCTTGCCAAAGAGGGATTCCAGACCAATCCGATTGTCTATCGCGCCGTCCGCATGATTGCGGAAGCCGCCGCTTCGGTGCCTCTGCTGCTGTATGACGGCCGCAAGGAACTGGCCGATCATCCGCTGCTGCGGCTGATGGTTACACCCAATCCGCGCGATAGCGGCACGGTGTTGCGCGAAGCCCTGTTCGGCTATCTGCTGGTGTCGGGCAATGCCTATCTGGAAGCAGTGTCCGACAGCAAGCAGGTGCGCGAGCTCTATGCCCTGCGGCCCGACCGGATGCGGGTGGTGCCCGGCGCGGATGGCTGGCCTGCCGGTTACGCGTATCAGGTCGGCGGGCAATCGGTGCAGTTCGACCAGCATGCCGCCCCCGTGCCGCAGATCCTGCATCTGACCCTGTTCCATCCGCTCAACGACCATTACGGCCTGTCGCCGATGGAAGCAGCGGCCGCCTCGATCGATATCCACAATGCGGCGGGGGGATGGAACAAGGCGTTGCTCGACAATGCCGCACGACCCTCGGGGGCATTGGTCTATGCCGGACCTCCGGGTGCGACATTGGGGGCCGAACAATTCGAACGGTTGAAAAGCGAGCTGGAAGCCTCGTTTCAGGGTTCGGCCAATGCGGGGCGGCCCTTGTTGCTGGAAGGCGGGCTGGACTGGAAGCCGCTGTCGCTGACCCCGAAGGACATGGACTTCATGGAAGCCAAAGCGGCAGCAGCGCGCGACATCGCGCTGGCCTTCGGCGTGCCGCCGATGCTGCTCGGCCTGCCCGGTGACAACACCTACGCCAATTATGCCGAAGCCAACCGTATCTTCTGGCGGCAGACGGTGATCCCGCTCGCCAGCCGGATTGCCGACAGCATCGCGCATTGGCTGTCGCCGGTTTACGGGGCTGTGAAACTCCAGCCCGATCTCGACCGGATCGATGCCCTGTCGCAGGAGCGCGAGGCATTGTGGTCGCGCTTGGGCAAGGCCGATTTTCTCAGTGTCGACGAAAAGCGCGAGGCGGTCGGCTACGGCCCGTTGCATGGCGCATCGACCGGCAAGAACGAGCCATGAGTCCGGGATTGGACATGATCATCGCACGCGGGGATCTGGCCGATCTGGCCCTGTTCCTTTGGGCTTCGGGAGCCTCGACCGCGCTGGCTCTGGTGTTGCGCCAGCTCGGCGAGGCCAATCGCCGCTTCGATGAATTCATCCGGCAATTACACCACTTCAACAGCCATTGGGATGGCTGATTTTTTTGTCTGCGATGGGAGACTTTTGCCATGATTGACCGTTTGTCCGTCCGATTGCCGCGCCTTCCCGACACGCCCGATCATCCCGCTGTGACGGGAGAGGCCGAAAGGGTGCAAAGCCGTTTCTGGCAGCATCTGGTGCGTCTGACTGCTCCGGCCCGCCGTGTCCGGCAAATCCGCAAAGGCTTTGCGTCCACGCGCGGCCTGTCGCTGGAGGGCGTGTTGTGAGTGAACGGCACAGCGTGGGCACGGGCATGCCCGTGGGTGAATTCGACGGCTATGCCAGCCTGTTCGGCGTGCCCGATCTCGGCCGCGATGTGGTGGCCAGCGGGGCTTTCGGCGACAGCCTGCAGAGCCGCGGCGGTGCTGCGGGAATCCGTCTGTTGTGGCAGCACGACCCCGCCCAGCCCCTCGGTGTCTGGACCGATATCCGGCAGGACCAGCGCGGGCTGTATGTGCGCGGGGCTTTGAACCTGTCGGTGGCGCGCGGGCGCGAATTGTTCGCGCTGATGCAACAGGGCGCGGTGGCGGGCCTGTCGATTGGCTACCGCACCCGGAAGGCCCATGCGGATGCCCGCCAACGGCTGCGGATTTTGACCCGCATCGACTTTTGGGAAGTGTCGCTTGTGACCTTCCCTCTACTGCCCTCGGCCCGTGTGATGCGGGTTGCGGGATCCCCCTCGAACCGGAGATACCCATGACACGATCCAATGTATCAGTGCAGCCTTCCCAGCTGCCTCCTGTTTTGCTGGCCCCGGAAGTCAAGGCTTTCGACGCCACGCCTGCCGATGCCCTCGACAGCGTCAACCGCCATTTCGAAGCCTTCAAGGACGAGAACGACACGCGCCAGTCGCTGGCCGAGAAAGGCCGTTCGGTCGATGTGCTGGTGGAAGAAAAACTCGCGCGCATTACGCAGGCGCTCGACGAGGCGCAGAGCCGTTTGGACAGCGCCTTGCGCCAGCAACGCCGCCCGATGCTCGACGGTGCGGAGCATGACGCGACCAGTCCGCAGCACCGCCAATACAAAAGCGCATTTCATGATTATATGCGCTCGGGTGAAACCGCAGGGCTGAAAGCGCTCGAACTCAAGGCCCTGTCGGCAGGCAGTCCGACCGATGGCGGCTATCTGGTGACGCCGCCGGTCGAGCGCGAAATTCTCAAGCGCATGTCGGTGGCCTCGCCGATCCGCTCGATTGCTTCCGTCCAGCAGATTTCGACCGCGACCTATCGCAAGGCCTATTCGACCACCGGACCGGGCTCGGGTTGGATCGGCGAAACCGTAACGCGTCCGCAAACCGCTTCGCAGGTGATTGCCGATCTGAGCTTTCCGACCATGGAACTCTATGCGATGCCTGCGGCCACGCAGACCCTGCTGGACGATGCGGCGGTCAATGTCGAACAATGGATTGCCGAGGAAGTGCAGGTGGTGTTTGCCGAGCAAGAAGGTGCGGCCTTCGTCAATGGCGACGGCGTGACCAAGCCGCTCGGCTTTATGACACCGCCCAAAATTGCGCAGGCGAATTGGATTTGGGGGCGTCTCGGCTATGTCGTCACCGGCCTGTCGGCAGGCTTCAACACCACCAACGGATCGGACGCTCTGATTGATCTGATCTATGAAGTGAAAGCGGGCTATCGCCAGAGCGGCAGTTTTGTGATGAACCGCAAAACACAGGCCGCGATCCGCAAGCTCAAGGCGACAACCGGCGAATATTTGTGGCAGCCTCCGGCCGTGCTGGGCCAGCCCGCCACCTTGATGAATTTCCCGCTCGTCGAGGTCGAGGACATGCCCGATATTGCCGCGGACAGTTTCTCGGTCGCCTTCGGCAATTTCGCCCGCGCCTATCTGATCGTCGACCGGATCGGCATTCGGGTGCTGCGTGATCCCTATTCCAACAAGCCCTATGTGATGTTCTACACCACCAAGCGCGTGGGCGGCGGCGTGCAGGATTTCGACGCGATCAAACTGTTGAAATTCGGCACGGCCTGATGACGGGCCTCACCGTTTCAGGGTCTTGTCGATCCATGCACGGTGGGGTGCCAGCATGATGCCCTGAGTCATCGTCCCGCAACGGGCCTGACCCTTGCCCTCGCTCCAGACCGTGATGGCTTGCAACACGCCGTCACGGTCAAAAATGCCGCCGCCGGAATCGCCCGTGCAGGCACCCTGATTGGCTTGGCCCGAGAGCCAGAGCAACAGCTTGCCCTGTCCGTAGGGAGTGACCACGGGCAGTGTGATCTGCCGCAAACTGCCGATGCTGTCGGGCTGTGACTCGTTAGACAATCCAAACCCCTGAATGGTCAGCCGCGTCTCTTTGGCCTGGGGCGGCTGGTTGGCAGGCGGCAATTGGCTTTGCGTGAATGTGTCGGGCAATGCGCGTTTGGTCTGGATGACGGCAAGATCGATCGAGCGGCTGCGTGCGGCAATGGCATCGCTGTGATAATCGGGATGGATGGTGATGCGTTTGGGCTCTTCCATCACAGGCTTTCCGTCTGTCCCGCGCCAATGCAGCCGGTAGGCCGAACCGCCTGTCACGCAATGGGCGGCTGTCAGCACGGCATCGGGAGCAATCACCACGCCGGAACAGACCGTGCCGCGATCCGACAAGACCATCAGCATCGGGCTATCTCCGGCCGGCACGGTTTGTCCGCCGACAATCGCCCCTGCCGGTGGTGTGACCAGTAGCGTTGCGCCCAAGGCGAGCAGGATAACGGGCTTGCGGGGCCGGACATGGTTGTGGCGCATCACGGGTGAAGACCTGTTTCGGGATTGATTTTTTTTCTGATCCTCTCATCGGAGATTTTGCAGATGTTGTCCATGCAATTGATCACGGAACCGGCCAGCGAGCCGGTGACGCTGGACGAGGCCAAGCTTTTTTTGCGCATCGACACCGCGGATGACGATGCCTTGCTGGCCACTCTGATCACGGCCAGCCGCCGTCTGGTCGAACAGACCACCGGCAAATGTCTGTTGCTACAGACATGGCGGTTCGGGGTCGACCGCTGGCCTGTTTCCGCATTGCTGCGTTTGCCCTTGTCCCCCCTGTTGTCATTGTCGGCAGTGACGGTGATGGACGGAACGGGCAATCGGGTGGCGCAAACCCTCGCCAATTTCCCGATCAATGCGACCAGCGTGCCGCCGACAATCCAGGCCAAAACCGTGCCGTCTTCCGGTGCTGTTTGCGAAGGTGGAATCCAGCTTGATGCCGTGTTCGGTTATGGCACCACCGCTGCCTCTGTGCCGCAGCCTTTGCGGCTGGCGGTACTGATGGTGGCTGCCCAATTTTACGAGACGCGCGGGCAGGGTGAAACCATCCTGCCCGGGGCCGTCCGGACCCTGATTGCCCCGTTTGTCAGGAGAACCTTATGAGCACGCCCTTGCATGAAGCCGTTGTGCTGGCCCGCGATCCCGCACTGGCCGGACGTCTGCGTGACCGGCTGAGCGTGGAAATCCCGATTGACGCGCCCGACGGTTATGGCGGGATGACCCGCAGCTATCAGGTCAGCACCAAGGTCTGGGGGGTGATCGTGCCCTTCCGGATCTGGACAGGACGCGGACCCGATCAGGACGGGCAGGTGATCAGCCAGTTGGTGGTGATGCGCTGGCGCAATGATATCGAAACCGGCATGCGCCTGCGCAAAGGCTCGCGCATCTTGCGGATCTGCCAGCTGGCCGATGCCGACGGGCGGCGCATGCGCATGGTGTGTCTGTGCGAGGAGGATCACGCATGAGTGCGACAGTTCCGGTGATTACAGGTCCGGTGCTCGCCTTGCGGGCGGGCCTGCGCAATTTCTGGTTGGCTGATCCGGTGCTGCCGGGTCTGCTGGGCGGGGAGAAAATTTATGACACGGCCCCGCGCTCGGTGGTGCCGCCTTATGTCACCTTCGGCAGTGTCAGCGCCAGACAATGGCTGGCCAGCAGCTTGCGCGGGCATGAGCAGGCGGTGTCGGTCTCGGTCTGGTCCCGCCAGATGTCCGACCGCGAAAGTCTGGAGATTGCCAGCCGTTTGAGCCTGATCAGTGACGGGGCCGTGCCGGCAATAGCGGGCTATCAGCTCTGGCCCTTGCAGGTGGTGATGCTGGATTGTCCGCAAGGCAATCTGCCGGACAATCCGCAAGGTTTACGACAGGTTGTGGTGACCCTGCGCGCATTCAGTGCACCATTGAGCAGCTCTCAGTAAAGCGGAGTTTGGGCGAGCGCGGCACTGATTTCCTCGCGCGTCTGGCTGTGCTGGTTTTTCAGCATGGCCAGAAATTCAGCGCTGGCCGGTTCCACCCCTGATTCGATCGCACCGATATTGTGGCTGAGCGAGGTGTAATAGGCGACCAGTCTGCGGAAGGCCTGATCGCGATGTTTGAGCCGCGCAAAATCGGCGGAATGACCTGAAAATTCTTCTTCGACAGAGCGCAACGCGGGGGCAATCGCAAAGCCTGTGTCCTCGGCTTGAATCTGCGGTTCTGTCCGGTCTGGATCGGGGACGTTCACAACAACACTCCTGATGGGCATGTCCATCATAAGGCCAAACCAGCCTGCCCGACAAGGAGACCCGGTTCGGCTGCAGCTGGTTTCAAACATGGATGGCGAGGATTTATGAGCACGGATTTTCATGACGTGGTTTTTCCGCTGGCCTTGTCGATGCAGGCGCGCGGCGGGCCGCAACGGCGCACGGACATCATCACCACGGGGGCAGGACGCGAGAACAGGGTCAGCCGCTGGGCCTGTTCGCGCTATCATTATGACATCGGCTCGGGGATCAAAACCCGCGCCGATCTGGCCCTGTTGTTGAATTTTTTCGAGGAGCGGCGCGGCGCGTTTTACGGTTTCCGGTTTCGCGATCCGCTCGATCGTTCCAGCGCGGCGCCGGATGCGGCAGTGACCCCGTTCGATCAGGTGATCGGGCAGGGGGACGGCACGCGCATGGCGTTTCAACTGGTCAAAACCTATGGCGCATTATTCGCGCCCTATGCACGCCCGATTTTCAAACCGGTGGCTGGCACCATCCGGATTGCGGTGGCGGGAGTGGAGGTTCTGTTGGGGCAGGATGCCGATTGCGATCCGCGCACCGGTCTGGTGCGGTTTCGCGCAGGGCACTGTCCGGCGGCGGGACAACAGGTCACGGCAGGTTTCCGCTTCGATGTGCCCGTGCGTTTTGCCGAGGACCGGCTGGAGGTTGCGCTCGATGCCTTCGGCAGCGGCGAGATCGCCAAAATCAGTCTGATCGAATTGCTTTGCCAACCGGAAAAGGCATAGGGCCATGCGCAATATTCCTCCGAGTTTTACAGGTGATGCCGCCAGTCTTGCCCTGTGCTGGCGGATCATGCGGCGCGATGGCGCGGTGCTGGGATTTACCCAGCATGATGCCGATCTGGTATTCGGCGGGATCACGCATCAGGCACGCAGCGGGCTGGATGTGGAGTCTGCCCAAATACAGGCAGGGCTTGCCGGAAGCGAGACCGTGCTGCTGGGCGTGCTGATGTCCGAGAGTGTCACTCTGGCCGATATTCTGGCCGGACTTTATGACCATGCCACCATCGAAACATGGCTGGTGGACTGGAGCGATCCGACCCTTTGCGTCCTGCTTGATTGCGGCTCGATCGGACGGATCGAGGCATCCGATCACGGGTTCAAGGTCGAGGTGCGATCCGTCATCGACCAGTTGATGCAACCGCAGGGGCGGCTGTTTCAGGCCCATTGCGCGGCCGATCTGGGCGATGCGCATTGCGGGATAGATTTGAGCGGTTCCGCCTATCGGCTCGAGGGCGTGGTGCGTGCCACAGATGGCCGCAGCATGCTGGCACTGGATGCGGGCGGCTTTGCCGCCGATGCCTTCAGTCGCGGCCTGTTGCAGGTGCTCGATGGCGCCAATGCGGGTATGCGCGCGGATATCAAGATGCATGATGTCGCCTCCGGTCAGGCGCGGATCAGTCTGTGGCAGGCCTTGCCAAACGTGCTTGCCGCGGGGGATCGGGTGGTGGCGATTGCGGGTTGCGACAAGCTGGCTGCCACCTGCCAGACCCGCTTCGGCAACATCATAAATTTTCGCGGATTTCCGCGCATGCCGGGCAATGATCTGTTGATCCGTCGGGTCAATGACGGCGAAGCGGGCATGGATGGCGGGAGCCTGTTTCAATGAGCGCGCCAACCGACATGCTGGCCGCCCGCGTGGTGGAGGAAGCACGCCGCTGGATCGGCACGCCCTATCTGCATCAGGCTTCGTTGTGCGGGGTGGGATGCGACTGCCTTGGTCTGGTGCGCGGCATCTGGCGTTCTGTCTACGGGGAAGAGCCCGAAGCCGTTCCCCATTACAGCGCCGATTGGGCCGAGGCCTCGGGCATCGAACATTTGCTCATGGCCGGACACCGGCATTTTCTGCCGGTGGATACGGACGATATGGCCGCCGGTGATGTGGTGCTGTTTCGCTGGCGTGCGCATTGGCCAGCCAAACATCTGGGTGTGGTGTCGGGCGAAGGCAGCATGATCCATGCCCATGCGGGGGCAGTGGTGGCCGAGGTGCATTTCGGCATCTGGGCACGGCGCATCGCACAGGTCTTTCGCTTTCCGCCACCAGCTGAACGGGGTTGATGATGGGCACTTTGATCTTGAATGCCGCGCAGGGCTCGGTGCGGGCGACGGCGGGCGGATTGGCCGGTCATGCGGTCGGCTCGCTCTTGGGCGGCGGGCCGATCGGCACGATGTTCGGGCGTATCGCCGGTCAGGCTTTGTCGGGCGCGCTGTCGGACCACCGGACCCGCTTGCATGATGGTCCGCGCCTGCATGACATGCCGGTGATGGGGGCGACAGAGGGCGCGCCCGTTCCGAAAGTCTATGGCCGCGCGCGTATCGGTGGCACCTTGATCTGGTCGACCCGTTTTGCCGAGGTGATCAGCCAGACCGAAACCGAAACCGGCTCGGGCGGTTCCTCCGGCGGGCTCGGTTTCAAGGGCGGTGGCGGCGGCAGTTCCACCATCAACCGGACCTATTCCTATTACGGCAATTTCGCGGTGGCGGTGTGCGAAGGACCGGTGGCTTTCATCCGGCGCATCTGGGCCGACGGGCAGTTGATCGACCAGCAATCGGTCAGTTTGCGCATCTATCGCGGCGATGAAAACCAGCAGCCCGATCCGCTGATTGTGGCCAAGGAAGGGGCAGCCAATACGCCTGCTTTTCGCGGCACCTGTTATGTGGTGTTCGAACGGATGCCGCTGGCCGCATTCGGCAACCGCCTGCCGCAATTGAGCTTCGAGGTGGTGCGTCCGGTCAACGGCGTCGGGCAGAAAATCCGCAGCATCAACCTGATCCCCGGCTCGGGCGAATTTGCCTATGGCGTCACCGCCGTCTCGCGCGATTTCGGGCAGGGCAACAGCCAGTCCGAAAACCGCCATGATCTGTCGGGTGCATCCGACTGGATGGTCTCGCTCGATGCCTTGCAGGCCCTTTGCCCCAATCTGCGCCATGTACAATTGGTGGTGAGCTGGTTCGGTGATGATTTGCGCTGCGACAGCTGCACAGTGGCTCCGCGTATCGATCTGGCCGACAAGGCGACCATCGGCGCGCAATGGATGGTGGCGGGATTGACGCGGGCCGGCGCGCGTCCAGTCAGTCAGGTCAACGGTCGCGCGGCCTATGGCGGCACGCCGTCCGATCAATCGGTGATGGAAGCGATTGCCGATCTGCGGCGGCGCGGTCTGGCGGTTACGCTTTACCCGTTTTTGATGATGGATATTCCCGCTGCCAATACGCTGCCCGATCCGTGGAGCGGGGCCGCAAGCCAGCCCGCTTTCCCGTGGCGCGGACGCATCACGTGCACTCCGGCGATCGGGCAACCGGGTTCTCCCGACGGCACTCTGGCTGCTGCCACGGCGGTACAAAAATTTTTCGGCACGGCCAGTGCCTCCCAGTTCAGCTATGGCAACGGCGTGGTTTTTTCGGGCGGAGCGGAATGGTCGTGGCGGCGCATGGTGCTGCATTGTGCCACGCTCGCCAAAGCGGCCGGAGGTGTGAACGGCTTCATCATCGGATCGGAATTTGTCACGCTCAACCATATCCGCAGCGGCATCGGGACCTTTCCGGCTCCCAATGCCTTTGCCGCTTTGGCCAACGAGGTGCAATCGGTTTTGGGGCCTTCGACCGTGCTGACCTATGCGGCCGATTGGACCGAATATGGCGGCTATAGCCCGAAGGCGGGCGAATTGCGTTTTCCGCTCGATGTGCTGTGGTCGCATCCGGCTATCGGGGCGGTGGGGATTGATGCCTATTGGCCTGTCTCGGACTGGCGCGACGGCAACCCGCATCTCGATCTGGGCCAGACCGACTCTCTTTACGATCCGGCCTATCTGGCGGCGGGCATGGTGTCTGGCGAAAATTTCGATTGGTATTATGCCAGCCCCGCCGACCGCCAAGCGCAGTTGCGCACGCCGATCAGCGACGGCAGCATCAACAAGCCGTGGGTGTGGCGGGCCAAGGATGTCAAAAGCTGGTGGTCCAATCCGCATGTCGAGCGATTGAACGGGGTTGAATACACTTCGCCGACGCCGTGGCAGCCTTGTTCGAAACCGGTCTGGCTGACAGAGATCGGTTGTCCGGCCGTCGACAAGGGGTCCAATGCGCCCAATGTGTTCCCCGATCCGAAATCATCGGAATCCGCTTTGCCGCCGTTCTCGCATGGCCAGCGCGACGATGTGATGCTGCTGCGCTTTGTCGAGGCCGCACTGCTGGCTTTCGATCCCTTTCAGGGGGCCGATAGCAGCCGCAATCCGGTGTCTCCTGTCTATGGCGGGCGGATGATCGACCCCGACCGCATCAGCTTCTGGACATGGGATGCGCGGCCCTTTCCGGCCTTTCCCTTGATGGGCGATGTCTGGGCCGATCACAGCAACTGGCAAACCGGCCATTGGCTGACCGGCCGGCTCGAAAGCATCCCGCTCGACGGATTGATGAAAGCCATGCTGGCGGATGCCGGTCTGGCCGTGCCATTGGCGGGCCGTGTCGACGAGGTCATTGACGGCTATGTCGTCGACCATCCGATGAGCGTCGCCGAGATGATTGCACCCCTGTGCGATCTGCTCGATATCGAAGTGGCGGCCTCGGGTTCGGGGTTGCGTCTGCTGTCGCCCCAACGCAAGCCGGTGGTGCAACTGGCACTCGACGACTTCGTGCCCTTGCCGGACGGGGGCTTGTTCGATCACCACCGCACCCGCGACACGGCTCTGCCGAGTGAATTGGCTTTGGGGTTTACCGAGGCCGAGGCCGATTATCGCCGCGCCGTTGTTTCATCGCGGCGGCTGGCCAGCGGCACCGGGCGCAAGAGCTTGGCCGAATTTGCGCTGATGACCCGCCGCAGCGAGGCCCAGCGCATGGCCGACACTTGGCTGCACCGCGTCTGGACGGGGCGGGACGAAGTGAGCTTTGCTCTGGCACCGCGCTGGATCGGGCTCGAAGTCGGCGATGTGGTGACGCTGCCTTTGAGTAATCCGGCGCGCAGCTTTGTGATCACCACGATCCGAGAACAGGGGATGCGCTTGATCACGGCGCGCGCGGTGGCCGATCCTGCGGGCAAGGCGCGGACCACTTCCATGCCTGCGCCATCGATGACTGCGCCGAAACTGGCCAGTCGTCCATGGGTGGCGATTTTCGATTTGCCGGTCACCACGGGATCTCCCGTGGTGATGCAGGTGATTGCGGCCTTTGCCGATCCGTGGCCGTCCAGCCTGACGGTCTGGCGGTCCGCCGACGGGACTTCGTATGATCCGGTGCTGACGCTGGATGCGCCGGCCCGCATCGGCCGCTTGGTCAGTGATCTGCCTGCCGGTCATCTGTGGGTGTGGGACGAATCCTGCACGCTGACCATCGAGTTGCAAGGCGGGGTTTTGACCAGTCCGGGTGATCTCAACGGTTTGGGCGCATCGCCCGCGTTGGCTGTGGAGGGCGTGGACGGGACATGGGAAGTGATCGGCTTTGCGCGGGCCGAACTGGTCGGGCCGAAGCAATGGCGGTTGAGCCGTCTCTTGCGCGGGCTCGGCGGTTCGGAACGTTCGGCACAACGCTTTGTTGCTTCGGGTGCGCGCTGTGTGGTGCTTGACGGGGCGGTCAAGCCGCTGCGGCAGGGCTTGGCGGCTTTGGGCGAAGTCTGGCACTGGCGGGTTGCGGCCTCGCATCTCGACCATGCTGATCCGATGGCGGTGGCGGTCGACTCGACCGTCAGCGGGGCGGCTCTGGTGCCTCTGTCTCCGGTGGGCCTGAGCGCCAGACGCACGAGCCAGGGCATTGTGTTGAACTGGATCAGGCGTGCGCGCTCGGATGCCGATGGTTGGGGCCTAACGGATATTCCGCTCGAGGAGGACAGCGAGACCTATCAGGTCGGCATTGTCAAAGCAGGCCAGACCATCCGGCAGATGGTGGTTGCGTCCTCCACCTGCCTCTATGCCGCCAGCGATGAATGGGCCGATTTCGGGCAGGCGCAAAGCACGCTGTCCGTCACCATCCGCCAGATCAGCGCGGCAGTCGGACCGGGGGCGGCTTTGAATGCGCAGGCGGTCATTCTCTCCTGAAACAATTCTTTTTTGAGGATCAATTCGATGGCACAAACGGCACGGCTCGGTCTGGTTCTGATGGCAGCGGCGCAAGCGCAAAAGCATGTGACGCATAATGATGCTTTGCTTTCAATCGACGCGCTGGTTCAGGCAGTGGTGGCCGAGACGGATCGTCTGGCTCCGCCCGCCGCCCCGCAAGAGGGCGATGCCTATCTGATCGGCACGGCCCCGACAGGCGCCTTTGCCGGACAGGCAGGGATGCTGGCGGCCTTCATCTCGGGAAGCTGGCGGTTCTTCCAGCCGCAGACCGGCTGGCTGGTGTTTGTCAAAAGCCGCAATGCTATGATGGTTCTTAGCGGCGGCAGCTGGCATGTGCTGGATGATCTGGCCCAAAGCTTTGCCAATCTCAAAAGCCTCGGAATCGGCACCTCGGCTGATGCGGTCAACCGGCTGGCCGTCAAAACCAATGCGGCTTTGTTTGTGGCCACCAGTGCCGCCGAGGGTGGCAGCGGTGATTTGCGCGTGGCCTTCAACAAGCCGCTGGCCACCGGCACGGTCTCGCATCTGTTCCAGACCAATTGGTCGGGCCGCACCGAATTGGGCTTGACCGGCGATGACCAGTTCCACATCAAAGTCTCGCCCGATGGCAGCACATGGACCGAAGCTCTCGTGTGTTCTTCCACCACCGGCGCGGTGCGGATGGACCGGATGCTGACGGGGCGCGCCACCCCGCGTGTGATGGCCTGTTACGAGGCCGAATTTGCAGGCGCAAGCAAACAGGGCATCGCGCTCAATGACACAGGCACGGCGGCCTCCACTGCGATCAGCTTCAGTCGGGCGGGGGTGCTGATCGGCTCGGTCGGGCTGGCCAGTGCGGGGGTGAGTTTCAACACCACGTCCGATTATCGCCTGAAAACCGCGATCAAGCCGCTGTCATGTGCCACTGACCGGCTGAAACAACTCAAGCCCTTGCGCTATTCCTTTGTCTCGCATCAAAGTGGTGAGCTCGACGGGTTTCTGGCCCATGAGGTGGCTGCTGTCGTACCCGAAGCGGTGACGGGAGCCAAAGACGCGGTGGATCCGCACGGCCTTCCGGTGTGGCAGCAGTTGGACCAGACGCGGTTGATCCCCTTGTTGGTGGCTGCTTTGCAGGAAGCTCTGACGCGGATCGAGACGCTTGAGGCGCGGTAAGATCCCGCTTGTTCATATCATGTTCAGCCATCACGGTTTAAAAGGAGAGTATGAAAACAATTTCCTCACCCACGATTGTTCTGGCCATGATGCTGGCATTTGCCGGCACGGGCGTCCATGCCGAGGGCGCGGTGGCATCGCGCAGTTGCCTGACGGCTCCCGAAGTGCGCGAACTGGTCGACAAGGCCGAGGTTGTGCCCGCCGCCCGCGCCATTCAAGCCGCCAGAACAGCGCGGCCCGGTGAAGTCGTCAAGGTGCGTTTATGCAAGCAGGATGGATCATTGCTTTATCTGGTCACAATGCTGGCAAAAGACGGGAAAATCAGGATATTGGAAGTCGATGGCCGTTCCGGCAATTTGATCGAGCGGCATTGAGGACGGCGGGGAGAGATTTTGATGCGTTTGCTGGTTGTCGAAGACGACAGGGATTTGAACCGCCAGATTGTGGCAGCTCTGGAGCAGGCCGGTTATGTTGTCGACAAGGCCTTTGACGGCGAGGAAGGGCAGTTTCTGGGCGAGACCGAGCCCTATGATGCGGTGATCCTCGATCTCGGCCTGCCGGTGCGCGATGGCTCCTCCGTGCTCAAAGCATGGCGCGAGGCGGGCAAGACCATGCCGGTGCTGATCCTGACCGCACGCGACCGCTGGAGCGACAAGGTCAATGCCTTCGATACGGGCGCCGATGATTATGTCACCAAGCCCTTCCATATCGAAGAAATTCTGGCCCGCGTCCGTGCTTTGCTGAGGCGGGCGACGGGCCATGCCAAAAGCGAGCTGGTGTGCGGTCCGGTAATCCTCGACACCAAAAACGGCCGCGTGACGGTGGATGGAAATCCCGTACGGCTGACCTCGCACGAATACCGGCTGATCGCCTATTTGATGCATCATCAGGGCCGGATCATTTCGCGCAGCGAAATCATCGAGCATCTCTATGATCAGGATTTCGACCGCGACTCCAACACCATCGAGGTGTTTGTCGGACGCATCCGGAAAAAGCTCGGGATAGACATTATCGAAACCGTCCGAGGTCTGGGCTACCGGCTCGAAGTGCCGCAGGCGGGTTGAGCATGATGCGGCTGGTCGCCAGAGCCTCTCTCTCGACACGGATGATTGTCGGCGCGTTGCTGAGCAGTCTGACCGTGCTGGTGGCGGCAGGCGTGATCCTGAGCCATATCCACAGGCAGGCCACCGAACAGGCGTTTGACGAACGCCTGAACGTCTATTTGCAGGCACTGACCGGCGGGCTGGCCTCGCCGACCGAAAGCGACCATTCCGATCCGGCCGATCTGGGCGACCCCAAATTCGATTTGCCGATGTCGGGGTGGTATTGGCAGATCGACAGCGGCGGCGACGGCAAGGGACAAACCATCGCTTCGCCCTCCTTGTTCGGATCGCGCCTGCCGCGAATGGTGACGCCGACCCTGCGCACCAGCAGTTCCGATATTCTGCAAGGCTATGTCAAAGGCCCCGACGACCGCAATCTGCGGGTGATGGAGCGCATGGTGCTGACCCCCGACGGGGTCTGGCACAGGTTGCGCGTGGCAGGCGATGCCGATGATATCGAACGGGCCGTACAGGCCTTCCGGTTTCCGTTGCTGGTGACATTCGGACTGCTGGGCGCGACCATCGTTTTTCTCACGGCCTTGCAGGTCTGGTTGGGCATGCGCCCCTTGGGGCTGTTGTCGACCGCGCTGTCGGACATCCGCACCGGACAGGCTGACAGGATCGACGGGGATTATCCGCCCGATCTCGCGCCACTGGCACGCGAACTGAATTTGCTGATCGACTCCAACCGCGAGATCATGGAGCGGGCCCGCACGCAGGTGGGCAATCTTGCCCATGCCCTGAAAACCCCGTTGAGTGTTATCGCCAACGAGGCCGCTGCCATAGACGGCGAGGTCGGCGAGAAAATCCGCGAGCAGTCAGCGGTGATCGGGACCCAGATGAACTGGTATCTGGAGCGCGCCAGAACGGCAGCGGCCAGCGTCGCGCTGGGTAGAGCCACCGAGCTTGCGCCGGTGATCGGCGGCTTGGCGCGGGTGTTTGCCAAATTGTGGCAAAGCCGCGCTGTCACGCTGGTCTATGATGTTCCGTCCGGCCTGTGCTTTCGCGGCGAGAAGCAGGATCTTGAGGAGATGCTGGGCAATCTGATCGACAATGCGGGCAAATGGGCCGCCTCGCAGGTATCCGTGACAGCCCGCCTCAACGAGGGACCGGATCTGTTTGTCGATGTCATGATCGACGATGACGGTCCCGGTTTGGCGAAGGATTTGCGGGTCGAGGCCATGCGGCGCGGCCGCAGGCTTGATGAAACCCGCCCCGGCACGGGCCTCGGCTTGGCGATTGTGGCCGATCTGGCTAAACTCTATGGTGGACAGTTGATGCTCGAGGACAGTTCTCTGGGAGGATTGCGTGCCCGCTTGCGCTTGCCGGCCCTGCAATCGCCTTCATGAGCGAATAACAGCCACTTTTGGGCGCATTGCCCGAATCTTGCCTATTTTGTATGAAATGCTTCTGTGGAGAATTGAGAATGCGCCCTCCGGAATATCTCTGTGGATCGGGTCCATCATACAGGATCGGGAAGATGATGAGTTTAAAAAAGCTGGTAAGTTGGGCTTTGGTTGGCGTGTTGGCGTTTAGTGCTGCTGGTTGTTCGCCATCGACCGGACCGAACCAGTCGGGCGGCACCGTGATCGGTGCGGTGGCCGGCGGGTTGATCGGCAGCCGCTTCGGAGGCGGCGGCGGCAAGGTTGCAGCAGTGATCGCAGGCACCATGCTGGGTGGTCTTCTGGGCTCGCAAATCGGCAAGAATATGGATGACGAGGCCCGCCAGCAGGCCTATAACGCCCAATATCAGGCGGTCTCGAGTGGCGATGCCTTTAGCTGGAAATCCAGTGGCACCAATGGCCCTCGCGGGTCGGTGGAGCCCGGCCCTGTCTATTCCGAAAGCGGCCGGGTCTGCCGTCAATATACCCATACCATCATCATCGACGGTCGTCAGGAACGTGGCGTCGGCACGGCATGCCGTGCACCCGATGGCCGTTGGGATATTGTGAGCTGAATTTTAAACCACCGAAACCGGGCCGCCCAAGCGGCCCTTTTCGATTTTGGCGGTTGTTTTAAGTTGTGACGTGGCAGAGTTTGCGCGTGACAAGACAGGGTAATCGCCGTTAACAAGGCCCTATGCAAGCACCTTTGATTGACGCGCTGATGTTTTCTCTCATGGTGGGCGGGGCCGTGATGGCCGTGCTGTGGCCTTTATCGCACGTCGCTGTTGCCCCCGTCTCCGGTCAACTCGATGTGGATTTCTATCGCCAGCGTCTGACCGAAATCGACGAGGATCTGGCGCGCGGGTTGATCCGCGACAGCGAGGCAGAAGCGGCCCGCACCGAGGCCGCCCGACGTATTCTCGCGCTCCGGCCCGATGCAGAGGATGTTGCAGGCCAACCGAAATCCCATCGCGGAAAGGCCGCTTTGCTGGTCCTGATTGCCATTCCGCTGCTGAGTTTGGGCCTTTATGGCCTGTGGGGAAATCCCGACCAGCCCGACATGCCATTTGCCGGTCGTCCGGCGGTTCCGTCTGTCTCCAATGCTTCCGGCATGGCGGGTGTGATATCGAAAATAGAAACCCATCTGGCGACCCATCCCGATGACATGCAAGGCTGGGACCTGATCGCGCCGATCTATATGGCCACCGGACAATTTGACGATGCGGTCAAAGCCTATACCGCCTTGCTGCGCGGCACACCGCCAACTGCGGCGCGGTTCGAAGCCTTGGGTGAAGCACTTGTGGCGCAAGCCGATGGCGTGGTGACGACCGATGCCGCGGGTGTGTTTGCCAAAGCTCTTGCTCTTGACGGCACCGCACGTTCTGCCCGCTTTTATTCGGCACTTGCGCTGGAACAGGATGGCCGGACAGACGAGGCGGCAAAGGCCTATCGGGCCCTCTTGTCCGAATTGGAGGCCGGCAGCGAAGCCGCACAAACCGTGCAAGGGCGGATTGACGGTTTGGACAAGGGGCGAGGCAGATGACCCGCAAATCCCGCCGCATGATGACCATTGCAGGGCTAGGCTCGATTTTGGCTGTGGCTGTCGGCTTGGTGCTTTATGCGCTGAATGATTCCATCGTTTTTTTCTATGGCCCGACCGAGGTGATCGAGAAAAAGATCCATGTCGGCGCGCGGTTGCGGGTCGGGGGTCTGGTCAAGGTTGGCTCGGTTGTCAGGCCCTCAGACCGCATGGTGGAATTCGTGATCGGTGACGGCAATAACGAAATCACTATCCATTACAATGGCCTGTTGCCGGACCTGTTCCGCGAGGGGCAGGGGATTGTGGCCGAAGGCAGGCTGGAAGCCGGACAACGCTTTGCCGCAGACACTGTGCTGGCCAAGCATGACGAGAATTACATGCCGCGCGAAGTAGCCGATTCCCTGAAAAAACAGGGCCATTGGCAAGGGGAAGGCAAGCCTGACGCCAAAGCGGGAAGCAAGCCATGAGAGATGTCCTGTCATGACCGTCGAATGGGGACATTTTGCGCTGATCCTTGCGCTGGTTTTGTCACTCTGTCAGGTCGCGCTGCCTTTATGGGGGCTTGCCGGTCGTGATCATGCTTTGATGCAGACAGCCCGCGGCACGGCCATCGGCGCATTCCTATTCACTCTGTTGGCCTTTGCAGCCCTGACCTATGCCTATGTGCAATCGGATTTCTCGGTCATCAATGTGGCCATGAACTCCCATTCGACCAAGCCGCTCGCTTATAAAATATCGGGCTTATGGTCGAACCATGAAGGCTCCATGCTGTTGTGGGTTTTGATCCTGACCCTGTTTGGTGCTCTGGTGGCGATGGCGCGACAGGCAATCCCGCTGCCTTTGCTGGCGGCCGTGCTGATGGTGCAAGGTGGGGTTTCGAGCGCCTTTTTTGCATTCATCCTGATGACCTCCAACCCGTTTCTTCGTGCCTTGGAAGTGCCTGCCGAGGGGCGGGGGTTAAACCCCATTTTGCAGGATCCGGGTTTGGCGATCCATCCGCCGTTGCTCTATATCGGCTATGTCGGGTTTTCGATTGCCTTTTCCCTCGCAATCGGCGCGCTGATCCATGGCCGGATTGACGCAGTCTGGGCGCGCTTTGTGCGTCCATGGACTTTGCTGGCATGGTCCTTTCTGACACTCGGAATCGCGATGGGGTCTTACTGGGCCTATTATGAGTTGGGCTGGGGTGGTTTCTGGTTCTGGGATCCGGTGGAAAATGCCTCGCTGATGCCGTGGCTGGCAGGCACGGCTTTGCTGCATTCCACCGTCGTCATGGAAAAGCGCGATGCGCTGAAAGTCTGGACCATCCTGTTGTCGATCCTGACCTTCTCCCTGTCGCTGATCGGCACATTTCTGGTGCGCTCGGGAGTGCTGACCTCGGTGCACACTTTTGCGTCCGATCCGTCACGCGGCAAATTCATTCTGGGAATTCTCGTGTTCTTTATCGGCGGCGGTCTTACCTTGTTTGCATGGCGGGCGCATGCCTTGCGGCAGGGCGGATTGTTTGCCCCGATCTCGCGCGAGGCCGGATTGGTGCTCAACAATCTGATGCTGGCGACCATGGCGGCGACAGTCCTGATCGGCACGCTGTATCCTTTGGTGCTGGAAGGGATCAGCGGTGACAAGATTTCGGTTGGCGCACCGTTTTTCGAGGCGACGATGTTGCCGCTGTTTTTGCCGCTGGCCCTGCTGCAGCCTTTGGGCACGGCCTTGTCATGGAAGCGGGCTGATTTATGGGCAGCCATGCAGCGTCTCTCGTGGGCCTTCGGGTTTTCAGTGCTGGTCTTGTGCATCGTGCTTTATGTTACTCGTGGCGGTTCAGTGCTTGCGCCGGTCGGTGCTGGGATCGGCTTGTGGCTGGTGCTGGGCTCACTGGCTGATGTATGGTTGCGGGTCTGGCGAGCCAAAGCAGGCTGGGTGGTCAACCTGTCACGACTTGCGGGCCTGCCGCGTTCGGCTTGGGGCACTGCGCTGGCCCATGCGGGCCTTGGCATCTCGCTGATCGGCATAGCCGCGACAGGCTGGGGCACGGAAGTGATTTCAACGGTCGGCAAAGGTGCCGAAGTGCCCGCAGGCCCCTATCGGCTGGTGCTCGAACAGGTCATCACCCGCAATGGTCCCGATTACCGCGAAACCATCGGACGGTTTCAGGTTTATTCGGATCAGCAGAAACTCGGCGTGATCGAACCGGGCAAACGCATTTTCATCGGTCAGACCATGCCGAAAACCGAAGCCGGATTGATGACCATCGGCCTCGGCCAAATCTATGCCAGCCTCGGCGATTTTCAGGCGGACGGCACAGTCTCATTGCGGCTCTACTGGAAGCCTCTGGTGGTGCTGATCTGGGGCGGGGCTCTGGTGATGGCGTTTGGCGGATTTCTGTCGCTGCTGGACCGCCGCTCGCGCATTGCCGCGCCCCGCAAGGCCCGACAGCTGCATGGGGATGCGGCATGACGGAGAGGCGTGCACGACACCTTTCATTCATTCTCCTTTTCGTCATGCTGGCTTTGGCAGCTCTGACGCCGCTTCATGCTGTCGAGCCGGACGAGCGTCTGGCCGATCCCGCGCAGGAGACGCGTGCGCGGGCTCTGTCCAGCGGCTTGCGTTGTCTGGTGTGTCAGAACCAGTCGATTGACGATTCCAATGCGCCGCTGGCGCGCGACCTGCGGATTTTGCTGCGCGAGCGGATTGCGGCGGGTGACGATGACGCCACCATCACACGCGATCTGGTGTCGCGCTATGGCGATTTCATCCTGCTGCAACCCCCGTTCAACCCGCGCACGCTGGTCTTGTGGAGTGCGCCTTTTGTTTTGCTTGCCGCAGGAGGATGGGTCTTGTTCCGGCGTTCGCGCCGCATGCCTCAGCTTGAAAAACCCCAACCACTGACCGAGCAGGAACGCGAGAATTTACGCCGGTTGCTCGCCACGGACCGGATCGATCCACCCGCTGGTTCTCCCCGCCAAGGAAGCTGAGCGCGGTTGAACCGCTGGACCTTGCCCTGATTCCATGCAGACTTAGACTTTGCATCAAAAAACGGCATAACAGGTGTTGAAGGGCTCTTTGGATGACAGACGGCACCATCGGGGCGGGCGCTTTGGAACATCTGGCAACATTGTCCGACCAACTCGCTTGCACCATCAAGCTCGTGGCAGGCAAACAGGCTCGCCGGATTGTATCCCTCTCGCTCGACGATGCACGCGGGGAGGGTGTGGACTTCACATCACTCATCAATGACCATCCGGCAATCGGTACTATGCTGGCCGGACTGGCGGATCATGCCCCTTATCTCTGGCGTTTGGTCCGGCATGATTGGCCGCGCAGTTTCGCTTTGTTTACCCAGCCACCCGACCGGGCCCTGGAGAGGATTTTAACGGCCACCGATCAGGCGTGGCGGCATGATGTCCTGTCGTGTGATCCGGCATCCGAGGCAGAGGTGATGCGTCGTCTGCGCCGGTTGAAACAGGACATCGCTTTGCTGGTCGCCTTGTGCGATCTGGGTGGTATCTGGAGTGTCGAGCAGGTGACTGCGGCGCTCAGTGATTTTGCCGACCGTTCACTCAATGCCTCTTTGCGCTGCTTGCTGGCCCAGGCGGCCGGCGCGGGCCGGATCAGCCTGCCCGATGCCAATGATCCGACCATCGGGTCCGGACTGGTCGTGCTGGCTTTGGGGAAGCACGGCGCGCGAGAATTGAATTATTCCTCCGATATTGATGTGGTGGTGCTTTATGAACCGTCGCGCGTTCCGTTGGCCGAGCGGGTCGAGCCGGGTCCTTTTTTTGTGCGCCTGACCCAAGGGCTAGTGCGCCTGATGCAGGAGCGGACAGCGGACGGCTATGTGTTCCGCACCGATCTGCGGCTGCGCCCCGATCCGGCCTCGACCCCCATCGCGATCTCTCTTGATTCCGCCTATGCCTATTATGAAAGTGTCGGTCAGAATTGGGAGCGCGCTGCCCTGATCAAGGCACGGCCTGTGGCGGGTGATCTGGCTTTGGGTTTCGATTTCATCGCCGCGCTGAAACCGTTCATCTGGCGCAAATATTTCGACTTCGCTGCCATTGCCGATATCCATGCAATGAAACGGCAGATCCATGCGGTGCGCGGGCATGAGACAATTGCGGTTATCGGGCATGACATCAAGCTCGGGCGCGGCGGGATTCGTGAAATCGAGTTTTTCGTTCAAACCCAGCAGCTCGTCTTCGGTGGAAGGCGGCCGCAATTGCGTGGTCAACGGACGCTCGACATGCTGGTGGCCTTGCGTGATGACGGATGGATTCTGGATTCCGCCGTTGCCGATCTGACGCATGCCTATCGCTTCCTGCGGATGATCGAGCATCGGCTGCAAATGCGCGAGGACGAGCAGACCCAGCGCTTGCCCGCCGACGAGGAGCGGATGCTGGTCTTTGCCAAATTCTGCGGCTATGGCTCGGTCGCGGCCTTCGGCAAAGCCCTGACCGGACACGCCCTCAAAGTCGAGCGGCATTATGCCCGATTGTTCGAGGAAGGCGGCGAGTTGGCGACGTCTGACGGCAGTCTGGTGTTTACCGGTACCAGTGATGACCCCGATACCCTGCAGACTTTGAGGAGGATGGGCTTTGCACAGCCTTCTGAGGTGGCAGAGACGGTGCGTGGCTGGCATTTCGGCCGTCGGCAAGCGGTAACCAGCCCGAGGGCGCGCGAGGTGTTGACGGAGCTTGTGCCGGCTTTGCTGACAGCTTTCGGCCAGACGGCCGATCCCGATGCCGCGCTGCTCAGTTTCGACAAAGCACTTGGCGGAATGCCCGCGGCGGTCGAGCTGTTTTCCATTCTCAAATCCAATGCCAATGTGTTGCGGCTGTTTGCCGATGTGTTGGGGTCGGCACCCCGGCTGGCTGATATGGTGGCGCAGCGTCCGCATGTGCTGGATGCGGTGATCGATCCGGCCTTTGTCGCCCCGATGCCGAGCGTCGAGACACTCAAGAGCCGGATCCGAGAGGGCCTTGCGGGGCTTGACCAGTTCGAGGATGTGCTCGACCGTTTGCGTGAAATGACGCATCACGAGATGTTCGTGATCGGTGCGCGGTTGCTCTCGGGCGTGCTGTCTCCGGCGCAAACGGGTGAGAGCTATGCGGCGTTGGCCGATGCGGTTGTTGCGTGCACGCTTGACGAAGTGCGCGCGCGCTTCGAGGCCGAATACGGGGTAATCGAGGGCGGGCAGTTGGCGGTGGTCGGACTTGGCCGGTTGGGGTCCCAAGAGATGACAGCGACCTCCGATCTCGATCTGGTCCTGCTGTATGATTTTGA
This sequence comes from uncultured Hyphomicrobiales bacterium, assembly GCA_903930675.1. Taxonomy (GTDB): domain Bacteria; phylum Pseudomonadota; class Alphaproteobacteria; order Rhizobiales; family Beijerinckiaceae; genus CAIYZJ01. Next base: position 43,068 of record CAIYZJ010000007.1, read on the forward strand.
TCCCGATGCGGTGGAAAGTTCCGGTCCGCGCATGTTGCCGCCGACAACCTATTTCGGCCGTCTGACGCAACGGCTGATCAGCGCCCTGACGGTACCGACACGGCGCGGCACGCTCTATTCCGTCGATATGCGTTTGCGACCCACCGGCAATAAAGGGCCTGCCGCAACCCAGTTCAAAGGCTTTGTCGACTATCAGGCGACCGAGGCTGAAACATGGGAGCAAATGGCACTTGTGCGTGCCCGCGTGCTGGCTGGTGATCAGGCGCTGGTCGGCAAAGTCGAGCATGCGATCCGAACGGTTTTGCAAACACGGCGGGATGCAAAAAAGATCAAAGCCGATGCCTTGGCGATGCGCGCGATGATTGCCGGCGAGAAGGGCGATGATCAGCCATGGGATCTCAAAAACGCTGCCGGCGGTTTGACCGATCTGGAATTTCTGACCCAGACGCTGGTTTTGGTTCATGCCGTCGATTATCCCGATCTGATGCAACGCGAGACCCATGCCGTGATCGGGGCCGCGATGCAGGCAGGGTTGATCGGGGCCAACGAGGCGGACCAGTTGATGACGGCGCATGCGGTGATGCGCGATCTGTTCCAGTGGGTGCGGCTGACGCTGGGGGATGGCCATGCCGTCACATCGGCCAGCAAGGGGTTGAAACACCAATTGGCAGTAACCGCAGGGCTGCCCGATTTCAATGTGCTGTCGGGCCATTTGCGCGAGACGCAAAAACTGGTGCGCCAATTGTTCAACCGGCTGATGGACTGAGCGGTTCAGGCTGCGATGCGATTGGGGGCATCCCGCAAGGGCAAATGCACCAGCACATTGGTGCCCAGGCCTTCATTGGATCGGATATGCAATCCGCCACCGTGCAATTCGGTAAAGGAGCGGGCGATGGCCAGGCCAAGGCCCGATCCTTCGCTCGGTTTTGTTGAATCAAGATCGACCCATGTGAAGGGCTTGGCCAGTTTGGGTAGAGCGTCGCGGGGAATGCCCACGCCGGTATCATCCACATAGATATTCAACGCCCCTGATACGATGCGCGAGCTCATTGTCACACGCCCGCCCGCAGGGGTAAATTTGACGGCGTTTTTTAACAAATGCCCGAGAATACGGTTGATGGCACGCGGGTCGGCATAGAGAGTGCCCGATGCTGTCATGTCGTCCACCAACACGACGCCCTTCAAATCGGCCTCCTTTCGGATGGCGGCAAAAGCATCATGCAATGTCTTGTCAATCGGCAGTGTCTGGCGTTCGATCTTGACTTTGCCCGCTTCCAGTTCCGCCATATCGAGAATATCGGCGATCACGGCCAGCAGACTCTGTCCGCTTTTGGAAATGTCATTGCAATAATCATGATATTTCTCGTGGCCGAGCGGGCCGAACATTTCCTTTTCCATGATTTCCGAGAAGCCGAGAATCGCGTTCAGCGGCGTGCGCAGATCATGGCTCATTTTGGCGAGGAATTCGGATTTTGCGCGGTTGGCGCCTTCGGCTTCGGCCTTTTGTTCCAGATAGCGTTGGGCCAGGTCGTTGAGCTGTGCGGTCTGTTTTTCCAACGCCTGACGCGAGCGTTTGAGATCGGAAATCATCTGGGTCTGGCGGCGTTCGGCATCTTTCAACTGGGTGATGTCGGTGCCGACCGAGACATAGCCGCCATCGCGGGTGCGGCGTTCGTTCAATTGCAGCCAGCGATTGTCGGGCATCTGCACGATATAGTTGCCCGACTGGATCTCCGTTTCGCTGGTGAGCTCCGCTGCACTGTGATGGGTGGGCGTGGTCAGATAGGGTGCGATCTCCTGATAGGGTGTTCCGGCCTGCACCTGTGACAAGGCCAGCTTGTGCAGTTTCTGGAAACGCGAATTGCACATCACCAGACGGTTGTCGGCATCCCACAACACGAAAGATTCCCCGAAGGCTTCGATGGCTTCGCGCAGACGCAAATTGGCGGTCAGATTTTCGGCTTCCAGCCTGCGCTGGTCGGACATATCGACCGCGATACCGACCAGATGCAAACGGTTCTCGTTCTGGTCGAGGATGAGTTCGGCGCGCGCGCGCACCCAGACCCACTCTCCATTCGCGCTGCGGATACGGAAGGAATGATCCACAGCCGTTTCCTGATGGTCAGCCAGGCGTTGGGCCAGCACATAGAGGTTTTCGTCGTCGGGGTGGATCAGATCGTTGATCTCGCCGAATGCCAGAAATTCACTGACCCGCTGATAGCCGAGCATCTCGTACATCGAGTCCGACCAATAAAGCGAGCCTCGCGCAATATCCCAATCCCACAAGCCGCAGCGTCCGCGCGACAAAGCGGTATCGATCCGCTCGCGGACCTTCTGGACGGCGTCATCGGCTTTTTTGACGCGCCAGGATTGCCAGAAAAAGGCAATCGCCAAACCAGCCATTACGAGTGCCGTGGCGGCGAACAGGGTAATCGCTGCGGCCGTTCTGTCTTTCCAGCGTTGCAGGGCTTGGGTGACCGGTTGGACGACAATTGCCAGTGCGCCTTTGTTGCCGATGTTGCGCGCCATGGCGATCGCTTTGCTGCCATCGGGCAGGGTAATGGCAACGACACCGGCATTCTCGGCCAGCACGGTAATCGGCTGGCTTTGGCCGAGACGGCTGGAAATCGTACCGGAAATACCGAGTTTGGCGGGCGCGGTCGCGACAATCGTGCTTTGCTCGTCCGCGATATAAACCTGTGCGCCGTGACGCAGATGCTGTTCGGGGAGAATGCGGCCCAGCGTCGCCACGATATTGGTCACGCTTTTCGGACTGTCGAGCTTTTGGCCCGCCAAAGAAGCTGTGAGTTCCGAGGTGACATAGGCGGAAATCAACTCGATCTCGCCCGCAGAATCGGTCAGTGTTTCGTTGCGGATGGTGATGGATTGCAGTGTGAAGGCGATGCCGATCACGACAACGAACACCAGCGCAAGCGAAGGCACAAGACGGCGGAGCATCGGCTCGGCTGCCTTGAGTCGCTCGCTGAATGTCTGCGGCGAGGCTTGCGAGCCTCTCGCCATGCCCGCCAAAGTCGGCGGCACGGGTGCGCAGGATTCTGCTATGGCTGCGGGATTGCGCGCCATCTTTTCCTCGTTGATTGCCATCATTGCCGGTGGTGGCCTGTGAAGGCTTTCACCGAATCAGACGCATCTGAATCGTCTCGTGCTGATTTGTCCAGACGTTAATGAAAAGTTTCAGAAATTAATTTTTATCCAATGAATCAAAGGCTCTGCGCAAAAAATCCGTTAACCATAATTTATGAGTCGGATCATGACGTTAGCCGTTCGGGGGCTTTTCGGGCCCGCTGAAATGGTTAACGTCAGGCCAGCGAGCGCACCACAATATCGGCGACATCGGCCGACAGGCTGCTGGCATCGGAGATGCGGCGCAACACCTCGCCTGCCTGCGTCCGGCGGTTGCTTTCGAAGGATCGCCATGTCCGGAATGCGCTCAACATACGGGCGGCCACTTGCGGGTTGGTCTTGTCGAGCATCAACACGATATCGGCAAGGAAGTGATAACCCGCCCCGTCGATCCTGTTGAACTGGGTCGGGTTGGACATGCAAAACGCGCCGATGAGCGAGCGCACGCGGTTCGGATTCGTCATCGAAAATCCGGGGTGCGCCATCAGCGATTTGACGCGGTCCAAAGTGCCGTGCTCGGCCAGACAGGCTTGCAGCGCAAACCATTTGTCCAGAGCCAGCGCTTCATGGGCAAAGCGTTCGGCAAAATGCGACAAAGCGGTCTCGCGCGTTTCACCGGGATATTGCGCCAGCACTGCCAGCGCACCGATCCGGTCGGTCATATTGTCGGCCTGCCGGTAGCATTGATGAGACAGTGGCAATCCTGCGTCCGGATCCCCCACCACGATCAGATCCAGTACGGTGTTGCGTAAGGCGCGCTGTCCGGCTGATTTGGCATCGGGGCTGTAGGCATGGGCCGAGCCCAAACGGTGATGGGCACGGCGCAGATCATCGCCGATACCGAGCCCGATGGCTTGGCGCAGCCCTTTGCGGGCGAGATAGATGGCATCGGGGTCGATGTCGGATTTGATCTCGCGGGCGATGTCGTTTTCGCTCGGCATTGAAAAGACCTGCGCGACAAAAGCATGGTCGTCATTGTCGTTGAGCAGATGCGCGAGTGTTTGCGCATAGGCCGGATCGAAATGCGGCGTCTCGCCGCGCCTGATCGCACCCACGGCATCGACCAAGATGGTCATTGCGAGGCTTTGGGCGGCCTGCCAGCAGTTGAAGGGATCGCTGTCATGGCGGAACAATGTCAGCAGATCGGTGCTGGTCAAATCGGTCTCAAGCCGCACGGGGGCCGAAAAGCCGCGCAGCACGGATGGCACGGGTTGTCGGGCCAATCCGTCGAACACCAGCTGCCCTTCGGCCTTATCAAGCACGTAGACACCATCGTGCCCATTGCTTCCATCGGGCATCACCAGACCGTAGGCGATAGGAATTTGAAGCGGGTTTTTATCGGGCTGGGACGGGGTTGGGCCGGTGTTTTGTGTAAAGTGCAGGGTCAGGCGTTTTTGCTCTTCGTCCCATTCTCTGCGCAACTCGATGACGGGGGTGCCGGCCTGCACATACCACTGGAAAAAATGCTTCAGATCGCGGCCCGAGACCTCCGCGAAACAGTCGATGAATTCTTCGACCGTGGCGGCAGTGCCGTCGCAACGCTGCAGGTACAGGTCCATGCCCTTGCGGAACGCGTCCGCGCCCAGCAGGATTTTCAGCATGCGGATGATTTCCGCGCCTTTTTCATAAATGGTTGCGGTGTAGAAATTGTTGATCTCTCGATAGGCGGCAGGCCGCACCGGATGGGCCAGCGGGCCGGAATCCTCGGCAAATTGCGAGGCGCGCAGATTGCGGACATCGACGATCCGTTTGACGGGGCGCGAGCGTTCATCTGCCGTGAATTCCTGATCGCGGAAAACCGTCAACCCTTCCTTCAGGCACAGCTGGAACCAGTCGCGGCAGGTGATGCGGTTGCCGGTCCAGTTGTGGAAATATTCGTGGGCAATCACAGTCTCGATGCCGCCGTAATCGGTATCGGTGGCTGTGTCCGAGCTGGCCAGCACATATTTATCGTTGAAAATATTGAGGCCCTTGTTCTCCATCGCGCCCATGTTGAAATCGGACACGGCGACAATGTTGAACACGTCGAGATCATACTCGCAGCCGAAGGTTTTTTCGTCCCACACCATCGAGCGCACAAGCGCATCCATCGCATAGCGCGCGCGCTCGGCTTTGCCCGGTTCGACATAGATCCCCAAACCGACCTTGCGGCCCGAACGGGTGATGAAATCCTGCTCCAGCACATCCAGCCTGCCGCCGACCAGCGCAAACAGATAAGCGGGTTTGGTATGGGGATCATGCCAGACCGTAAAATGGAAACCATCGGCCAGCGTGCCTTCGGATTGTTTGTTGCCATTGCCCAACAACACCGGTGCTTCGCTCTTGCGGGCCTCGATCCTGGTTGTGAACACCGCCATGACATCGGGGCGATCGGCGAAATAGGTAATCCGGCGGAACCCCTCGGCTTCGCACTGGGTGCAATAGGTGCCGGACGAGCGGTAGAGACCCATCAACTTGGTATTGCTGTCGGGATCAAGCTGCGTCTCGATGGTCAGGGTGAAGGGCTGGGGAGGGGGATTGTCGATGGTCAGGGATTGCGGGTCGGCCTGATAGCGGCCGGCTTCGAGCGGTTCGCCGTTGACCGAGACCGCCAGCAGGACCAATTCGTCTCCATCGAGATGCAACGGTGCGCCCGTTTCGCCCAGCGGATTGGCACGGATGGACAGGGTAGCCAATACGCGGGTCTTGGGCCCGTCCAGTCTGATATCGAGATCGACACGATCAATCAGATGGTCCGGCGAAGAATAATCGGACAACCGTGTCACGGTTGCGGTATCGGTGCGCATAGCCACTCCCAGCAGCGGAACCTATTCACATCAGGTCAAAGATTGATTTGATGACAAGGCATTGTGAGGCTTAGAACGGCTTTTGCAAGCTATTGTTAAATCGGACTTTTGGCGGGGGACCGCAATGGCTCGGTATGGCTGACGATGCGGGCGATATCGGGGCGTTGCTGGCGCACGTCCTGCTCAAGCCGGTCAATGGCGGTATGGACGGTGGCGACATCCAGCGCGGGGTCGAACCGGCAATGGTAATTGACCATCAAGCCGTGCTCGTTGTGGCGCACGCGGACATTGTGGATATCCTCGATCTGGCCGATCAGCGTGGCTTGGGACATCAGCAGAGCGGCCATGGCGGCCCGCGTCGGCTCGTCGCAATCGGCCCCGCTGAGATGGCTGACGGTGAGCGGTTCGATATGGGTGTCAACCTCGGTCGCATCGCCGAATTCGGTGCGAAGGGCAGCTTCGAGTTTGCTGGCTATGCCATGGGCAGCACCCAGACTCATCCGCGCATCGATTTCGAGATCGAGGCTGATCGAGAGTTGCTCTCCGATTGTCTGGACAGTGACATGATGGACAGGGACCCGCCGTTTGGCGGCAATCAGCAATACCCGTTCCAGCACGGTTTCCTTGTCCAGTGCCAATGGATAGGTTGTGACGGTGACAATCAGTTCGGGGAATAGCGTTGTTGCGCTTTTGATGACGCTTTCTTTGATCAAGGCGACGCGGTCCAGCGAGGCGGTGCGGGCTACACCGATCCCGACTTCCGCAAAGGTTTGGGCCCCTGCGGGACGGACGCGGATATGGTCGATTTTGACCACTCCGGCAATCTCGCCGAGGACCTCGTGCAGGCTTTGGCTGACCCCGCTGGGGGCTGCATCCGTCAACGTGTCGATGGTGCGCCGTCCCAATTCGTAACCGGCAATCGCGATGAACAATGACACGCCGAGAGCTGCGACAGCATCGCCTTGCGGATAGCCGTAAAGGGTGGCGACCAGTCCGAGCATAACCAGTATCGAGGAGACCAGATCGGAGGAAAAATGCAAAGCATCGGCGGCCAGCGCATCGCTGCGGGTTTCCTTGGCGATGCGGCTCAACTGCCGCCAGCGGGTGAGGTCGACGATGATCGACACCAGCAGCACGCCGAACACCCAGGGCGAGGCCTCGATATGCGGGGCGGGGGCCAGAAGCCGCTGCACGCCCTCATAGGCCACCACGCCCGCCAGACCCATCAACAGGCTGGTTTCGATCAATGCGGCCATCGCCTCGATCTTGCCATGGCCGAAGTGATGCTCGTCATCGGCGGGCTTGTCGGCGGCTTTGATGGCAAAATAGGTCAGAATGGTCGCGCCCGTATCGAGCAGCGCGTGTCCCGCCTCCGAGATCAGCGCGAGCGAACCCGACATCAAACCTGCGGCTAATTTGCCGATTGTCAGGCTTGCACTGGCGATAATGGACCAAAAAGCGGCCTGTTCTTTAATCTCTTGGCTCATGAAAACTCCTAAGATCCGAAATCTAGCATGTTTTCGGGTCCTTTTCATGATCTATGACAAAGGCGACAGAATTATTTCACCCCGCCAGATCCCTTCTCCGGCTATAGAGGACTTGAAGAGTGGCGCGAACCAAGCCACTCTGGCGCATCAACCAAGTGGAATGTCGGGAGTAGGAATTATGGAATATCTGCATACGATGGTGCGTGTCAGCAATGTCGAGGACTCGCTCGATTTTTATTGCAATAAAATGGGCATGACCGAAATCCGCCGCGTCGATAACGAGCAGGGCCGGTTTACCCTGATTTTTCTGGCGTCTTCCGATGATCTGGACAAGGCCAAGAAGGACCGCTCTCCCACGCTGGAACTGACCTATAACTGGGATGAGCACGGCTATGACAGCGGCCGCAATTTCGGGCATCTGGCCTATCAGGTCGACAATATCTATGACCTGTGCGCCAGCCTGATGGCCAAGGGCGTCACCATCAACCGCCCGCCGCGTGAAGGCCGCATGGCCTTTGTGCGCTCTCCCGACGGCATTTCGATCGAATTGTTGCAAAAGGGCGATGCCCTGCCGCCCGCCGAGCCTTGGGTCTCGATGCCCAATACCGGCAAATGGTAAGCAGGCCTGTCCTGTAAAGTAAGATTATCTTAGGCTCTTTGGGCCATGATCGGGATTGGCCGTGCTTTTTTGTGGTGCGGCCAATCCTGCCAGACGGAGGTTTTGCCATGTCCCTGAGTACGCATGTTCTTGATACGGCGCATGGATGTCCGGCGGCGGGCATGGCCATATCGCTTTACCGCCTGTCCGACGGCGTCAAATTGCGCGATGTCGTGACCAATCATGACGGCCGCGTCGATGGCGGTTTGCTGGGTGCCGATGATTGCCTGCCCGGCCAGTATGAATTGCGGTTTCAGGTAGCGGCCTATTTTCGCGCACGCGGCGTAACCCTGTCCGAACCGGCCTTTCTGGATGAAGTGCCCCTGCGTTTCGGCATCAGCGGTGCGGGCCATTACCATGTGCCATTGCTGGTGTCGCCCTATAGCTACTCCACCTATCGCGGGAGTTGACGGGATGGCGATGCGGCCTTTGCGGTTTCTCAGACGCGGACGGTTGGTCGAAATCGAGAGCTTTCATCCGCGCATGACGCTGCTTGAATGGCTGCGCCTCGAGGAACGCTCGACCGGCACCAAGGAAGGTTGCGCGGAAGGCGACTGCGGAGCCTGTACCGTGGTTCTGGCGCGGCTGCGGCGCGGGCAGGTGGTCTATCAGCCGGTCAATGCCTGTATCCTGCTGCTTGGGCAGGTCGACGGGGCCGAGGTGATCACGGTCGAAGATCTGGCCGAGGGCGGGAACCTGCATCCTGTGCAGGCGGCAATGGTCGGGCATCACGGCTCGCAATGCGGCTTTTGCACACCCGGCATTGTCATGAGCCTGTTTGCCTTGAGCCACAGCGGCAAAGCGGTGGATCGTGGTTCTGTGACCCAGGCACTGGCGGGCAATCTGTGCCGCTGCACCGGTTACCGCCCGATTGTCGAGGCGGCATTGAACGCGTGTCAGGGGCCGGTCGAGGACCGCTTCACCGCGACCATGCAGGCCAGCGCGCAGGTGCTTGGCGCATTGGATGACGACACCAATATGTTTTCCGGAACCGATGCGGTGTTTTTTGCCGCCCCGCGAAGCGAGGCCTTTCTGGCGGCTTTGATCGAGCGCTATCCCGCTGCAACCTTGCTGGGCGGCGGCACCGATGTCGGGCTGTGGATCACCAAAGACCTGCGCGATCTGACACAGATCATCTGGCTGGGGCGCGTCAACAGCCTGCAACAGATCGAGGTGCAGCAGGATCGTTTGTTGCTCGGCGCGGGCGTCACGCTGGCCGAAGCGCTGCCCTGTCTGGCGGCCATCGATCCCGATCTCGAAACCCTGATGCAACGGTTCGGTTCGACCCAGATCCGCAGTTCGGGCACAGTTGGCGGCAATATTGCCAATGGCTCGCCGATCGGCGATCTGGCGCCCGCGTTGATCGCGCTCGGTGCGGTGCTCGAATTGGGCCGCTCGGGCCAAACCCGTGCCATTCCCTTGCAGGATTTCTTTCTGGCCTATCGCCGGCAGGACCGCCGTCCGGGCGAATATGTGCGGGCCTTGCATATTCCGTTGCTGTCGCAAGGCACGCATTTCCGCGCGCTCAAAATTTCCAAACGTTACGAGGAGGATATTTCCTCGGTGCTCGCGGCTTTGCGCGTGACCCTGCTTGACGGGCATATTGTCGATGTCCGCATCGCCTATGGCGGCATGGCCGGCACGCCGCGCAGGGCGACGCATGCCGAACAGGTGTTGCTCGGCCAGCCGATTGCCTCGGCCACGACATGGAAAAATGCGGGCGAGGCGCTGCCCGAAGATTTTGTGCCGCTGGATGACCATCGCGCCTCTGCCAAATACCGGATGCAGGTGGCCCGTGCGACACTGATCAAGGCGCTGGCGGAGATTGCCGGATTGCCGACCGAGAACACCCGTATCCATCCGCGCCGCGAACGGGAGGCCGCCCATGGATGAGGCTACTCTGTCCGCCGTTGCTCCTGCAGCAACCATGCCGCTGGTCAACCAGCCTTTGCCGCATGATGCCGCGATCCGGCATGTGACGGGGGCGGCACCCTATCTCGATGATCTGGACGAGCCGCACGGCATGCTGCATCTGGCGGTCGGCGGCTCGCCCAAAGCGCGCGGGCGGCTCACGCGGCTTGATCTGCGCGAGGTGATGACCGCCGCTGGCGTTGTTGCCGTGCTCACTTGCGACGATGTACCGGGCCGCAACGACATTGCGCCCGCTTTTGCCGACGAGCCCTTGCTGGCCACCCAATCCGTGCTGTTTTTCGGCCAGCCATTGTTTCTGGTGATTGCCAAAACCCGCGATCTGGCCCGCCGCGCGGCGCGGTTGGCTATCATCGAGATCGGGGATGAGACACCGGTTGTCACGGTCGAGCAGGCCTTGGCCCATGACAGCACCGTCTTGCCCGATTATGCCTTCGGCATTGCCGATGCCTCGGCCCCTTTGGCTTTGGCCGAACAACGGCTGAGCGGCCAGCAGCGCATAGGCGGGCAGGAGCATTTCTATCTCGAGGGCCAGATTGCCATAGCCAATCCGCTCGAGGGCGGCGAGATGCATGTGCACAGTTCCACCCAGCATCCGAGCGAGGTGCAACATACTGTCGCCCGTGTTCTGGGTTTGAGCGAGGCGCAAGTGGTATGCGAGGTGCGCCGCATGGGCGGCGGTTTCGGCGGCAAGGAAAGTCAGGCCACCCAATGGGCGGCGCTGGCGGCACTGGCGGCCTATCACACCAAACGGCCTTGCAAGATCAGGCTGGACCGCGACGAGGATTTCGTGCTGACCGGCAAGCGTCACGATGCCCGCGTCGACTGGACCGTCGGCTTTACCCAGGCTGGCCAGCTGACCGCACTCGATATCGCCTTTCTGGCGCGTTGCGGCTGTTCGGCCGATTTGTCGCAAGGCGTGGTCGACCGCATGATGTTTCATGCCGACAATGCCTATTTCATCCCGTCCGCCAAAATCGCCTCGCGCCGGTTGCGTACCGATACGGTATCGAACACCGCCTTTCGCGGCTTTGGCGGCCCCAAGGGGGTACTGGCGATTGAATGTGTGATGTCGGCGGTGGCGGCCAGGCTTGGCATGGATCCGCTCGATATCCGCAAAGCCAATCTCTATGGACAGCACGGATCTGTCACGCCTTATGGCATGAGTGTGGACTCGTCGGCCACGGGACGCACGGTGATCGAAACGCTGGAGCGCACCGCCGATTATCGCGCCCGCCGCGCTGATATTGCGGCCTTCAATGCGCGGTCCTCGATCCTGCGCAAAGGGCTGGCACTGACCCCGATCAAATTCGGGATTGCCTTTACCATCAGCCACCTCAATCAGGCGGGTGCGCTGGTCCATGTCTATACCGATGGTTCGGTGCATCTCAACCATGGCGGCACCGAAATGGGGCAGGGCCTGTTCATCAAAGTCGCGCAGGTGGTGGCCGATGAATTCGGCCTGCCGATCACGGCGGTCAAGGTATCATCCACCCGCACCGACAAAGTGCCCAACACTGCACCCACAGCCGCCTCTGCGGGATCGGATTTGAACGGCATGGCGGCGCGCAATGCCGCGCTTTCGATCAAGACGCGGCTGGCCACATTCATGGCGCAACAGGCCGGATGCCTGCCCGAGGATGTGGTGTTTGCGGGCGGGCTTGTTCAAGCCAAAACCAAAGACGGCGAAGCCACCCATATGACTTTTGCCGAACTGTCCAAAGCGGCCTATCTGGCGAGAATTTCGCTGTCAGCGACCGGACATTACAAAACACCCAAGCTGAATTGGGATCGCGCGCGCGGCACCGGCCGGCCGTTCCATTATTTCGTGTGGGGGGCGGCGTGTTCCGAAGTGCTTATCGATACCATGACGGGCGAGATGCGGGTGGTGCGTGTCGATATTTTGCACGATGTCGGCCATTCGCTGAATCCGGCGATTGACCGCGGCCAGATCGAGGGCGGCTTTGTGCAGGGCATGGGCTGGCTGACCAGCGAGGAACTGGTTTACGACAGCCATGGCCGCCTGCGCACCCATGCACCCTCCACCTATAAAATTCCGGTAGCGTCCGATGTCCCCGAAGATTTCCGCGTCAACCTCTATCAGGAGCCGAACGAGGAACAGACCATCTATCGCTCCAAAGCGGTGGGCGAGCCGCCTTTGATGCTGGCGAGCTCCGTCTTCTGTGCGATTGTCGACGCCATCCAGTCGCTGGCACCGCGCCAACAAGTGGTGCTGGATGCGCCCGCCACGCCCGAAGCCATTTTGCGATCCATCGAACAATTGACCGGCGGAGCTGGCCTATGAACTCCATATCCGAGGATGACAACCGCGCCTTGCAGCGCGCCGTGCAGCTGTCGCAGGAGCGGATGCAGGCCAATCTCGGCGGGCCGTTCGGCGCGGTGATCATGCGCGATGGCGTGGTGCTGGCCGAGGGCTGGAACGAGGTCACCTCCAGCAATGATCCGACCGCCCATGCCGAGGTGACGGCGATCCGGCGGGCTTGCCTGGCGGTCAATGATTTCAGCCTGCAAGGGGCCACGCTTTATACCAGTTGCGAGCCGTGCCCGATGTGTCTGGCCTCGGCCTATTGGGCGCGGATTTCGCGAATCGTCTATGCCAATACCCGTGACGAGGCGGCCAGCATCGGGTTTGACGATGCTTTTATCTATGATGAAATGCCCAAAGCCCCGCACGAGCGTCAGATTTCGATGGAGCACCAGCCGCGCGCCGATGCCAAGGCGGCCTTTGCGGCTTGGGCCGCCAAAACCGACAAAATCGCCTATTGAGCGGGACGGGGTTTTAAATCCTGACGACAAGCCGCACAAGTTGTGGCAGGATTTACAAAACAATTTCGGGATGATGCGATGTCGGCCTTTGTTATTGACTGGTTTAACCTCTTTTTGCGCTGGTTCCATCTGATTGTCGGCATTGCGTGGATCGGTGCGAGTTTCCACTTTGTCTGGCTCGATTTTTCGTTCCGCAAACGCGAGACCATGAATCCGGGTGTCTATGGCACCTCATGGCTGGTGCATGGCGGCGGCTTCTATCATGTCGAGAAATATCAGGTCGCCCCGCCGAGCCTGCCCGATGATCTGCACTGGTTCAAATGGGAAGCCTATCTGACCTTCCTGTCGGGCTTCCTGCTGATGGTGGCGCAATATTACGTCAACGCCTCGTCCTTTCTGGTCGATCCGCAAATTCTGGTGATGACCGGACCCGAAGCCGTGGTGATCTCGCTGTTCCTGCTGTTTTCGGGCTGGGTCGGTTATGATTTCCTGTGCCGCTCGGCGATCGGGCGGCATACCGGCTGGCTGGCGATTTCGGTCTTTGCGCTGATCGTGCTGGAAGGCGTGTTGTTTACCCATGTGTTTTCGGGCCGCGGGGCCTTCATCCATACCGGCGCGATGATCGGCACGATGATGACGGCCAATGTGTTTCGGGTGATCATTCCCAACCAGCGTCTCGTGACACGCGATTTGCTGGCCGGCCGCGATCCCGATGCCGAATTGCTGCGGATCGGCAAGCAGCGGTCTTTGCACAATAATTACCTGACCCTGCCGGTTTTGCTGTTCATGGTATCCAACCATTACGGCTTTCTCTACAACCATCCGCAGGCTTGGGCGGTGATTGCGCTGATCGTGCTGGCGGGCGGGCTGATCCGCCATTTCATCAATCGGGTCGATGCGGGTGCTACACCCTCCAGCGTATTCTGGACCCTGCCGCTGGCAGCCTGCGGCCTGATGGCCACCATCATCATCACCGCGCCGCAATCCGGCTCGTCGGGTCATCGGGATGTGACGGATGCCGAGATGATGGCGATTGTCGGCACCCATTGTTCGAGCTGCCATGCCCCCAAACCGCGCCATGAAGCCTTCCGTGATTCCGGCCCGCCCAAAGGCGTCTTGCTCGATACGGTCGCCCATGTGCGGCAGAACCGACAGGGCGTGATGACGCAGTCCGTACAGGGGCGGATCATGCCGCTTGGCAATGAAAGCAAGATGACCGACGAAGAGCGTGCCACGCTGGGCGCATGGCTGGCGGCACGATGACACTGGATGCGATCAATCACCTGTCGCCCGCCGATTTCATCGCCCAATTCGGCGAGATTGCCGAACATGCGCCATGGGTGGCCGAACAGGCCGCCAGCCAGCGTCCCTTTGCGGATGCCGATGCGATGGTTGCGGCGTTTCAATCGGCGGTGCTGGCGGCTGACGAGACCCGCCAGCTCGAACTGCTGCGCGCCCATCCCGATCTGGCGGGCAAGGCGGCTCTGGCGGGGGAATTGACGGATGATTCCAGACGCGAACAGGCCGGAGCGGGCCTTGGCAGTTTGACGCCTGCCGAATATGCCGGTTTCCACGCGATGAATGACCGCTATCGGGCGCGCTTCGGCATCCCGTTTATTCTTGCGGTCAAAGGGGCGGGCAAGCAGCAGATTCTCGACAGCTTTGCCTCGCGGGTCAACGGTACCCAACGCGAGGAACATCTGACCGCACTGGCGCAGGTGTTGCGGATTATCCGCTTCAGACTGGAAGCGCGGATCGGGGAGAGCCTATGAGCAGCGACGCCAAACAGCGCGAGGAAATCTGCCAGATCGGCAAAAGCCTGTTCGACCGCGGTTTTTGCGTCGGCAGTGCCGGCAATATATCGGTGCGCCTCGAAGATGGCTTTCTGATCACGCCGACCGATGCCTGTCTGGGGCGGCTTGATCCGGCGCGTCTGTCGAGACTGGACGCTTCGGGCCAGCAAATTTCAGGAGACCGTGCCTCCAAAACCATTGTGCTGCACCGGACAATTTACGAGGCCGGCCCGCATCTCAATGCGGTGGTCCATACCCATGCCACCCATCTGGTCGGTCTGTCGATACTGGCACAAGGCCCGATGGACAATTTAATTCCGCCGCTGACCGCCTATCATGTGATGAAAGCTGGACGCGTGCCGCTTTTGCCCTATCATCGCCCCGGTGATCCGGTTACGGCCGATCTGGTGCGGCCCTTGGTCAACCATTGCCACGGGGTCATGCTGCCGCGGATCGGCCCGACTTTCTGGCACAAGACCCTATCGGAAGCTTCCGCCGCGCTCGAGGAAGCCGAAGAAACCGCCAAACTTGTTTTTCTGACACGCGGGCAGTCAGCCCATCCGCTCGATGCGGCGCAATTGTCCGAACTTGAAACCGCCTTTGGCGTGACATGGTGAAATAACAATGCTGTTGGGTGTGATTGCAGACGATCTGACCGGAGCCACCGATGTGGCTTTGATGCTGGCGCGCGAGGGCATGCGGGTGGTGCAAACCGTCGGTGTGCCGCAACATGGCGTCGCCCTGCCCAAGGCCGATGCGGTGGTGGTGTCGATGAAATCGCGCACCAACCCTGCCGGGGAGGCCGTAGCGTGGTCATTGCAGGCCTGCGATGCCTTGCGTCATGCCGGAGCGCGGCAAATCCTGTTCAAATATTGCTCGACCTTCGATTCGACCGATCAGGGCAATATCGGCCCTGTGACCGAAGCGCTGATGCGCCATCTCGGCGTGGCGTGGACGGTGGCCTGTCCGGCTTTTCCCGAAAATGGCCGCTCGGTCTATCAGGGGCATCTGTTTGTCGGTGACACTCTTTTGTCCGACAGTCCGATGAAGGACCATCCGCTGACCCCGATGCGCGATTCCAATCTGGTGCGGGTCTTGGCGCGGCAAACCTCGGTTCCGGTCGGTCTGGTGCCCTATCAAACCGTTTCCAAAGGCGCGGCAGCGACCAGGGCGGCTTTCGAGGCTTTGGCACATACAGGGCGCGCCATCGGTGTGGCCGATGCAATCAGCAATCAGGATTTGCGGGTGCTGGGCGAGGCGTTTGACGGCCAATTGCTGTTGACCGGTGGTTCGGGCATTGCCTTGGGCCTGCCGGACAATTTCCGGCGGGCCGGCCTGTTGCCTGCAAGCCGGCAGGCGCATCCGTTTCATGCTCCCGAAGGCCATACGGCTGTGCTCGCGGGAAGCTGTTCGGCGGCGACACGCGGACAGGTGGCGCATGCCATCGCCCATGGGGTCGAAGCTTTCGCGCTTGATCCGCTGTCGATTGCCAGTGGCGAACAAACGGCGCAAGCCGTGCTGGATTGGGCCAAGCCGCGGTTGGGGGCCAAGCCCGTTCTGGTCTATTCGACCGCCGAACCCGATGCGGTGCGCGCGGTGCAGGAGCAATTCGGTCGTGACCATTCCGGCCAGATGATCGAAGCCTTGCTGGGTGCTGTTGCCATCGGTCTGCACGAGGCGGGTGTCAGCCGTCTGGTGGTGGCGGGTGGCGAAACCTCTGGTGCGGTGGTCACCGCTCTGGGCGTGTCGATGCTGGAAATCGGCCCCGAAATCGATCCCGGCGTGCCGTGGACCCTGGCCGCCGACGGCAAATCAATCTCCTTGGCGTTGAAATCGGGCAATTTCGGTACCGTCGATTTCTTCACCAAGGCTTTGACGATGCTTGAGATTGTTCAATAGGTTTTGGCCCCGCGCACCTGCAGATAGCAGGCATAAAGCGAGGTGGTGCCGCAAATGAACAGGCGGTTGCGGTAGAATTCGCCGAAGCAGACATTGGCGACCGCTTCGGGCACTTTGATCTTGCCGATCAGCGTGCCATCGGGGTGGTAGCAATGCACGCCATCGCCCGCCGAGGTCCACAAATGCCCGCGCTCGTCGAAGCGGAACCCGTCGAACAGGCCATGGGTGCAGGTGGCAAACACCGCGCCGCCTGTCAGGCTTTTGCCGTCGACCACATCAAACACGCGGATATGGCGCGGCCCGTCGGGCACATGGGAGGCGCCTGTGTCGACGATATAGAGTTTGGTTTCGTCGGGTGAAAAGGCCAGCCCGTTCGGCTTGACGAAATCATTGCAGACTACGCCGACCTCGCCCGATTGCGGATCGATCCGGTAGACATACGATGCGCCGATTTCGCTTTCGGCCATTTCGCCTTCATAATCGGCGTCAATGCCATAGGTCGGATCGGTGAACCATATGGACCCATCGGATTTGACCACGACATCATTGGGCGAATTGAAACGTTTGCCCTGATAGCGGTCGGCCAGCACGGTGATGCTGCCGTCATGCTCGGTGCGGGTGATGCGGCGGCCCAGATGTTCGGCGCTCAACAGGCGCCCCTGCCGGTCGACCGTATTGCCATTGGCATTGTTGGCGGGCTGGCGGAACACCGAGACATGCCCGTCGGTGCTGTCATAGCGCATCAGGCGGTTGTTGGGGATGTCGGACCAGACCAGATAGCGCCCGCCCTGAAAATAGGCCGGACCTTCTGCCCAGCGGCAGCCGGAATAGAGCTGCTCGAGATGCACCGAGCCGTTGATCAGCGGTTGAAAGCGCGGGTCGAGAATCTCGAAAGGCAGCATGGGCGTGTCTCCGCAATGGATTGTTGTTATCGGAGAAGTCTAGCAAAGTGATGTGTAAAGATCATCCCCCCGTTGAACGGGTCAGACGGCGGGTCGATGCGGGGTCTTGTTCCAGCCTGCGGGGCAGGTGATGAATTCATAGACCGCCATCCAGCCCGCCGCACTCACCAGCAGGAAATAGCAAGGCAGCAACACCAGATCACGCCATTCGGGATCAAGCCCGCGTCTGGTCCCCGCCATCAGCATCGGCACAAGTATGGCCGGAATGGTGACACCAACCGGCAACAGCACGAACAACCACAGCGGGGCCGCAAACGGCCCCTCGATCACCAGCCAAGGCAGGGCCATCAGCGTCAGCGGCCAGAACAACACCGACAGCACAAGGCCGAGGCTTTGGATGGCAATCAGCAGGGTTTGCACCACGCCGATCTGGCGCGCCATGCGCAAGGGTTCGCCCAGATGCACAATGGCGGTGACCAGCCAGCCCTTGAGCCAGCGGCGGCGTTGCATGAACCAGTCGCGCAGGCAATCGGGCGCGTCTTCCAGCGTGTCGGATGCGAGGTGGCGCACATGCAATCCCAAACGCGCAAACCGGATGCCCAGATCGGCATCTTCGGTGACATTCCACGCATCCCAACCGCCCGCCTGTTCGAGGCAGGAGCGGCGGAAATGGTTGGAGCTTCCCCCCAAAGTCACCGGCCATGCGGATAAGCCAAGGCGCGGGATCAGCGCATCGAATTGCAAGGCATATTCAAACGCGAATACCCGCGCCAGCCAATGTGCCTTGGCGTTGGTGACAACCAGATGGGCTTGCAGACAGGCGAGCCGTTCGCCAGCCTTTTCAAATTCACAGGCGGCTCGGCGCAACTGGCCGGGGTCGGGCCGGTCTTCGGCATCAAAAACCACAATCAGCGTGCCGCGGGCCTGACCGAGCCCGTAATTGAGGGCGCGCGGTTTGGTGCGCGGTTGGCCTTCGGGCACCATGACCAAACGGAAGCCGTGCGGCAATGCATGGGCCAGCAAAGCATGGCGGGTCAATGCATCATCGGCTTCCAGCAAAAACAGGATTTCGAGTCTGTCGGCGGGATAGTCGAGTGTCCCGAGTTTTTCCAGCAACTGGCCGATAATTTCGGGCTCCCGATAGAGCGGCACCAGCACCGTATAGACGGGAAGACTGTTTTCATTCGTTTCCATTGCGCCATCCTGCTCGGGCAACGGAACCGCCAGCACGCAGAGACGGAACACCAGCACCGGCAGGATCATCAGGGACAGGCCGATGCTGACCGACAGATCGAACAACCAGCACAGCCCGCACAATCCGGCAAAAGGTGCCAATCCCGCAAGCCGTCGCCACAGCGAGCGCGCCAGCGGCTCTGCCGACCATGGCAGGGTCAGTTTCGGTGCCGTATCCCCGCGATGGAGCGGGGCGGCAATGGCCAGCAGATCATCATAATCAAACGCGGTGCGCGCCTCCTCCAAGCCGCGCGAAGGGGTGACCCTGTTGTCCTGAGAGCGCGAGGAGTGAGATGACATCAGGTATTCCGGTCCCGCAGAAAGAGACAGATTAAATGATGAAAAGACACAATCCACCTGTCGAAAATCGCAGGGCCATGGGGTATAAGGCCCCCATGCAGAATATTTCACCTCCCCTTGCGACCGACGTCTGGCGGTTCAGCGTGGCTCCGATGATGGATTGGACCGACCGTCATTGTCGGGCCTTCCACCGCGTCCTGTCGCGGCGGGCGCGACTTTACAGCGAGATGGTCACGACAGGGGCGATCATCCATGGCGACCGCCAGCGCCTGTTGGGATTTGATGCCAGCGAACATCCGATTGCCCTGCAACTCGGCGGCTCGGACCCGCACGCCTTGGCCGGGGCGGCACGGATCGGCGTCGATTTCGGCTATGACGAGATCAATCTCAATGTCGGCTGTCCGTCCGACCGCGTGCAGGATGGCCGCTTCGGGGCCTGTCTGATGCGCGAGCCGCAATTGGTGGGTGATTGTGTGGCGGCGATCAAAGCGGTGGTCGAGGTGCCTGTCACCGTCAAATGCCGGATCGGGGTTGACGAGCAGGATATCGAAGAGGCTCTGGACACACTGGCCGATCGGGTGATTGCGGCGGGCTGTGACCATCTGGTGGTGCATGCCCGCAAGGCGTGGCTGAAAGGCCTGTCGCCCAAAGAGAACCGCGATATTCCGCCGCTCGATTATTCGCGCGTCTATCGGTTGAAGCAACGGCTCGGTACCTATCCGGTTGCGATCAATGGCGGCATCCGCACGATGGATGAGTGTCAGGCCCATGTCGCCGAGCTGGACGGCGTGATGGTAGGGCGCGAGGCCTATCACAATCCCGAATTGTTGCTTGGCGTCGATCCGTTGCTGTTCGGGCAAGAGGCTCCGGTCAGCTCGGGCTTTGAAGCGGTTGAAGCCTATGAGCCCTATATGGCCCGGCAGCTTGAATCCGGCGGGCATTTGCACTCGATGGTGCGCCATATGCTCGGCCTGTTTCAG
This sequence comes from uncultured Hyphomicrobiales bacterium, assembly GCA_903930675.1. Taxonomy (GTDB): domain Bacteria; phylum Pseudomonadota; class Alphaproteobacteria; order Rhizobiales; family Beijerinckiaceae; genus CAIYZJ01. The sequence goes on from CAIYZJ010000007.1 coordinate 62,966, forward strand.
GGACGCCCCGGCGCGCGCGCCTTCCGCCGCCATCTGTCCACCCACGCCGTCAAACGCGATGCGCCGTTATCGGTGCTGCGCGATGCGGTGGCTTTGGTGTCGCGGGACTGGACGCCGGAACCACCGGTAGTCAAAGCCTGATCCGCTGGATTGATTTACTGGTTGGGCTTGCCCGCGCAACGGCTGGCAGGGCGGCTCCACAGGGCTTTGCGCTCGGGCAATTGCGCCATGATGGTGATGCGTTCGGCCTCGTTCATCGCGCCCCATTGCATCACCTCTTGCAAGGTGCGGCCACAGCCCTCGCACAGGCCGGTGAGGCGGTCGATCACGCACAGTTTGATGCAAGGACTGGAAGCTGCCGGACTGGAAGCTGCCGGACTGGAGGTGTTCAAGGTGGTCATGATGTCCAATTCGCACAAGCAGACAGAGTGAGCAGAAAAGCCATTTCGGCGATTTGCTGGGCCGCGCCCGCCACATCACCGGTCTGGCCGCCGATCAGCCGTCGCGCCATCAGCAATAAAGGCATAACCGCAATAAAGCCGATGGGCCAGACAAGCAATACGGTTTCAACTTCGCAACCCGCCCACCATAGCAGAGCGCCCGACAGCAGCAAGGCGACGGCAAGGGTGGCGAGATAGGTGGTCCCGTCAGGCCGTCCTACAGCAGCCGCCTTGCCGTCGGGCTTGGCATTGGCCAAGAGCATCAGCGGTAAAAGTCCGGCCATGCGTGACAAAGGCGCGATCGCCAGCACCAGCAAAGCGGTTTCGGTGGCGCCCAGAGCATCGATCAGATCGGCCAGCACAGTGATCCGGAGCAGAAACGACAGCACCAGCGCTGCCCCGCCATAGGTTCCGATGCGGCTGTCGGTCATGATCTCCAGACGTCTGGCCACCGTCTGGCCGCCGCCAAGCCCGTCGGCGACATCCGCCAAGCCGTCCTCGTGAAAGGCTCCCGTGCTCAAAACCGACATGGTCAGGGTCAGGCTGGCTGTGACCAGCGGTGACCAGAACCAGTCCGCCAACACGATCACAACAGCAGCGGGCAGGGTGATGATCAGGCTGGCAAGCGGCAGCATCCGCACGATATGCGGAAAGTGGGGCAGGCCGTGCGGGTCTTTTTCAAAAGCAAAAACCGGCACCGGCAGGCGCGAGTAGAAACGGATGCAATCAATCAAGGCGCACAGCATGGCGGGTTCCGCGGCAAAACATAAATCTGTCGAAAGAGGCACAGAGAGGGTTATAAGCAGAAATCGAATGAGTCTGTCAGTGCCACTTGCAATGATAGCAACAGGTTTGGACGGCAACAGGGTTGGGGTTGATTGATATGGTGTCTCCATTTGATGATATTCGGGCGTTGATAGCGTCTTTTCCAGATGCCGACGAGCGCGCCGCCGAGGTCGTGCGCGCCCGTGACAGCCAATTGGCCAAGCCGCCGGGCAGTCTCGGACGGCTCGAGCAGCTGGCGGTCTGGATGGCGGCATGGCAGGCCGATGACAAGCCGCATGTCACGCGTCCGCTGGTCTGCGTGTTTGCGGGCAATCACGGTGTGGTGGCGCAAGGCGTTTCGGCTTTTCCTGCCGATGTGACGCGGTTGATGCTCGATGCTTTCGGGGCAGGGGGCGGCACGATCAACCAGATCTGCGCCAGCTTCGATTTCGGCTTCAAGGCCTTCGATCTGGCCCTGGATCTGCCAACCGCCGATATGACAGAACAGCCGGCGATGGACGAGAAATCCTGCGTCGCCACCATGGCCTTCGGCATGGAGGCTTTGGCCGGTGGCGTCGATTTGCTCGGTTTGGGTGAAATGGGCATCGGCAATACCACGGCGGCTGCCGCCATATATGCCGCCCTTTATGGCGGTGATCCCGACCGTTTTGTCGGCCACGGGGCGGGTGCGGACGAGGCGCAGATGCAGCGCAAGCGCGCGGCAGTGCGCAAGGCACTGGCATTGCATCAAGAAGCCTTGTCCGATCCGCTCGAGATTTTGCGCCGTTTGGGCGGGCGTGAAATCGCGGCCATGGCCGGTGCGATCATGGCCGCGCGTCTGCAACGCGTGCCCGTGGTGCTGGACGGCTATGTCGTGACCGCCGCCGCCGCCGTTTTGCATGCGATGGATCCGCACAGCATCGATCATTGCGTCGCCGGTCATCTGTCTGCCGAGGGCGCGCATGCGGAAGTGCTGGCGCATCTGGGCCTTGAGCCGATCCTGTCTTTGGGCATGCGCTTGGGCGAAGCCTCGGGAGCGGCTTTGGCGATGGTGATGATCAAAGCCGCGGTGGCTTGCCACAACGGCACCCACACCTTGGCTCAGGTCGGCATCGGTGCCGATCCTGCCATCAGCAAACACTGAGGCCTACAGCAAAAAGCCCCTGCGAAGTGCTCCGCAGGGGCTTTGTTTTGATTGTCTGGCGTAAAGCCGGATCTTATTTGATCAGGCGGGCCAGCAGGCTCGACGTATCCCAACGGCCGCCGCCCATTTCCTGCACGTCGCCATAGAACTGATCAACCAGTGCCGTCATCGGCAGATGCGCGCCGTTGCGGCGGGATTCTTCCAGACAAATGCCCAGATCCTTGCGCATCCAGTCGACGGCGAAGCCGAAGGTGTAGGTGTTTGTGTTCATGGTCTTGTAGCGGTTTTCCATCTGCCAGGATTGGGCCGCACCCTTCGAGATGGCTTCGATCACCGCTTCCGCATCAAGACCGGAGCGCTTGGCAAAGGCAATGCCTTCGGCCAGACCCTGCACCACACCGGCGATGCAGATCTGGTTGACCATCTTGGTCAACTGGCCCGCACCCGATGGACCCAGCAATTTCACGGCCTTGGCAAAGGCGGTGATGACGGGCTCTGCTTTGGCGTAAATCTCGGCATCGCCGCCGCACATCACGGTCAGAGCACCGTTTTCGGCACCGGCCTGTCCGCCCGAGACGGGAGCATCGATGAAATGCACACCATGCTCATGCGCCTTGGCATAAAGCTCGCGGGCCACTTCGGCCGACGCGGTGGTGTTGTCGACGAAAATCGCACCCTTTTTCATGCCGGCAAAGGCACCGTCCGGACCCAGCACCACCGAGCGCAGATCATCGTCATTGCCGACGCGGGCAAACACGAAATCGCAATCCTGTGCCGCTTCGCGCGGGGTTTTGGCGGCGTGTCCACCATGCTGCTTGGCCCAGCCTTCGGCCTTGGCGAAAGTGCGGTTGTAGACGGTCACATCATGGCCGCCTTTGGCCTTCAGATGGCCTGCCATTGGATAGCCCATAACACCCAGTCCCAGAAATGCCACTTTGGCCATGTGATGTCTCCCTCAAAATTTTGATGACGGCGGCGGGTGCTGCCCGTTGCTGCTCCTCACATAGCGCAGCACAGGGAAGAGTGACAGTCTCGATATTCAAAAAAATGCGCGGGGCGGGCTTTGCGCGACAGAAAATGCCGGTCGGGCGCGATCTTGTCTCGCTTCGTGCGGCGGGCTCGGGTAAAAGTCATGACGAATCCGGTTTGGGAGATGGGTCACATGGTCACGGAACAGCATATTCGTCAGGCTCTGGCTAAAATTGCCGCCCCAGATGGCTCGGCCTCTCTGGCTGTGTCGCCGATGTTGCAGGGCGTTTCGGTGCAGGGCGACAAGGCTTATGTGACATTGCAATGCCCTGCCGATCAGGTCAAAACCTTCGAGCCTTTGCGTTTGCAGGCCGAAGCGGCGGTCAAAGCCGTTGCGGGCCTGTCTGGCGCTTTGGTGATGCTGACGTCCGAGCGGTCAGGCGATGCCAAATCCACCGCCGCCCAACCCGGCCCGCGTGCTGCGGCGGGGACGGCACGCAAGCTGGTGCCGGGTGTCAAACACATTATCGCGGTGGCATCGGGCAAAGGCGGCGTCGGCAAATCCACCACCTCGGTCAATCTGGCTTTGGGCTTGCAGGCTTTGGGCCTGAAAGTCGGCATGCTGGATGCCGATATTTACGGCCCCTCGCTGCCGCGCCTCTTGGCCTTGTCGGGCAAACCGGTGGTCAGCGAAGGGCGGATTCTGGAGCCGATGGAGGCCTATGGTCTCAAAGTCATGTCGATGGGCTTTCTGGTCGAGGAAGATGCCGCGATGATCTGGCGCAGGCCCATGGTGATGTCGGCCCTGCAGCAGATGTTGCGCGAGGTCAATTGGGGCGATCTCGACGTGCTGGTTGTCGATATGCCGCCCGGTACGGGCGACGCCCAACTCACCATGGCGCAATCGGTGCCACTGGCGGGCGCGGTGATTGTCTCGACACCGCAGGATCTGGCCTTGATCGATGCGCGGCGCGGCATCGCGATGTTCCAGCGCGTTGATGTGCCTATTTTGGGTTTGGTCGAGAATATGAGTTATTTCCTGTGCCCGTCCTGCGGGTCGCGTTCGGATATTTTCGGCCATGGCGGGGCGATGCACGAGGCCGAAAAGCACGGCGTCGCCTATCTCGGCGGCGTGCCGCTGGAGCTGGAAATCAGGGAACGCTCCGACTCCGGCCGTCCGGTAGTGGCAACCTTGCCCGATGGTGCCCATTCCAGAATTTACAAAGCGATGGCGCAAAAGCTTTGGGACATCGTCAACGGCACGCCTGTGCGCAAAACGCCGAAAATCGTGATTGATTAAGTCACCACAAGTCTGCCGACAGCAGATGTTTGACCGGGCTTGCTGCTCATTGCAGTCGATTTGACGAGATAAGGACAAGTCTTCCATGGCCGAAAGCCAACCCGACAACCTATCCGATGCTCCTGCAGCCCCCGATGCGCCTGCCAAGCCAAATCCGGCAACGCGTGGCAAGTCCTTGAAAAAGCTGATCCTGATCGGGATCGCTGCTTTGTTCGGCCTCTACGGGCTGTGGGCTTTGTTCGGCTATCTGGTCGAAGGGCGTTTTATGGTGTCCACCGACGATGCCTATGTGCGCGCCGACATGGCGGTGATTGCCGCAAAGGTGCCCGGTTATGTGGTGTCGGTTCCGGTGACTGACAACCAGATGGTCAAAGCGGGTGATGTGCTGGCTTTGATCGACGAGGGTGATTATCGCCTTGCTTTGCAATCCGCAGAAGCCCGTCTGGCGACGCAGGAAGCGACGATCAGCCGCATCGGCAACCAGATGCAGGCCCAGCAGGCGATGATCTCGCAGGCCGAAGCCCAGATGCGGGCCGCCGAAGGCGAAGTGCTGCGCAGCGCGGCCGATCTGGAACGCGCCCAGAAACTGGTTGCCAGTGATTATGGCTCGCGCCAGCGTGTTGATCTGGCCCAGGCCGATGATACCCGTGCGCGCGCCAATCTGGCAGGGGCACGCGCCGGATTCCAAGGGGCTATTGCCACCCTTGATGTCCTCAAAGCCGGGCGGGCCGAAGCCCAAGCCTCGCTGAAAGAGGTTGAGTCCGGTGTGGCCAAAGCCCGCCGAGATTTGATGTTCGCGCAGGTCAAGGCGCCGTTTGACGGGGCGATCGGCAATCGGGCCGCACAACCGGGCCAATATGTCCAGCCCGGCAGCCGTTTGATGGCTCTGGTGCCGCTTGGCAGTGTCTATGTCGAGGCCAATTTCAAGGAAACGCAACTGGCGCGGATCAAAATCGGTCAAACCGCCCGATTGACGGTGGATGCCGCACCGGACCGGAGGATCGAAGGGCGTGTGGTGGGCATTGCACCCGCCTCCGGCGCGTTGTTCTCGCTGTTGCCGCCCGAAAATGCCACCGGCAATTTCACCAAAATTGTCCAGCGTTTTCCGGTGCGGATTTCCATCGAGCGGGCGCAGATTGATGAGGGCTTCTTGCGGGCCGGCATGTCGGTGGTCACCACTATTGATACACGGCCATAAGATGGGCACGAGCAGTCAAGCGGGGCGCGGATAATGGCCGAAGCCAAGCCGAAAGCAGCCAAGCCGGCTGCCACGGTCCATCCTGCACCGCTGCCGCTGACCCCGCAACGGATCATCGGTTTCATGGCGATGGTGTTCGGCATGTTCATGGCGATTCTGGACATCCAGATCGTCTCGGCCTCCTTGTCCGAAATTCAGGCGGGTCTGTCGGCCAGTGCCGATGAAATCCCGTGGGTGCAGACCAGCTATCTGATCGCCGAAGTGATCATGATCCCGCTGTCGGGCTATCTGTCGCGCGCTTTTTCCACCCGCTATCTGTTCGCGGCTTCGGCGGCGGGCTTTACGCTGATGAGCGTGATGTGCTCGACCGCCAGTTCTATCCCCGAAATGATCGTCTGGCGGTGTTTGCAGGGCTTCATCGGCGGCGGCATGATCCCGACGGTGTTTGCGGCGGCCTATACGATCTTCCCGCGCGAGAAGCAGCCGATCATCGCCCCGATCATCGGCCTTGTCGCCACGCTGGCCCCTACCATCGGGCCGACCATCGGCGGCTATCTGACCGATCTGTTTTCGTGGCACTGGCTGTTTCTGGTCAATGTGATCCCGGGCATCATCGTCTCGGTCACGGTCTGGACGCTGGTCGATTTCGACGAGCCTGATTTGTCGCTGCTGGAGCGGTTCGATTGGGCGGGTCTGTTCTCGATGGCTCTGTTTCTCGGCACGCTCGAATATTTTCTGGAAGAGGGCTCGGCCAAGAACTGGTTCAGTGATGATACGATTGTGCTGTGCGCTTTGGTGTCGCTGGCCAGTTCGCTGGTTTTTTTCTGGCGATGTTTTACAGCCTCCCGACCGATTGTCGATCTGACCGCTTTCAATGACCGCAATTTCTGGACAGGTTCCCTGATGTCGGTGGCGATGGGCATCGGGCTTTATGGCCTGACCTATCTCTATCCGGTCTATCTGGCGCGGGTGCGCGGCTATTCGGCTCTGATGATCGGCGAGACCATGTTTGTCACCGGCATCTCGATGTTCATTGCCGCGCCGATTGTCGGCAAATTGTCGGCCAAGGTCGATTTGCGGGCGATGATTGCCACCGGCTTTGCCGGTTTTGCCTTGGGCACATGGATGGTGGTCGATCTGACCAAGGATTGGGATTTCAACGAATTGCTGATCCCGCAAATCCTGCGCGGGTTCTGCATGATGATGTGCATGGTGCCGATCAACAATCTGGCCTTGGGGACCTTGCCGCCGCACCGGCTTAAAAATGCATCGGGCATTTACAATCTCACCCGCAATCTCGGCGGAGCGGTTGGCCTTGCCCTGATCAACACCATGCTGAACGACCGCACCGATCTGCATATCCTGCGCCTGCGCGAGTCGATCAGTTGGGGGCACCAACGCGCCGAGGAGGTGATGGCCAGTCTGACCATGCTGTTTTCCGACGATGCGGTGCAAGGAGCCTTGATGGCAACCAGACAGCTGTCACTGATGGTGCGGCGCGAGGCGATGGTGATGGGCATGGCCGATGTGTTTTTCGCCCTGACACTGATTTTTATAGGTTTGATCGCGCTTGTCCCCTTGATGCGGGCCCCGCCGCGCAGCCAGAGTGCCCCTTCGGAAGCCCATTGATCAAAATGCGCAAAGCACTATGATAGAGTTACGGATGATCTTAAAAAACTTGGATATCCAGAACAGTTAAACGTGGAGGGAACCTATGAAACGTCGTGACTTTATGAAATCAACCGGCTTGGGTCTGGCAGCAGCGACCGCTGTTGCGGCACCGGCCATTGCCCAGAGCATGCCTGAATTGAAGTGGCGTTTGACCTCGAGCTTCCCGAAGTCGCTCGACACCATCTATGGCGCGGCTGAAACCTTTGCAAAGGCTGTTTCGGAAGCAACAGACGGGAAGTTCCAGATCCAGGTGTTTGCGGCGGGTGAAATTGTTCCCGGCCTACAGGCACTTGATGCTGTCCAGAACGGCACGGTCGAAATGACCCATACCGCGCCCTACTATTATATCGGCAAGGATCCGACATTCGCTTTCGGGACCACTGTGCCGTTCGGTCTCAATTCCCGCCAGCATAATGCATGGATGTATCATGGCGGCGGCATGGCCCTGATGAACGATTTTTTTGCCAAGTACAATCTGGTCGGGCTTCCTGCCGGCAATACCGGCACCCAGATGGGCGGTTGGTTCCGCAAGGAAATCAAGACCGTTGAGGACTGGAAGGGCATCAAGATGCGCATCGGCGGCTTGGGCGGTTCGGTCGTCCAACGCTTGGGCGCGGTTCCTCAGCAGATTGCCGGTGGTGATATCTATCCGGCTCTCGAAAAAGGCACCATCGATGCCGCCGAATGGGTCGGTCCTTATGATGATGAAAAACTCGGCTTCAACAAGGTCGCTCCCTATTACTACGCTCCGGGCTGGTGGGAAGGCAGTGCATCGCTGATGCTGATGACCAACAGCGCGAAATGGAACGAATTGCCCAAGCACTACAAGTCCATTGTAACCTCTGCGGCCGCTTTGGCCAATGTCGACATGCAATCCAAGTATGATGCGGGCAATCCGGGTGCCATCATCCGTCTGTTGCAGAGTGGCGCACAACTGCGCGCCTTCAGCCCCGAAATCATGGAAGCCTGCTACAAGGCCGCTACAGAAATGTATGCCGAATTCAGTGCCAAGAGCGCGGATTTCAAGAAGATCCACGATCACTATATGGCCTTCCGCGGCGAACAGTATCTGTGGTGGCAGATTGCCGAATACAACTATGACAGCTTCATGATCCGCCAGCGCAGCCGCGGCTGATCAGGCTCACTCCAAAAGAAAGCCCCGGACCATTGCTGGTCCGGGGCTTTTTTGTGTCTGCTTGCCTGCTTACTTCTTCGGAACGCCCGGCAGTCCCGGCATGGTATTGAAATCCATCATCGGCATCGGGGCCCCCAGACCGGGCAGGTTTTGCAACTGTTCCATCGCCTTTTTCTGGTCAACAACCACTCCGGTCGATTTGTAATGCATGACCATTTGCGGGAAAGCGATCACAAGCCCGACCATGATCATCTGGATCACCACGAAAGGCACAGCACCCCAATAGATCTGTCCGGTGGTCACAGGATCCATCATCTTGCCGGTGACGCGGTCCTTGTAAGGCTCTTTGGCGGCAACCGACCGCAGATAGAACAGTGCGAAGCCGAAAGGCGGGTGCATGAAGGAAGTCTGCATATTGACCCCCAAAATCACGCCGAACCAGATCAGGTCGATGCCGAGCTTTTCCGCCGCAGGGCCGATCAGTGGCACGGCGATAAAGGCCAGTTCGAAGAAATCGAGGAAGAAGGCCAGTACGAAAATCAGCAGATTGACGATGATCAAAAAGCCGACCGTGCCGCCGGGCAGCGAGACCAGCAATTCTTCCACCCATTTATGCCCGTCTACGCCGTAAAAGGTCAGCGAGAACACGCGCGCGCCCACCAGAATGAACATGACAAAGGCCGACAGTTTGGCCGTCGATTCCGTGGCCTGGCGCAACAGATCGAACGACAGACGCTTTTTCATCAGTGCCAGAATAATCGCCCCCGCAGCACCCATGGCACCGCCCTCGGTCGGGGTGGCGACGCCGATAAAGATCGTACCCAGCACCAGAAAGATGAGGGCCAGCGGCGGCACCATCACGAAAATCACGGTTTCGGTCATCACTGACAGCAGCTTGAGGCCGAGCAGCTTGTTGATCACGGCCAGCACAAAAGAGACACCGACAGCGACCGACATGGTCAGCACCACGAAATCCGCACCCGCCTTTTGTCCTGTGCGCTGGATGACCAGATAGCCGATCAGACCAGACAGGATGGTGACCACGAGCAAAGACAGGCGGCGGCTTTTGCCATCGGGATCATTGAGGACCTGTGCATCTGCCGGCAGGCCAGGTGCAGCTGCCGGTGCAACCAATGTGACCAGAAACACATAGAGCGCATACAAAGCCGAAAGCACGAGCCCGGGGATAAACGCGCCTTCATACATATCACCGACCGACTTGCCGAGCTGGTCGGCCATCACAATCAAAACCAGCGAGGGTGGGATAATTTGGGCCAGCGTGCCGGATGCAGCAATGACGCCGGCCGCCAACCGCCGGTCATACCCATAGCGCAACATGATCGGCAGCGAGATCAGACCCATCGAAATGACAGACGCCGCCACAACACCTGTCGTTGCTGCCAGCAAGGCGCCGACAAAAATGACCGCATAGGCCAAGCCGCCACGGATCGGGCCGAACAACTGCCCGATGGTGTCGAGCAGGTCTTCGGCCATGCCCGATCGCTCCAGCACAAGCCCCATAAAGGTAAAGAACGGAATGGCCAGCAGCGTATCATTGTTCATGACCCCGAACACGCGTTCGGGGAGCGCCTGAATGAAGTCGGGACGGAACAGGCCGAGCTCGATCCCGATCAGGGCGAAAATCAAGCCGTTGGCAGCCAGCGCAAACGCAACCGGATAGCCCAGCAGCAAAAAAGCCACCAGCGCGGCAAACATGATGGGGGCCATGTTGTGGATGATAAAGGCGGTCATGGGCGGTTATCCTTTGCCGGAACAGGGCGGCAGAACGTGTGGCTCAACGGGCTTCATCGACCTGCGCCAGCAGGCGGGCGGCTTCGGCTTCGGCGGCGGCATGATGCCCGCCTCCCGAGGTCGTATCCTCCAGCGCGCCGCGCATGATGGCGATCCGCTTGATCAGCTCGGACACACCTTGGAAAAAAAGCATCAGAAATCCGATAGGGATCAGCAATTTGGCTGGCCATTGCGGCAAGCCGCCGGCATTGATGGATTGTTCGTTCAGCAGCAGCGAGCGCATGGCAAACGGCCAGGATACGATCATCATCACGATGGTCAGCGGCAGCAAAAACAGCACATGTCCGGCAATATCAATCCAGTCGCGCGCGGCTTTGGGCAACAGGGAATTGACGATATCGATGCGGATATGCTCGTTCGACAGCAAGGTCCATGACGAGCACAGCAAAAACACCGCGCCGAACAGCACCCATTGCAGTTCCAGCCAGGAATTGGACGAGACATCGAACAATTTGCGGACGATGGCATTGACGGTCGATACAATGACCGCCAGCAGGATCAGCCAGCTCAAAGTGCGCCCGACCGCGCTTGAAACGCGATCAATCAACCGACTGAAATTGAGTAAAAAATCCATCTTCCACCCCCCAATCGCACTGCTTGCAACAGCATCGCCTCACAAACACCGGGTTTGACGGGGCTGACCTGTCGCAAGCGGACACTCGCTTCGGCTGTATCGCCGATTGTTGTTTAACTACTTTGCGGCCTTGGCGGCAACAGTCAATAGTTTTTTCGCGGTGATTATCCGCAAGAAACGCATGAAAATCCTGCGCTTTCAAACCGATAGATTGGCTTCGGTGGTTAATTCTCTTGCCCGTACCCGCTCGCGGTGGACGGTATAGATGCCGCTGGCGACGATCAGTCCTGTGCCGATAATGGCGAGTGCATCGGGAATTTCGCCGAACACCACAAAACCCGACAAGAATGCCCAGATCACCACCGAATAACGGAACGGCGAGACGGCCGAAGGGTCGGCAATGCGATAGGCTTTGACGATGCTCATATTGCCCGCCGAAACAAACATGGCGGCGGCCAGCAGGTAAAGTGTCGGTTGCAATTCGATCGGCTTCCAGCTCTCCAATCCGAGAAGCAGTCCCACCACCACCACGCTGAGTGTCGTGGTCAACGACACAACCACTGTGGGGATTGCCGGATTGATCTTGCGGGTCATCAAATCTCGGAATGCCACCAGAAAACACGATAACAGCGCCAGCAGTGCATAAATATTGAATGTATGGCCCCCCGGTTTGACCACCAGCAACACGCCGACAAAGCCGACAATCACCGCCGACCAGCGCCTCCAGCCGATTTTCTCGATCCCCAACACCACTGAAAACAGCGTGATGATCAAGGGCGTGGCCTGCAAAATGGCGGTCAGATCGGCCAGCGCCAGTTGCGAAATCGAGGTGACAAAGCACAGTGCAACCATGGATTCGGCGGTGGCGCGCACCATCAGCAGGCGGGTGAACATGAACCGCAGGCTCTTGCCCTGTTTCGACACCAGCACCACTGTCAGCATGATCGAGGTGGCAAAAAGGCCGCGGATGACCAGGACCTGTCCGGTCGAGAAACTGGACGTGGCCAGTTTGACCAGCGAGTCGTTGCACACAAACAGCGCCATGGCGCACAGGGCCAGAATGATGCCGCGCCGGTTGTTTTTGGATTGCAGCAGATGCGCGTCGAGCGCCTGTTGCGCCTGTGTTCTGGGCGGAGAGTCCGGTATTGCCTCAGCCACCGGTGACACTCATGTGGCGGCTGACGGCAGGGCGCGAGGTGGTGCGGTCGATGATGAAATCATGCCCTTTGGGCTTGCGCAAAATCGCGGCATCGATGGCGGCCAGCAAGGGCACGTCGGATGCGCTGGCGCGTAACGGCGCACGCAGATCGGCGGCATCCTCCTGCCCCAGACACATATAAAGCGTGCCCGTGCAGGTCAGTCGAACGCGATTGCAGCTCTCGCAGAAATTATGGGTCAGCGGCGTGATAAAGCCGATCCGCCCGCCGGTCTCCTTGACGCGGACATAGCGGGCAGGGCCTCCCGTCTGGTCTTCGAGGTCTTGCAGCGTGAAACGGTCGAGCAGCTGCGCCTTGACCTGCGTCAGCGGCCAATATTGGTCAAAAACGCGAGGTCTCGATATCCCCCATCGGCATCACCTCGATAAAGGTGATGTCCATGCCGCGGCCATGAGCCCATTCGATCATGGTTTCGATTTCATCGTCATTGACACCCTTCAGGGCCACGGCGTTGATCTTGACATGGATACCGGCCTTTTGTGCGGCATCGATACCCGCCAGCACCTTGTCGAGATCGCCCCAGCGGGTGATCTCTTTGAAGCGGTCGGCTTTGAGCGTATCAAGCGACACATTGATGCGCCGCACGCCGCAAGCGGCCAGCTCGCTGGCATAGCGGGCCAGTTGCGAACCGTTGGTGGTCACCGTCAATTCTTCCAGCGCGCCGGAATCGAGGTGGCGCGAGAGGCTGCGAAACAGTTGCATGATGTCGCGCCGCACCAGCGGTTCGCCGCCGGTAATCCGCAGCTTTTTCACCCCGCGCCCGACAAAGGCCGAGCACAGCCGGTCCAGCTCCTCAAGCGTCAGCAAATCCTGCTTGGGCAGAAAGTGCATATCCTCGGACATGCAATAGACGCAGCGGAAATCGCAACGATCGGTCACCGACACGCGCAAATAGCTGACATGCCGCCCGAACGGGTCGATGATCGGCTGCGGGGCCGAAGTCGCAAGAGGGGAAATCATCTGGGCCATTGTGTCACGCTCTTCATTGTGCGCCTATTGATCCTCGCTTACAGCTGCGTGGTCAATGCTTTTATCGCAAAGCTGACAGGTGTTTAAGAGGGAAAGGGACAAGATACATGACAAACCAGCCCGAAATGCCCGCCGCCGAGGCCGAATTATCGGAAATTCGTCTCTCTGCGGATAAAAAACAATTGTCCCTGACTTTTGAAGACGGACGCCATCTGACCCTTGATGCCGAATTCCTGCGCGTCGAAAGCCCCTCTGCCGAGGTGCGCGGCCACCATCCGTCCGAGCGCAAAACCGTCGGCCACAAGCGGCATGTCACCATCAAGGCGATCGAGCCGGTCGGCCATTATGCCATCAGGCTGGTGTTCGACGATGGTCACGATACCGGCCTCTATACCTGGTCCTTCCTGATCTCGCTGGCCGAACAGCGCGACGAGATCTGGCAACGCTATCTCGATGCGCTGGCTGCACAGGGACTTTCGCGCGGCTGAAGGCAAGAAAAAGCCCGCAAGAAGCGGGCTTTCACAAGGCGGATGTGTGTGCGCTCAGCGCATCACGATGACCGAAGCACCGACTTTGACGCGCTCGTAAAGGTCGATCACATCCTCGTTGACCATGCGGATGCAGCCCGACGAGACAGCCTGTCCGATCGATTCCGGCTCGTTCGACCCATGAATACGGTAGAGCGAACTGCCGAGATACATGGCGCGCGCGCCCAGGGGATTGTCGGGACCGCCCTTCATGTAGCGTGGCAGATCGGGACGACGCTTGAGCATTTCGGGAGGCGGTGTCCAATCCGGCCATTCGCGTTTCTGGGTGATCTTGGTTTCTCCACCCCATTCAAAGCCGGGACGGCCGACACCGACGCCATAACGCAGCGCCTTGCCGTTTTCGAGCACCAGATACATGCGCCGTTCGCTGGTCGAGACCACGAGGGTGCCGGGCTCGTAATTGCCGGAGAAAGACACGGTTTCGCGCGCCACAATCGGCACCGAGTCA
>CAIYZJ010000008.1 GCA_903930675.1 uncultured Hyphomicrobiales bacterium
ATCAGGGAGTGTCTGGTGCAAGGCGATGTGGCGGCGGCGGCGCATCTGCTCGGTTATCGCTGGCTGGTGCGCGGCGAGGTGGTGCATGGCGACAAGCGCGGGCGGCTGTTGGGTTTTCCCACCGCCAATATGGTTCCGGGCAAGGATTGCGCGCTGAAATACGGCATTTATGCGGTGCGCATGGCGGTGGATGGTGTGGTGCATGACGGGGTGGCCAGTTTCGGCCGCCGCCCGACATTCGATGACGGCGCGCCGCGGCTGGAAACCTTTGTGTTCGATTTCGACGGTGATCTCTATGGCAAGACCGTGGATGTCGAATTTTGCGGCTTCTTGCGCGGCGAGGCCAAATTCGACAGCGTCGAGGCTCTGATCGTGCAGATGGATGCCGATTGCGCCCGCGCCCGCGCCATGCTGGCCGACCAAAGCGAAGCGCTTAGCATGCTGGCCGATCTGTGCCGATATTGACCTTTCGTCAATCAATGCGGGCTTATGGTGTTTTGGGTCCAAATAGGCTAGAGGCTTTGGCCAATGGCTTTGGGGCGGCCGGCACCGGCGGGCGGTCTCATTCTTCCTTACTCATGCTGAAGTCTGAACGATCATGAATTCTGAAACCGCCACCCGCGATTATTCCAAAACCTTGTTCTTGCCGCAGACGGAGTTTCCGATGCGCGCCGGTCTGCCGCAGCGCGAGCCCGAAATTCTGGCGCGGTGGAAACAGCGCAATCTCTACCAGCGTTTGCGGGAAACCTCGGCGGGGCGTCCGCGTTTCGTGCTGCATGACGGCCCTCCCTATGCCAATGGCAGCATCCATATCGGCCACGCGCTCAACAAGATTTTGAAGGATCTGGTCACCCGCAGCCAGCAGATGCTGGGCTTTGATTCCAATTATGTGCCGGGCTGGGATTGCCACGGCCTGCCGATCGAATGGAAAATCGAGGAAGCCTACCGCGCCAAGGGCAAGAACAAGGACGAGGTTCCGGTGGTGGAATTCCGGCAGGAATGCCGGGCCTTTGCCGAACAATGGCTCGACACCCAGCGCGAGGAATTCAAGCGGTTGGGCATTACGGGTGATTGGGAACATCCCTATTCGACCATGGCTTTTCCCGCCGAGGCGCAGATTGCCCGCGAGATCATGAAGTTCAAGGATAACGGCCTGCTCTATCGCGGCTCCAAGCCCGTGATGTGGTCGGTGGTGGAAAAAACCGCTCTGGCCGAAGCCGAGATCGAATATCACGACCACCAGAGCGATATGGTGTGGGTGAAATTTCCGGTCACCAAGGGTCTGTCGGGTGCGGTCAATGTGGTGATCTGGACCACAACCCCGTGGACCCTGCCGGGCAACCGCGCCATTTCCTACCATCACAAGATTGCCTATGGCCTTTACGAGGTGACAGGCAACGAGCGCGATTACGGCCCTGCGATGGGCGAGGTCTATCTGCTGGCCAAAAATCTGGCCGAGGCAGTGGCCCAATCCGCCAAAATCACGCTGGCTTTCAAGGCCGATGTGACAGCCGCCGAGATGGGCCGGATCGAATGTGCGCATCCGCTGGCGGCAATCGGTTATGATTTCATCGTGCCGATGCTGGATGGCGACCATGTCACCGATGATGCGGGCACGGGCTTTGTCCATACCGCTCCCGGTCATGGCCGCGAGGATTTCGAGATCTGGATGGCCAATGGCCGCCAATTGTCCGAGCGCGGCATCAATACCGCCATTCCCTTCACCATCGACGATGACAGCGCCTATACCGACCAAGCCCCGGGCTTTGGCGGCAAGCGCGTGATCAATGACAAGGGCGAAAAGGGCGATGCCAACGAGGCGGTGATCAAGGCGCTGATCGAATCCGGCAATCTGGTGGCGCGCGGGCGGTTGAAGCATCAATATCCGCATTCGTGGCGGTCAAAAAAGCCAGTGATCTTCCGCAACACGCCGCAATGGTTCATTGCGATGGACAAGCCTTTTGCGCTGGGTGAATCGCTGCGGTCCGTGGCGTTCGACGCCATCGGCAAGACCGAATGGGTGCCCGCCACCGGCGAGAACCGGATTCGCGGCATGATCGAGAACAAGCCCGATTGGGTGATGTCGCGCCAGCGCGCCTGGGGGGTGCCTATCACGGTGTTCGTGCATCACGAGAGCAAAAAGATGCTCGATGATCCGCGCGTCGATGCGGCCATTGCCGAAGCCTTCGAGACCGAGGGCGGCGATGCGTGGTTCAAGGACGGGGCCAAGGAGCGGTTCCTGACCGCCTTCGGCCACTCGCCCGATGACTATGACATGGTGATGGATGTGCTCGATGTCTGGTTCGATTCCGGCTCGACCCATACCTATACGCTCGAAGACCCGAAACACTTCCCCGGTCTGGCAGGCACCCGCCGCAAGGTGGACGGGGGCCGCGATACCGTGATGTATCTGGAAGGCTCGGACCAGCATCGCGGCTGGTTCCAGTCCTCGCTGCTGGAAAGCTGCGGCACGCGCGGCCGTGCGCCGTTCGATGTGGTGCTGACCCATGGCTTCGTGCTGGACGAGAAGGGACAGAAAATGTCCAAATCGCTCGGCAATGTCACGGCACCGCAGGATGTCATCAAAGATGCCGGTGCCGATATCCTGCGCCTGTGGGTGGCGGCGTCAGACTATTCCGACGATCTCAGGATCGGCAAGGAAATCCTCAAAACCTTCGTCGAAACTTACCGCAAATTGCGCAATACCATGCGCTGGATGCTGGGCTCGCTGGCCCATTACGACGCCAAAAACAGCGTCGATCCCAGCCAGATGGGCGAGATCGAACGGTTGATGCTGCATCGTCTGGCGGAACTGGAACCGGTGATCCGCCAGGCCTATGCGGACTATGATTACCGCAAGGTCATCTCCGAATTGTCCTTGTTCATGAACACCGATCTGTCGGCCTTCTATTTCGATATCCGCAAGGACACGCTCTATTGCGATGCACCGTCGAGCGCAACGCGGCGGGCCTCGCTGGAATGTATCGAGCAGATTTTCCGCGCGGTGACGCTGTGGCTCGCGCCCATTCTGGTGTTTACCTGCGAGGAAGCGTGGCTGGCGCGTTATCCGGATGCCGTATCCGTGCATCTGGAGGGCTTCCCCGCCATTCCTGCGGCGTGGCTTGACACGGCGCTGGACGAGAAATGGGCCAAAATCCGCAAGGTGCGGCGGGTGGTTACCGGTGCGCTGGAAATCGAGCGGGCAGCCAAACAGATTGGTTCTTCGCTGGAATCCGCACCCCTTGTCTATATTCATGATCCCGAATTGGCGGCTTTGGTGGCCAGCGTCAATTTCGCCGATGTCTGCATCACCTCCGATCTCGCCATCGAGACAGGCGAGGGGCCGGACGGTGCCTTCCGTCTCGATGATGTGGCCGGTGTGGCGGTGGTCCACCGGATGGCCGCGGGGCAGAAATGCGCCCGTTCATGGCGGTTCTCGACCGAAATCGGCGCCGATCCCGATTATCCCGATGTGACCCCGCGCGATGCGGCGGCTCTGCGGGAATGGGACCGACTGGCCGCACAGGTTTAAGGCCAGCGATGACGCAAGAGCCAATGACCGTGCCGATCCGCTATTCTCCGGCCCGGCTTGGTGCCTTTGTCGGGCTGATCACGCTGGTGCTTGACCAGCTCTCCAAGCTCGCTTTGCTGCATTGGGTCGATATCGAGACGGCCCAGCCGATTGTGGTCAACGAGTTTTTCAATCTGGTTCTGGTGTGGAACCGTGGTATTTCCTACGGGTTGTTCCAGCAAGACAGCGCGCTCGGCCGGTATATTCTGCTGGCGGTGTCGATTGCGGCCACCATCGCCTTGCTGGTCTGGATGCTCTATACCGACGACAAATGGCTCGGTCTGGGCCTCGGTCTTCTGGCCGGCGGAGCCATCGGCAATGCCATCGATCGGGCGGCCTACGGGGCTGTGGTCGATTTTGTCCATCTGCACTGGCAGGGCTGGTCTTGGTACGTTTTTAACCTTGCCGATGCAGCCATCGTTGCGGGGGTGGGCATCCTGCTGTATGACTCTCTTGTCACGCAGCGGGAACATCCGCCGTCTGACCGGAATGAACGGGCTTGAACAAAGCCATCATGATGCCATTTTTGGGGCGCAGTGAGTGCCATTGTCCCCATGGGAGACCGAATATGCGGCTCAATGACA
>CAIYZJ010000009.1 GCA_903930675.1 uncultured Hyphomicrobiales bacterium
CCCCCAGCCGACAAAAGCGGTGTTAAGGGTCTCATCCATATCGCACCACAAGAATGGCGCATCCACCCGGAATGCGATTATTTTAGCGAACCGCCATCTTCGATCTCGATCATTGCAAGAAAGTGATCGACGGCCTTTGGTGAATAGGCTTTATCCAACGAAGCCGCCTGCAATGAAATCGCTAAACCTCCGGCAAAAACCACTTTGCGATAATCATAAATAGTGTTTTCATTTTTGACGTGCGACCAAGCAAATGATACGGCAGGAAAGTTTTTATATCTGCCCAACTGCGGCTTTACTGTAATCGTCGACCCTTTTTCTATTTCTGAATCGACCCATTTTTGAGCCATATTCATCACAGCCGTCTGGTCAGGATTGCGTGTCGACGGGAAGTTTTTCATATAAACCACCGTATTTGCCGGGCAACCCAATGGACGGCAGGTCATGACAGTATAATCGTCCTTCCTGGAGCCGATCCAATGATCGGTGTCATGGTTCTTGAATTTGACTCTCGTCATCCCCGGCCTGATCGGCTCGACGGTCCCGTCATCACTGATACGGCGAATACCTCCCTGCGTCTGGCAAGCCGAAAGCAGCAAAGCAAGGAAGAGACTGACAGCAATTCTTTTCATGGAAGAATACCTTTTGCGGCTGGGTGCTTGAACAAAAACACGGACGCAACAGGTACTGTTCAATCTGAATAATATACAAAAACCATAAGAGCAAGACCGGACTGGCTTACCTGACCCTCAGTCGAGCAGATCGACTTTGAAATTCTCGATCACGGTATTGGCCAACAGCTTGTCGCCCGCCAGCTTCAATGCGGCTTCTGCGGCGGCTTTGTCGGTGCCTTCCAGCACAATGTCGAACACCTTGCCCTGACGGACCGAGGCGATACCGTCGATGCCGAGTGAATGCAGCGCGGATTCAATCGCCTTACCCTGCGGGTCAAGTACGCCGTTTTTCAAGGTGACGGTGACACGGGCTTTCATGGCAAATCCTCGGCAAGTTCAAACAGATACGTATCTAGAATGGCACGGCGTGATTCGTCATCCGAACCACGCCGGAAACGGTGTTACTGCACCAATTTGGGCGAAGAACCGCCTATCGGCTCGTTCTCGGCGATAATGCCGAGCCGTTTGGCGACTTCGGTATAGGCCTCGACCAGCCCGCCCATGTCGCGGCGGAAGCGGTCCTTGTCCAGCTTGTCGTTGGACTTCATATCCCACAAGCGGCACGAATCGGGCGAAATTTCATCCGCCACGACGATGCGCATCATCTCGCCTTCCCACAAGCGGCCGCATTCCATCTTGAAATCGACCAGACGGATGCCGACGCCGAGGAACAGGCCCGAAAGGAAATCATTGACGCGGATGGCCAGTGCCATGATGTCGTCGATTTCCTGCGGATTGGCCCAGCCAAAGGCAGTGATATGCTCTTCCGATACCATCGGGTCGTTCAGCGCATCGCTTTTATAATAGAATTCGATGATCGAGCGCGGCAATTGCGTGCCCTCCTCGATCCCCAGACGGGTCGAGAGCGAGCCGGCCGCGACATTGCGCACCACCACTTCGAGCGGAATGATTTCGACCTCGCGGATCAACTGCTCGCGCATGTTGAGGCGTTTGATGAAATGGGTCGGCACACCGATCTCGTTGAGATTTGTAAAAACATATTCCGAAATGCGGTTGTTCAGCACGCCTTTGCCGTCAATAACCTCATGCTTTTTGGCATTGAAGGCGGTGGCATCATCCTTGAAGTGCTGGATCAGAGTTCCCGGTTCAGGGCCTTCATAAAGGACCTTGGCCTTACCCTCATATATCCGACGGCGACGAGTCATCAGCGTGTACCGTAATGTTGGTGGTCTCGGGGTGTCGGTTGCCTGTCCCTCTCGCAAGACGAGGGCGGAACGGACAACCGTTCGGATGCTGAACCTTTTCAAAACCCTGTTGAGACGACTCACAACAAGCTCCTGACACGATAAGCCCTTTGTTCCTAACCGATCCTGACCCCGAGCACAACTTGCATCAGGCGGTATCCCCTGCTGTATGGGATTTGTACAATAGAGGCTTGCGGCGTGGCGTGTACTGCCGTTAGGCTGGCTCCATTCAGTACGCCGGAGCCAGAGCGGGCATTCGGGCCGGAACGAGCACACAATAAGGAGCCATGATGAGCGCACAAGCAACCGTTGGCGGTTTATCGCACCGTCTTGCCACCCGGTCCCGCGAGAGTGGATCGGCCTTATTGACCGCATGGACGGGAATTCCCGATGCGCTGCTGGCAGGCGTGCTGGCACGCGAGAACTTTGATTGCGTGACGCTCGACATGCAGCACGGCGCGCATGACATCGCCTCCATCATCCCTTCGATTGCGCAGGTGGCACTGGCGGGCAAGCCGTCGATTGTGCGGATTCCGGTCGGCCAGTTCGAAACCGCCTCGCGCGCGCTCGATCTGGGGGCGGCGGGCATTATCGCACCGATGATCAATTCGGGCGCGGATGCCAAAGCCTTTGCCTCGTTCACCAAATATCCGCCGGTCGGCGAGCGCAGCTGGGGTCCGGCGGTCACGCTCGGCCTGACAGGCCACGCACCGGGCGACTATCTCCGGCAGGCCAACACGCTGCACGTGTCGATTGCCATGGTCGAAACCCGCGAGGCGCTGGCCGCCCTTGATGATATTCTGGCCACCGACGGCATTGACGGTGTGCTGGTCGGCCCGTCCGACCTGTCGATTGCGTTGTCGAATGGCGGGCATGTCGACCCCACCAACAAGGATGTGTTTGCCGCATTGGATCATGTACTGGCCCGCTGCCGCGCCCACAACAAGGCCGCCACAGTGTTTGCCACCACCCCGGCGATGTCGGCCAAACTGGCGCGGGACGGGTTCGATATGATCGCGCTCGGCACCGATATGATGCAGTTGCGGGCGGGCATCAAAGCCACGCTGGACGGCCATAAAAACGGCTAAGCAGGAGCCTCAGGCTCCTGCGCCTGTTTGAGTGCATCGGCAAGCCGCATCTGGGCCGAACCGGGTTTCAGCGGCTTTTGCTGGCTCTCATGCGGCACCCAGCCCGAAAACCAGATGATCTCGAAACTGGCCCTGATCCGGCCGTCGGGATCGCTGAACCGTTCCTTGTAAAGCTCGGAGGCGCGCAGCAGCGTCGCCTTGCCCATCGGTTTGCGTTGGCGTGCCAAGAGCGGGTTGGTTGCACCCATCGCGCGCAAATCGGTGATCAGGCCGAAAATATCCTTATAACGGACCGTCACCTGATCGCTGTCGGTGACAGGCAGCGCGAAACCGGCGCGTTGCAGCAGCCCGCCCATATCCCTGAGATCGACAAAGGGCGCGACGCGCGGCGACAAGCCGCCCTCGCAGTCGATTTCGGCCGCGGCCATCACTTGCCGCAATTCCGTCAGTGTTTCGCCGCCCAACAGGCAGCCGACCAACAGGCCATCGGGCCGCAACACCCGCCGCAACTGCACCATTGCACCGGGCAAATCATCGACAATCTGCAAAGCCAGCAGCGACGCGACCAGATCGAATGTCTGCCCGCCGAACGGCACCAGACCGCCATCGACAATCGCGCTCTGCCAAGGCGCAAAGCCCGTGACATCGGGAACAAGCGAGGCCCGCACCACCTGATCGACACGATCGGAGGTGGCCAGCACTTCCGCGCCATGCGGGCCGCAACTGGCCCAATCAAGCGCTACGGGAAAGCGTTTGGTCAGCACCGCCAGACGGTCGACCAGATCATCGGCAACGCGTGCCAGCAAAAAATCGGCCGCGCCTTGCCGCATCGCCCGTTGCAAACGCAAGCGAATGGCTTTTTGATCGAACAAAGCAGGCGCGGATGGGGTGTGTGGCGTATCGGTCATCCCGCGCTTATCGACCGATTGAAGGATCAGGTCAAAACTTTTGTTCAGTCCACCATCCCTTTCGGAACCAAACCATGACCGACGCGCCATTGCCCGACGATCTTGCACCACAAGCACAGGCCCCGCCCGCCTTGCTGGCGCGCTGGATGGCGCGTCTGCTGGACACGATCTATCCGCCGACCTGTCTGGCCTGCAGCGCGGCGACCACCGAGCATGACGGGCTGTGCGCGGCCTGCTGGCGGCAGATGGCGTTTATCAGCGCGCCGGTCTGTGACAGGCTGGGAGTTCCCTTGCCGTTCCAGTCGGACGGACCCGCTTTGTCGCTGGCGGCGATCAGCCACCCGCCGGTGTTTGAAAAGGCACGGGCCGTGGCGCTGTATGACGGGGTGGCGCGCGAGATGGTGCACCGCCTCAAATATGGCGACCAGCTCCAGCTCGCCCGCCCGATGGCCCGCTGGATGTTTGCAGCCGGACGTGAATTGATCGAGGATTGCGATGTGATCGTCCCGGTGCCGATGCACGGCTTGCGGTTGCTGCAACGCCGTTTCAATCAGGCCGCGAATCTAGCGGGGGAAGTGGCGCGGTTGAGCGGAAAACCTTTGCTGGTCCATGCGCTTCGTCGCGTCAAACGCACCAAGCCGCAACCGGGCCTGAGCCGCTCCGAACGGGCCAACAATCTGCAAGGCGCGTTCAAAGCCGATGGCCGCGAGGCTTTTATGCTGGCAGGCCAACGGGTTTTGCTGATCGACGATGTGCTGACCACGGGCGCGACGGGCAATGTCTGTGCGCGCGCCCTTTTACGTTGCGGTGCAAAAAAAGTAGACCTGCTGTGTTTTGCCTGCGTGGCTATTGACCGGCAAACCCATTATATAACGGCGTAACAAACGGCTTACCCTGTTGCTTGACGGAGCATCGACATGACCCAAGTCACCATCTACACCAAATCCTGGTGCCCCTATTGCCAGTCGGCAAAAGCTTTGCTGAATCAAAAGGATGTCGCCTTTCAGGAAATCGACGTGACCGCCGATCCCGAGGGCGAGCAGGTGATGATCACCCGTGCCAACGGCCGGCGCACCGTGCCGCAGATTTTCATCAATGCGCATCATGTCGGCGGCTGCGACGATTTGCATGCGCTCGAAGATGCTGGCAAACTCGACGCTTTACTGGCCGAGTGAGAGCACGATCATGACAAAAGCCCCCTTTATTGCGGCCTGCATCCAGATGCGTTCGGGCACCGACCCGCTGGCCAATACCGATTTTGCGGTCAAAACCATCCGCGAAGCGGCCGCCAACGGGGCTGTCTATGTCCAGACACCGGAAATGTCGAATGCGGTCAACCGCAGCCGCGACGGCTTGCGCAGCACGCTGGTGACCGAGGAACGCGACGCCATGCTAGCCGCTCTGCGCGATCTGGCCCGCGAGAAGCATCTGCACATCCATATCGGCTCGCTGGCCATCGAAGTCGGCGACAAGGTCGCCAACCGCGCCTATATCCTCGGGCCGGACGGCGATATTGCTGCCCGTTACGACAAGGTGCATCTGTATGATGTCGATCTGCCCAATGGCGAAAGCTGGCGGGAATCACGCACCTATACGGCGGGCAGCGAGGCTTTGGCGGTCGATCTGCCATGGGGGCGGCTGGGCGTGTCGATCTGCTACGATATCCGTTTCTCGCATCTCTACCGCCAGCTGGCGGAAGCGGGTTGCGATTTCCTGTCCGCTCCCGCCTGCTTTACCAAACAGACCGGCGAAGCCCATTGGGTGGTGCTGCATCGGGCGCGAGCCATTGAAAACGGTGCGTTTTTCATGTCCGCCGCCCAAGCGGGCCACCACGAGGATGGCCGCGACACCTTTGGCCATTCGATCATCGTCGATCCGTGGGGCCGCGTGCTGGCCGAAGCGGAAGCCGAGCCCGGCTATATCATGGCGAGCATCGACCCCGCTCTGGTCAGTGATGCCCGCGCCCGCATCCCGACGCTGGTCCATGCGCGCAGCGTACCGGTGCATGTTGTCGAACGCGGCTGAGGTGAACCCCTCACACCCGTTTGGCGACCAGCATATAATTGACCGACATATCGCGTGACAGCGACCAGACATCCCGCAAGGGATTATAGACCACGCCGCTGTCATCGAAGGCCTCGAAGCCGCTTGTCTCCAAAGCCTGATCCAGCTCGTCCGGCGTCACGAATTTATCCCATTGATGGGTGCCGCGCGGCAGCCAGCCCAGCACATATTCCGCCCCGACAATCGCCAGCGCAAAGGCTTTCACGGTGCGGTTGAGAGTGGCGAGAAACAGCAATCCGCCCGGTTTGACCACCTGACAGCAACTGGCCATGAACAAATCGACATCGGCGACGTGTTCGACCACTTCCATCGCCAAAACCACATCGAATTGTTCACCCGCCGCGGCCAGAGCCTCGACCGTGCGCGACTGATAGGCAATCTCCAGCCCGCTTTGTTTGGCATGGAGCGAGGCGACCGCAATATTGGTGGTGGCCGGATCAATGCCCGTCACATGGGCGCCAAGCCGCGCCAGCGGCTCGCACAACAGCCCACCGCCGCAGCCGACATCCAGCACCGACAAGCCGTCGAGCATGGCCGGACCGCCGTTCAGACCGAAGTGCAAGGCGACCTGATCTCGGATATAGGCTATGCGGACGGGGTTGAACTTGTGCAGGGTCCGCATCGGTCCCGTCGCATCCCACCATGTCTTGGCCATCCGGTCGAAACGGGCAACCTCGGCGGCATCAATCGTACCGGAGGATGGGGGGGCGGAATGTTCTGCAGTGGTCATGATCTGGTCCTCTTGTGCGAAGTCTTTATAACCTGCTTGTTGACAGCAGGCGATGGTGCCGCCATGAGAGATCGCCTGTTTTTTTAGAAGACAGGCATATTTCGGTGACTCGCGCGTGACGGGACATGTTTCTCTTGCTAGAGAGATGCACAATTGTGTGACCCACGCTCAAGATCAGGGATGAAAAGGCGCGCATGGCACGTCTCGTGATGAAATTCGGCGGTACCTCCGTCGGGGATATGGACCGGATCCGCAATGTTGCACGGCATGTGCAGCGCGAGGTCAATGCCGGCTATGAGGTTGCGGTTGTGGTTTCGGCCATGGCAGGCAAGACCAACGAGCTGGTCGGATGGGTCAAAGACGGCTCCAAACTCTACGACGCGCGTGAATATGACGCGGTTGTGGCCTCGGGCGAGCAGGTGACCTCCGGCCTTCTGGCGATTGTCCTGCAGGAAATGGGCATTCCGGCCCGCTCGTGGCAGGGCTGGCAGATCCCGATTGAAACCTCGGACGCGCACGGCTCGGCCCGTGTGACGGCGGTGGATGGCACGCGCCTGCTCGACGGCTTCAACACCCATCACGAAGTGGCGGTGATTGCCGGTTTTCAGGGCATCCACCCCCCGACGGGCCGCCTGACCACGCTGGGCCGTGGCGGATCGGACACCAGCGCGGTGGCCATCGCGGCAGCGATCGGTGCGGAACGCTGTGATATTTATACCGATGTGGACGGGGTTTACACCACCGATCCGCGCATTGTCTCCAAAGCCCGCCGTCTGGAACGCGTTGCCTTTGAAGAAATGCTGGAAATGGCCTCGATGGGGGCCAAGGTTTTACAAGTCCGTTCTGTCGAATTGGCGATGGTTCATCGGGTGCCGACCTATGTCCGCTCCTCTTTCGATGATCCGGCCAATCCGGGTTTGGGCACTCTCATCTGCGACGAGGAGGATATCGTGGAACAACAGATCATCACGGGCATCGCCTATTCCAAAGACGAGGCCCAGATCACCCTGCGCCGCGTGGCCGACAAGCCGGGCGTGGCGGCAGCGATTTTCATGCCGCTGGCCGAAGCCAACATCAATGTCGATATGATCATCCAGGTCGTGTCCGACAATTCGACCGCCACCGACATCACCTTCACCGTGCCCGCCGCCGAATACGAGCGCGCCCGCACGCTGCTGGAAACGGCCAAGGCAGAAATCGGCTTCGACCGTCTGGAAGGCGCCACCGATGTGGTGAAAGTGTCGGCCATCGGCATCGGCATGCGCTCGCATGCGGGCGTCGCCGCCAAAGCTTTCAAGGCATTGGCCGAAAAAGGCATCAATATCCGCGCCATCACCACTTCGGAAATCAAATTCTCGGTGCTGATCGACGAGGCCTATACCGAACTGGCGGTGCGGACGCTGCATTCGCTGTACGGGCTGGATCACGCGGCATAAGCCAGCAGGCCCGAACCCGGGACTGACCGGCCTTCGCCTTGTCCGCTTTGCCTTTTTGCGTCAGGCTCGTTAAATCGGGTCGGTTTTAAAAATGAGACGATTCGTACGGTCGGATCGTCCCGCCCGGAGCGGGTGGCTCCAGTTTAAGGATAGTTGGTGATGCGAGGCGCACTCGGCGGTCCACGCATATTGCTCCGGCGGCTCCGCGAAGTGATGGCGGAACCCGTCAACGCGCAGGAACGCCTTGACAAAATCGTGACATTGATCGCCGGCAACATGGTTGCCGAAGTGTGCTCGTTCTATGTCATGCGCGCCGATAGCACGCTCGAACTCTATGCCACAGAGGGTCTGGCCCCCGAGGCCGTGCATAAAACCACGATGCGGGCGGGCGAGGGTCTGGTCGGTTTGATTGCCCAGCGGGCCGAATCGCTCAATCTCACCCATGCCCAAACCCATCCGTCCTTCTCCTACAAGCCGGAAACGGGCGAAGAAATCTATCAGTCCTTCCTCGGCGTGCCCGTTCTGCGGCAAGGCGTGACGCTGGGCGTTCTGGTCGTGCAGAACAAATCCTCGCGCCAGTATATCGAGGAGGAAGTCGAGGCTCTGCAAACCACTGCCATGGTGCTGGCGGAAGTCATTGCCTCGGGCGAATTGCAGGCCCTTGCCCCTCCGGGCACCGATATTGCGGTCAGGCGGCCGCTGGCGCTTGAAGGCCAGGCGCTGGCTGACGGTGTCGGCCTCGGACATGTGGTGCTGCACCAGCCGCGCATTGTCGTCAAAAACCTGATCGCCGATGACCCCGTCAAGGAAAAGGAACGGCTTGAAAAGGCCTTGGCCGCCTTGCGCGCCTCGCTCGATGCGATTCTGGAGCGCGGCGATCTGGCCCATGGCGGCGAACACCGCGACGTGCTGGAAACCTTCCGCATGTTCGCCTCCGATCGCGGTTGGGCGAGACGGCTGACCGAAGCCGTGATGACCGGCCTGACGGCGGAAGCCGCGGTTGAACGCGTGCAATCGGACAACCGCGCCCGCATGGCGCGGCAAAACGACCCCTATCTGCGCGAGCGTCTGCACGATCTCGATGAATTGGCCGACCGTCTGCTCAACCTGTTGAGCGGCCGCGCGATGGCCCGTACCGCGGGGGATTTGCCCGACAATGCCATTCTGGTGGCCCGTTCGATGGGGCCTGCCGCGCTGCTCGATTACGACCGCTCGCGCCTGCGCGGGCTGGTGCTGGAGGAAGGCGGGCCGCAAAGCCATATCGCCATTGTCGCACGCGCTTTGGGAATTCCCGCCGTCAGCATGATCAACAATGCCACCGGTCTTGTTGAAACGGGAGACGGCATTGTAGTCGATGGCGCGACGGGGCTGGTCCATGTCCGTCCGCCTGCCGACATCGAACATGCCTATCAGGAAAAAGCCCGCTTGCGGGCGACGCGGCAGGCGCAATATCGCAGCCTGCGCGATGTCAAACCCGTGACCAAAGACGGGGTCGAGGTGTCGCTGCAGCTCAATGCCGGTCTGGTGTTCGATCTGCCCAATCTGGCGGAAACCGGCGCGCAGGGCATCGGCCTGTTCCGCACCGAATTGCAATTCATGGTCGCCGACCGCCTGCCGACGCTGGGCGAACAAACCGCGCTCTATCGTTCGGTGTTCGAAAGCGCGGGCGATCTGCCCGTGACCTTCCGCACGCTCGATATCGGCGGCGATAAAATCCTGCCCTATATGGCCAAAGTGGATGAAGAAAATCCGGCTTTGGGCTGGCGCGCCATCAGGATCGGGCTGGACCGGCCGGGCCTGCTGCGCGCGCAAATCCGCGCTTTGTTGCGGGCGGCCGAAAACCGCGACCTTAAAATCATGTTCCCGATGATTGCCACGATCGATGAATTCGAGCGCGCCAAGGCGATTGTCGGGCGTGAACAGGCCCATCTGGCGCGGTTCGGCCATGCCGCGCCGCGCTCGGTCCAGCTCGGAGTGATGGTCGAAGTGCCGTCCTTGCTGTTTACGATTGACGAGATTGCCGCCCGCGCGGATTTCATGTCGGTCGGCTCCAATGATCTGATGCAATTCCTGTTTGCCGCCGACCGCGACAATCAACAACTGGCCGGACGCTTCGACAGCTGCAATCCGGCCTGCCTGCGCGCATTGAAAATGGTGGCAGACGCCGGTGCCAAAGCCGGAATTCCCGTCACATTGTGCGGAGAACTGGCAGGACGGCCTGTCGATGCCATGGTGCTGCTGGCACTGGGCTATCGCGGCCTGTCGATGTCGCCTTTGTCGATCGGTCCGGTCAAGGCGATGATCCTCGACCTTGAACTTGCCCCCGTGCGTCACAATATCGAGAGCTTGTTGCGCGACAATCCCGCAGCAGCCAGCCTGCGCGAGGACATTATCGGCATGGCCCGCAATATGGGGCTGGTCTAGCGAGACAGATCCTTCTGACTCTGCCGCCTTTGCCCTTTCTTGCCTTTCGACGATGACGGACCTGCCATGTCACTGCCCAGCAATAAACTCGAGGCCATTCTGAGCCGTTACGAGACCATCGTGGAGCGGCTCTCCGCGGAAATGGAATCGGACACGATCATTGCGCTGTCGCGCGAGCGGGCCGAGCTGGAGCCGCTGGTGGTGGCCATACATGCCTGGCAGGCGGCTATGCGCGAAGTCACCGATCTGACCGCCCTGATCAATGAAACGGGCACAGATCCCGAATTGCACCAGATGGCCGAAGATGAAATCGCCGCCGCGCGGCTCGATTGCGAGGCCAGAGAACACGCGATCCGCGTGCTGTTGTTGCCCAAAGACGCCGCCGACGAGCGCGGCGTGGTTCTGGAAGTCAGGGCCGGAACCGGCGGTGACGAGGCCGCCTTGTTTGCCGGTGCACTGTTTCGCATGTATCAGCGTTATGCCGATTTGCACCGCTGGAAGGTCGAAATTCTCTCGGAAAGCGAGGGTACAGTCGGCGGATACAAGGAAATTATCGCCGAAATCCACGGAAAAGGCGCGTTTGCCCGTCTGAAATTCGAAAGCGGCGTGCATCGGGTCCAGCGGGTGCCCGATACCGAAACCAGCGGACGGATCCACACCTCTGCCGCCACCGTCGCCGTCTTGCCGCTGGCCGAAGCGGTCGATGTGACGATTGACGACAAGGATCTGGTAATCGAAACCATGCGCGCGGGCGGGGCTGGCGGCCAGCATGTCAACAAGACCGAAAGCGCGATCCGCATCACCCATACACCGACCGGATTGGCGGTGATGATGCAGGAAGAACGCTCGCAACACCGCAACAAGGCCAAAGCCATGGATCTGTTGCGCAGCCGTATTTTCGATCTGGAGCGACAGAAACTCGATCAGGCCCGCTCCGAGCACCGCAAGAGTCAGGTCGGATCGGGCGACCGGTCCGAGCGGATCCGCACCTATAATTTCCCGCAAGGCCGCATTACCGACCACCGCATCAATCTGACCCTGTATAAATTGCCGCAAATCATCGCCGGTGAAGGGCTGGACGAGGTGTTTGATGCGCTGATCACCGAATATCAGGCCGGATTATTGGCCGAGGAGTCTGGACAATGAGTGCGCTGATCCTTCCCCCCGACATCACCCGCGTCACCTCCCTCAAAACCGTGGGCGAGGTGCTGCGCTCCAACGGCATCGAAACCGCCCAGCGCGATGCGCGCCTGTTGATGCTGGCGGCCGCCGGTATCGTCCACGCCGATTTGCTGCGCGAACCGCGCGTTCCTTTGGGCGGGGAAGTTGCCGAACGGTTGAGCGGCTGGATCAACCAGCGGCTGCAAAGGGTGCCTGTCGCCCGTATTCTGGGCGAATGGGAATTCTGGAGCCTGCCATTCACGCTGGCCCCCGAAACGCTGGTGCCGCGCCCCGACAGCGAGACCGTGGTCGCCGCCGCCCTGATCAATCTGGGCGACCGCCGCCACCAGAGCGACGGTTTGCGCGTGCTGGATCTGGGAACCGGCACAGGTTGCCTGCTGGTGGCCCTGCTGCATGAATTGCCCGGCGCAACCGGCTTGGGGGTCGATCTGTCCGACGAGGCGCTGGCGATTGCCACCATCAATGCCCGCCGCAACCATATCGGCGAGCGCGCGCAGTTCCAGCGCTCCGATTGGCACCACCATATCGAAGGACAGTTCGATCTGATTGTCTCCAACCCGCCTTATATTTCAGATCCGGTGATCGACACGCTGGAGCCGGAAGTGCGCTTGCATGATCCGCGCCTTGCTTTGTCGGGTGGCCATGACGGGCTGGATGCCTACCGGATTTTGATGCAGGGACTGCCCAAACTGCTAGCCCCCGACGGTGTGGCGGTGCTGGAAATCGGTTCGGACCAATCCGAAACGGTCGCCAGACTGGCCCGAGACAGTGGATTTTTGCTCGAAGGCCCCTATGCCGATTTCGGGGCCCGCCCGCGCGCTTATGCGCTGCGTTTGAATTCTTGAGGATTATTTTCGGATTTTTCGCAAAGAATAAACATTTTCCTTTGTCTTCGCGCTCATCTTAGGTCATACTGGTTGTTATCGGAGTCCATGGCTCTTTGGTGCGCATTGAGCCACCATGCCTTGTGTCGTATTCTGGTTCACCATTTAAGATCCGATGTTGAGCAAGATACGGTCCCGATTTGCGCACTTTGATCCTTGAAGGGGTCGGATGCGCGGACAAACGAACAACGTTGAATGTCTCTGTTTTGCGGCGCGGACAGCCCTCGTGATTCGATGGCCTCCTGTTGAAAAACGTGAAACTGCGAGCGTTGATTTCGCAGCATCGCCATTCAAGGCAAGATTGCTGGCGACATTGCTAAGGGCAACACATTGGCGACATGCTTTTCGTCGATTACCGGATTGATCCAATCGGGCATGGCACATGCCCCGATGGCTATCGTCCATTCATATCCTAGCCATTAAGGACCGTTGATGAGACCTAATCATCAGAACAAGCGCATGCGTGGCCGTAGCCGTGGCGGAACCGGTGGCAACGGAGGCGGCGGCGGCGGCAAGGGCCCCAACCCGTTAACCCGCAGCTACGAATCCAACGGACCGGATGTCAAAATCCGCGGGACCGCGCAGCATATTGCCGAAAAATACCTGCAAATGGGCCGCGATGCCCAGGCAACCGGCGATTATGTGACCGCTGAAAACTATTTCCAGCACGGCGAACATTATCTGCGCATCATCGCGACCGCGCATGAAGCCATGCGTCTGGCCAATCCGCAGTTCAGACCCTACGAGCCGCAGGACGGCGAGGACGGGGACGAGGACGAGGACGGCGTACCCTTCGCACCGGGTACCCCGCAGCCGGAAATCCGCTATACCAATGCGCCGCAACCCGACTCCGAGCAGCCCGATTTCCAGCCGCAGCCGCGCGAATACCGCGAACGCCCGCAGCAGGAGCGCAGCCCGCGTTTCGAACCGAGGCAGGATCGCAGAGATGACCGACGCGATGACCGTCGCCGCGACCATCAGCCAAGGGATGGCCAGCCCCGTGACAGCCAGCCCCGTGACAGCCAGCCGCGCGAGCAACGCGGCGATGCCCCGCATGATCAGGGTGCCCCCCGCGACTATGCGCCAAGAGACTCGGCCCCGCGTGAATTTACACCACGCGAACAGGCCCCCAGAGAATCCGCTCCACGCGAGTTTGCGCCGCGCGAAGGCGGACGCTTTGACCGCCGCGAGCGGTTCGAACAACGGCGCGCACCAGCGGCCGAGCGTGGACCCGCAGCCGTCGAAGCGGATGTACAGACGGACCTTCCGGCCTTCATCACCGCGCCCGTGCGTCCTCTTTCCGAGGAGCAGCCGGTGATTGCAGCCCCGCCGAGCCCGTCGCTGTTTGCAACGGCAGACGGGACGACCGAGTTTCCGGTCAATGAACGCCGCGGACGCGGGCGGCCCCGCAAAGTGGTGCCTGCCACAGCGATCGACGAAGCCGGCGAATAACCGGCCTCTTTCAAGACAATCAGCATCAGGAGGGCTTCGGCCCTCCTTTTTTTGTGACTTTTCCCCGAACAACAGAGGAGACGGGATGATGGATCTGACAAAATTGATATCCGGCATCGCCACGGTTGCCCCGACCGTGGCTCTGGCTTTGGGGGGACCGGTTGCGGGACTGGCCGTCACCGCGCTGTCGCAGGCTTTGACCGGCAAACAGGACACCACCACCGACCAGTTGAGCCTGTTGCTGGCCAAACCGAATGCCGACCAGATCACCAAGCTCAAAGAGGCCGAACAGGCGTTCAACCAGACGATGAAAGAGCTGGACATCAATATTGTCCGGATTGCCGCCAATGATCTGGCCAGTGCCCGCCAGCGCGAAATCACCACCGGCGACCACCTCACCCCGCGCGTGCTGGCGGTGGTGGTGTCCGTCGGCTTTTTCGGCATTCTCGGCTGGATGCTCAACAATGCCATCCCCGCCACGGGCAAGGAAGCCCTGCTGGTGATGCTGGGTGCGCTCGGCACCGGATGGACGGCTGTCTTGTCCTATTATTTCGGCTCCTCCGCCGGATCTTTCGACAAAAACGCCGTGCTGCAACACATCGTCAAAACCCGATAAGCGACAAGGAGAGAGGCCATGGATGACCTGTTTTCAAACAACGAACCCGTCTGGTTGCAGCAAGCCCGCCACCTGCTCGGCACCCTAGAAAGCCCGGGGACGGCCAACAATGCCGCCATCCTCGATTGGGCCAGGCAGGAGGGCGGCTGGATCGAACATTTCTACACCGCCGATTCGATCCCGTGGTGCGGGCTGTTTGTCGGCCATTGCCTGTTGAATGCAGGCATCAGCGGCCCGAAAAACCCGCTTTCGGCGCTGGCTTGGGCCGATTGGGGCGATGAGGTGCCCTTCTCGGAGCGCGAGGCGGGATGCGTGCTGGTGTTCACCCGCCAAGGCGGCGGGCATGTGGGGTTCTATGCCGGCGAGGATGCGGATGGCTCGGCCCTGTATGTGCTGGGCGGCAACCAGTCGGATGCCGTCAGCATCAGCCGCATAGCCACCGACCGGCTGCATGCCGTGCGCTGGCCCGCGGGCCTTGCGCGCCGCAAATCGGGCCTGTTGACGCAAAGCCTGAGCACGAGTCTGTCGGGCAACGAGGCCTAAAGGGGCAAAAGTTTTCGCTTTTTGCCTCTTTTGTTCGTCAAATCCAATGCCTATCTAGACTGGAGGGGGGTCGCCATAGCGGGGCCCTCCACGTCAGGGAGCCTTGTTCCGTGTCCGAGGAACGGAGCAGGCGGCCATAGGAGATGATCATGAATTTCGAAAAATATACCGACCGGTCCAAAGGCTTTATCCAAGCCGCCCAAACCATTGCGATGCGCGAAGGCCATCCGCAACTGACCCCCGAACATGTGCTCAAAGCCCTGCTGGATGACAGCGAGGGCATGGCGGCGGGCCTGATCCGCAATGCGGGCGGCGACCCCAAAGCCGCTTTGTCCCATACCGATGCGCTGATCGCCAAAATGCCGCGCGTCAGCGGTTCGGCCTCCGCGCAATCGCAGCCGACCCGCGACCTGATCCGGTTGTTCGACAGCGCTGAACGGCTGGCGCAAGACGCCAATGACCAATTCGTGACCGCCGAGCGGCTGCTGCTGGCGATTGCGACAGACACGGGCATGGAAGCCGGACAGGCGCTCGCCAAAGCGGGCGTCACC
The DNA here is from genome assembly GCA_903930675.1 of uncultured Hyphomicrobiales bacterium. Taxonomy (GTDB): domain Bacteria; phylum Pseudomonadota; class Alphaproteobacteria; order Rhizobiales; family Beijerinckiaceae; genus CAIYZJ01. The sequence goes on from CAIYZJ010000009.1 coordinate 15,758, forward strand.
CGCAAAGGACTTGATCAGGCGATCAGTGATTTGCGCAAAGGCCGCACCGCCGACAGCGCGAATGCGGAAGGCGCCTATGATGCCTTGAAAAAATATGCGCGCGATCTGACCCAGGCCGCCCGCGACGGCAAGCTTGATCCTGTGATCGGCCGCGACGAGGAAATCCGCCGCGCCATTCAGGTGCTCTCGCGCCGCACCAAAAACAATCCCGTGCTGATCGGCGAGCCGGGCGTCGGCAA
>CAIYZJ010000010.1 GCA_903930675.1 uncultured Hyphomicrobiales bacterium
TCCATCGAGCAGCGTGACGACCGCGAACGCGGCGAAATCCGCGCTCAGGCCTGATCGTTCAATCCGCCAACAGCGGAATCTGCGGCGCGCAATCGGCGGGATAAAGGCCGATGGCGCGCGGATCGTCCATCACTTCCAATGCCAGTTGATAGGGCACAAAGCCATTGGCGCGGTAAAAGCCCAATGCGCGCGGATCATCCAACTGGCAGGTATGAACTATCATACGGCCGATCTTGTGCGTGATGACGCAATCGATCGCATGATCCAGCATGATCTTGCCAAAACCTTGCCCGCAGGCTTGCGGGACCAGCCCCAGATAGGCCAGTTCGGCCTCTTGAATATTGCGGCAATCGATTTCGCACAGCCCGATATCGCGCCCGCCACGGGTTACAATGAAGGCCCAATTGGCCGGATCGTCCAGAATGGCCACCACATCCGCCGGGGCCATGCTGAGGCGTGAAAACCACAGCCAAGGCGCACCGATCTGCCAGAATATCTCGCGATAACGGGCAAAGCTTTGCCCGTTCACCCGTTCAAATTGCAGATCGTGTTTGTCCATGGCGCGCTGACTGCGGGCCACCGGTTCCAGTGCCAGATAGGTGACAAGTGTGGCAAGCTTGCCCTTGGGAAGCGGGGTCACGGCATTGTCGAATAATGTGCCGACGGGCTGGGTGGTCATCAGTTTGACACTCTTTGCTGTAAGAACGTTGATCGCTCAGGAAAAAAATCCGGGATATTTGAAAGTCTTTTTGCACTCTGTCTGGATTGCTGGCAATTGTCCTTGCGAAATGACGATGTCACGTGCAGTGATAGTGCATCAAGACTGGTTAGCGGGGCTGATAGTTAGGCATGAATCGTATCAAGGATTATTTGTGGCCGTTGGCCGGTTTGGCAGCAGTGTGTTTTTCCGGCTGGTTGCTGTTTCAGGAATTGAAAGGCATTTCGGCGGATGCCGTGCTGGACTCTCTTGCAGACATCCCTGCCCATAGATGGGCCTTGGCGGTGCTGTCGACGTTCGTCGCCTATGGGGCCTTGGCCTGGTATGACAGGATTGCCTTGATGCATCTGGGCCACAAATTGGGCTGGGGTTTTATCTCTGCCGTATCGTTTTCCACCTATGCTTTGTCGCACAATATCGGCGCCTCGGTGTTTTCGGGTGCGGTGGTGCGGTACCGCGCCTATTCCAGCAAAGGCCTGACCGCCCCTGAAGTCGGCGTGCTGGTGGCCTTGTGCTCGTTCACTTTCGGGCTCGGCTCGGTCTTGATGGGCAGTTTCGTGCTGTTGTTCGAACCCGAACTGGTGCTGTCGCTTTTGGATGCTCCGCTGTGGACAGCGCGGGCCATCGGCGGTGCGATGCTGGCCGGTGTCGGCCTTTATGTGGTCGGATCTCTGCTGCATTTCAAACCGTTCCATATCGGCAAATTCCAGATTTTTTATCCGCGTCCGGCCATTGTCGTGCGCCAGCTACTGGCCGCGCCGCTCGAATTGCTGGGGGCGGCGGGCATTATCTATTTCGCGCTGCCTGCCGATGCCGGTGTCAGTTTCTTTGCGGTGGCGGGGGCGTTTGTCGCCTCGTTTTCGGCCGCTCTGCTATCGCATGCGCCGGGCGGATTGGGCGTGCTGGAATATGTGTTCGTCAAAGTGCTGCCGACGCTCGACCGTGCCGATGTGGTGGCGGCTCTGCTGGTGTTCCGTCTGCTCTACCTGATCGTGCCGCTGGTGTTTGCCATTGCGATGGTGGTGTTGTTCGAGCGCGCCCGTCTGGCCGAAACCTTCAGAAAGCCTTCCTGAGCCAACAAAAAAGCGGACCGAAAGGTCCGCTTTTCAACTCTCGATCCATTCGGATCAGCGATATAGCTGGATCCGCGTGGTGCGCAATCCGGCCAAACCGTGCTCGTCGATCGAGGATTGCCACGACAGGAACTCGTCCACCGTCAGCGTATAGCGCGAGCAGGCCTCTTCGAGGCTCAACAACCCGCCGCGTACGGCGGCGACAACCTCGGCCTTGCGGCGGATGACCCAGCGGCGGGTGTTGGAGGGCGGCAGATCGGCCACCGTCAACGGTGCTCCGTCCGGACCGGTCACAAATTTGGCCTTGGGGCGATAGGGATCGGACATTGATACGCTCTTCGATGCAAGCCACAGGAAGTATGTCCTTGTTATAGTTGATGTCTCTTAACATTGTGCTAAGTCGGAATTGCGGTTTTGTCTCAAACTGGGACAGGGATGAACGCCTGAAATTGGCTCTGGTATGACAGGGCCAGACACCGTAAAAGAAGGGTGGAGAGGCCTGTTGTCCGATCCCTGATTTATCCATGCCCTGCAATACGGGCGCAAGGCGATGAAACCCGATGTCTTTGACGCTTGATCCCGCTGTGATTGCCCAACTCGCGCTCGGCATGGATTTGCCGGGGCGGCCGCAGGACAACCGCGTCGTTGTGGCGATGTCGGGCGGGGTGGATTCCTCTGTCGTTGCCGCCCTGCTGGCCCAAGCCGGTTATGATGTCGTCGGCCTCACATTGCAGCTCTATGATCATGGCGAGGCCGTGCATCGCGCAGGAGCCTGCTGTGCGGGTCAGGACATCCACGATGCGCGGCGGGTGGCCGAAAAGCTCGGGATTCCCCATTATGTGCTCGATTACGAGAGCCGTTTCCGCGATGCGGTGATCGACCGTTTTGTCGATTCCTATCTGGCGGGCGAAACCCCCGTGCCCTGCATCGACTGCAACCGCACCGTCAAATTCCGCGATCTGTTGGCGACAGCCCGCGAATTGGGCGCCTCCGCCCTTGCCACCGGCCATTATGTCACCAGCCGCGCCATGGACAACGGCCAGCGCGCGCTGTACCGGGCGCATGATCCCGACCGCGACCAGAGCTATTTTCTCTATGCGACCACGCAGGACCAGCTGGATCTGCTGCGCTTTCCGCTCGGCACCCTGCCCAAAAGCGAAACCCGCCGGATTGCCCGTGATTTCGGGCTGGTGGTGGCCGAAAAATCCGACAGTCAGGATATCTGTTTCGTCCCGCAGGGCCGTTACACCGATCTGATCGAAAAATTGCGGCCCGAAGCGAAGACAGCCGGAGAGATTGTCCATCTCGACGGGCGCGTACTGGGCCGCCACGAGGGTGTGATCCATTTCACCGTGGGCCAGCGCAAGGGGCTGGGGCTCGCTGTCGGCGATCCGCTATATGTGCTGCGTCTGGATGCCGCCAAGGCGCAGGTGGTGGTCGGGCCGCGCGAGGCACTGGCAACCCGCATGATCGCGCTGCGTGACGTCAACTGGCTCGACATCACCCCCCTTGAAGACCTTCCGTCAGAAGGGCTGGATGTGGCCGTCCGCGTGCGCTCTTCACGCCCGCCGCAGCCCGCAAAACTGTTTTATGATCAGGGTGTGGTCAAGGTCGAACTGCTAAACGGTGAAATGGGCGTTTCTCCCGGTCAGGCCTGTGTGTTCTACGACAGCGAGGACATCCACGCCCGCGTGCTGGGCGGCGGCACCATCAACAGCCGGATCGGCCTGAGCGATGCGATCCCGACACAAGCTGTCCAGCCTCATGCAAGCCAGCCTGTCGGGGGCCAGACAGGGACGGGAATTCCGGCTGTTTGACGTGGATGAAGCGGGCGGCGCAGGGCCTTTGCCGGCGTTGCCGATGCCATCCAAGTCCATGCGGGAGCCTTATCGGGTCCAGTCTTTTCGGCTCAATCCGGCTTTTTGCACAAGCTTCACAATCCGCTGCATCAAATTATTGACACTGGCGGCCATGCTGGCTTATACCCTGCTCGTCCAAACGCGTTGACCCTCGGGTTTAACGCAGATATTGGGGCGGAGTAGCTCAGCTGGTTAGAGCAGAGGAATCATAATCCTTGTGTCGGGAGTTCAAATCTCTCCTTCGCTACCAAAACTACAATAAAATCAACTACATAGAAAATCACTTTACTACAAAAACATCGAAAAATGCGTTACACGGTCGTTACACGGTCAAACAAACGGTTGTAGTCGCATATCTATTGGCGTCTTTAGTTGATTTTGATTCTTAGAATGATGTTTTTTGCAGCCAATAGTGATCATGAAATGAGCATCGTTTTAAATTCAACAACTGACTTTCATCTGCGGGAAATTATGGATCTTTGAAAAAAGCCCCTAAAAATATCATTTAATTAATTTTTAACTTTATAATATAATATTATTTGTTAATAATAGCTAATATCCAAGTCCAATATAAAAAGGATAAAAATAATGAAAAAATTATTATATATTTCTTTTTTGTTGTTATCATTCAGCAACGCAAATGCTGAAACA
>CAIYZJ010000011.1 GCA_903930675.1 uncultured Hyphomicrobiales bacterium
TATCGATCCGCTCGACGGCACCACCAATTTTTTGCACGGCATCCCGCATTTCTGCGTGTCGGTCGGGCTGGAAAAGAACGGCGTGGTCATTGCGGGCGTCATTTATGATCCGGGCAAGGACGAAATGTTTATCGCCGAGCGCGGCAAGGGCGCGTTTTTGAACAATCGCCGCCTGCGCGTATCCGGCCGGATCGACAGCTATGACGCGGTGTTTGCGACAGGGATTCCGACCATTTCCAAGCCGCGCCATCCGGTGTTTTTGAAGCAATTGGCAGCCGTGATGACCAAAACCGCCGGTGTGCGCCGGATGGGTGCGGCCGCTCTTGATCTCGCTTATGTGGCGGCGGGCCGTTGCGACGCCTATTGGGAAGAAGGCCTGAATTCGTGGGATATTGCCGCGGGCATCTGCATCGTGCGCGAAGCCGGTGGTTTTGTGACCGATTTTCAGGGCCGTGACACCATGCTCGACAGCGGATCACTGGTCTGCGGCAACGAGGCCATGCACAAGCTCATGCTCGATCTGCTGAAAGAGACCGACGCGGCCTGAGGCGTGTCGGCTTGATCGGGATGCGGAATCGCGGCCTAATAAGCAGACTGCGGTCCCGAGACATGTAGAGTTGAGCCAGCTTGTTATTTGTCAGCCTGTGGTCTTGCAAGGAGGTTTGATGCGCCCGACAACCAATACGGATCACATCCGGCGCGTTGCTGCTGCCGCGCGGCTCGACCCTTTGACGCGGCCGGGCCTCTATCTGGTTCGCATGGGCGTTTTTGTCGTGCTGGCCGGTCTGATTTCCTTCATTCTGATCAAGCCGATCCAGACCGCCTTCATGGCCAATCCGGGCTTGAACGGCTTGATCGTCGGTGTGCTGGTTCTGGGTATTTTGCTGGCTTTCCGGCAGGTGGTGAGGCTGTTTCCAGAAATCCGATGGATGAATGACTGGGCCAATGGCACGGTGCTGCCTGTCGGTGATGATCCGGTCTTGCTGGCCACTGTGGCGCGCAGCATCGGGCCGACAACCGCACCCAAACGTGTCTCGGCGCAAGGCTTGCGCACCATGCTGGATTCGGTCGGGTTGCGGCTCGACGAAGCCCGCGATGTCAGCCGCTATCTGACAGGCCTGCTGATCTTTCTCGGCCTGCTCGGTACGTTCTGGGGCTTGCTCGAAACCGTCACCTCGGTCGGCAAAGTCATCCAGTCGATGAAAAGCGGCAATGATGCGGCCTTGATGTTCGAGGAGCTGAAATCGGGTCTTGCGGCCCCGTTGCAGGGCATGGGGATTTCGTTCTCGTCCTCGCTGTTCGGTCTGGCGGGCTCGCTGGTGCTGGGTTTTCTGGACTTGCAGTCGGGGCAGGCGCAAAACCGTTTTTACAACGAGCTGGAAGACTGGCTGGCCGAAACGCTGGTCGATGTCTCGACCTCGGGCGAAACACCGCAACTGGCGGTCGAGGGCTTGGCGCGTGGCATCAACCATCTGGTTGACCAGATGCGGCAGGAACAGCAGATGCTGCGCGACTGGGTCGAGGCACAGGCGGCGCGTGATGCCAATGTCGAAGCCCTGTTGCGGCAATTGGTCGAGCGCGGGGGCAAGTTGTGAGCATTTTGCGCCAGCGGCGTCGCCAGAGCGGGATCGATTACTGGCCCGGTTTTGTCGATGCGCTGTCAACCCTTGTGCTGGCGATTGTGTTCTTGCTGTCGGTGTTCATGGTGGCGCAGTTTTTCCTGAGCCGTCAGGTCACGGACAAGGATGCCGCTTTGTCGCGCCTCAACCGCCAGATTGCCGATCTGACCGATCTGCTGGCCCTTGAGCGTTCGGGCCGCCGTCAGGCCGAGGATAATCTCTCGGCTTTGTCTGCCACCTTGCAGGGTGTCGAGCAGGAGCGTGACCGGTTGAGGGCGGGAGCGGGGATGAGCATTCCGCCGATCAACCCCAAAGATCCGTTGCGCAACCTGCCGAGCGAGGCGCAAGCACAAATCGATATCCTCAACCAGCAAATCGCTGTCTTGCGCCGTCAATTGGCGGCTTTGGAAGCCGCACTGGATGCGTCCGAGGCGCGGGACAAGGAATCGCAAGCCCGCATCAGCGATCTGGGACAGCGGCTGAATGTCGCGCTGGCGCAGAAGGTGCAGGAACTGGCGCGCTATCGCTCCGATTTCTTCGGCCGCTTGCGCCAGATTTTGGGCGCGCGGCAGGATATCCGCGTGGTGGGCGACCGGTTCGTGTTCCAGTCCGAAGTGCTGTTTGACAGCGGCCAGTCGGCCATTGCTCCGGCGGGTCGCGGCGAACTGGACCAACTGGCGGCCGCCATTGTCGTGCTGGAAAAGGAAATCCCCGCCGATATTGCGTGGGTTTTAAGAGTGGACGGGCATACAGATCGCCGTCCGGTGTCGTCCCAAGGCCAGTTCAAATCGAATTGGGATCTGTCGAGCGCGCGGGCCATTTCGGTTGTGCAATACCTGATCGACAAAGGCGTCTCGCCGACCCGTCTGGTGGCGGCGGGCTTTGGCGAGTTCCAGCCGATTGATCTGGGCAATAGCGACGAGGCCCTCCGGCGCAACCGCCGGATCGAGTTGAAGCTGACGGAACGCTGAGCCAGAACGCTTTTAAGCGCGCTCGGCGGCCTTGCCGGCCTGATTGAACTGCAATTCCGCCAGCCGCGCATAAAGGCCGCCCTTGGCCACCAATGTGGCATGGGTGCCTTCTTCGACAATGCGGCCGTGTTCCATCACCAGAATCCGGTCGCATCCGAGCACGGTGGCCAGACGATGCGCGATCACCAGCGTGGTGCGGCCTTCCATCAGCCCGTCAAGGGCGGCTTGCACCAGCGTTTCGCTTTCCGCATCCAGTGCCGACGTGGCTTCGTCGAGCAGCAGTATCGGCGCATCGCGCAAGATTGCGCGGGCAATGGCGATGCGCTGGCGCTGGCCACCCGACAGGGTCACGCCGCGCTCGCCGATCATGGTTTCATAGGCTTCGGGCCATTCGCGCACGAAACGGTCGACTTCCGCGAGCTTGGCAGCAGCCTCGATTTGGCTGTCTGTGGCATCGGGGCGGCCGAACCGGATATTTTCGCGGATAGTGGCGGCAAAAATAACGGATTCTTGTGGCACATAGCTCAACCGGTCGCGCAAAGCCGCAGGATCGACCGCGCGAACATCGCAGCCATCAATCCGCACCGTACCGCGATCGGCATCGTAAAACCGCAAGATCAGCTGCATCACCGTGCTTTTACCGGCTCCAGAAGGTCCGACAAGCGCGACCCGTTCGCCCTGTTTGAGCGAGAAGCCGACGCCTTGCAGCACCGGTTGCTCGGGGCGACCGGGATAGGCGAATTCCACATCATCGAAAGCCAGCGTGCCCAAGGGCGGGCTGGGCAGGGCCAAGGGCTGTGCGGGGGCCTGAATGCGCGGCGCAATCGACAGGATATCGGCCAGACGGCCCGCCGCACCGGCGGCCGCGCTGATTTCGCCCCAGACTTGCGACAATTCCCCCAGGGCACCGGCGGAAAACACGGCATAAAGCACGAATTGCGACAGTCTGCCGCCGCTCATCCGGTTGGTCAAAACCTCTTGCGCGCCCCACCACAACACCCCGACCACCGAGGTGAAGATCAGGAAAATGGCGACGGCCGTCAGCAAAGCCCGCGCCCCGGTTGAATCGCGGGCGGTGGCAAAGGCATCCTCGACCGCGAGGTTGAAGCGGCTGCGGGTGGCGCCCTCGGCGGTAAAGGCTTGGGTTACCTGCATCGCGCCGATCGCCTCGGTGGCAAAGGCCGAGGCATCGGCCAAACGGTCCTGCGCATCGCGCGAACGGCGGCGCACGGCGCGGCCCGACAGCACCAGCGGCAGCACGATCACCGGAATGGCCACCAGCACAAGGCCCGACAGATGCGGACTGGTGATCACCATCATCGAAATCGCACCGATGAACAAAACGAAATTGCGCAAGGCAATGGAGGCGGAGGAACCGAAGGCCGATTTGATCTGCGTCGTATCGGCGGTCAGGCGCGAGACGATCTCGCCGCTGCGGGTCATGTCGTAAAAAGCGGCGTCAAGCTTGGTCAGATGCGCGAAGACCGCAATGCGGATATCGGCCACAACGCGCTCGCCCAGTGTCATCACGAGGTAATAACGGCTGGCGCTGGCCAGCGCCAGCATGCTCACCACGGCAATCATCACCAGAAAATAGCGGTCGATCAGATCGGCACCGGCCGCCGAAAACCCGTAATCAATCATCCGCCGCACAGCCAGCGGGATGATCAGCGTCGCTGTCGAAGCCATGACCAGAGCCACAAGGGCGGCAGCAATGCGGCCTTTGTAGCGCAAGGCGAACGGAATCAGCGGTTTCAGGGCCTTGAGTGAGGCACGGTCGGGGCTGGCCGCTGCAGGAGATGACGGCGCGGTGTGATCATGTGATGTCATAAGGACTTCTTTGATCTCTCTGGCCCCGCTTGTCCAGTTTCTTCGCCGTCTGGCGCAAAGATGTCCAAGGATCTGCGCAGATTTTTCACTTACGACTTGTCATACACCTCCGGCTGGGGTATTAGCTGCGGCCTTAACATTCAGACGCGTTTGCCGACAGGATTTTCTGTCCGGACGGACCGGCGAGGGGCGATCATGAAGGCCGATATTCATCCAAACTACCATTCCATCACCGTTGTCATGACCGATGGCACCGAATTCACCACCCGCTCCACATGGGGCAAGCCCGGTGACAAGATGCAGCTCGATATTGACCCGAACTCGCATCCGGCCTGGACCGGCGGTTCGCAGCAGCTGCTCGACCGTGCAGGTCGCGTCTCGCGCTTCAACAAGAAGTTCGAGAGCTTCGGTCTCGGCACCAAATAACACGTCTATCGCGTCCGGTTCGCCGGACGTCAGGCTGTCGCAAGGCGAAAAGCCGATAGGGCCAAAGCAGCAATGCTTTGGCTTTTTGGCGTTTTTGCGGGGTGTGGCCGGTGTGGACTATGCCGGGCGTCCGGCCATCCATCCGTCAGGACTGTTTGGGATAAAGGCTCGTGACATTCGCGCCGAAGGCCGAGCGCAGGGCGTCCTGCTGGGCGGCGACGGGATTATCAAGCGTGCTGTCGGGCTCGAAGCGTTGGGTGGAGGGCGCGTCAATATGGCGGATGCGCTTTTGCAACCGCAGCGAGCGGGCGATCAGATGGCGCAATTCGGGCGGTAATTGCTCGAACATGTCGGGGCTGGATTGGCTGGCGGGCTCGTGATGGATCCGGCATTTCTGGCTGGCCGCCTCTTCCATCGTCATTTCGCCGCAGGACACCGCCCGATAGACCAGCAACCACGAGGCAATCTGCATCAGGCGTGTGGTCAGTCGCATGCTTTCGGTCGAATAGGTCAAAGCGACAATGCGCGGCAAAAAGCGCGATTGCTCGCGGCCCGGCCCGTCGAGAAAGGCCGCAGCCTCTTCCACAAGGGCCATGCCCTCGTCAAACAGAGCCTGAAAAGCACGGGACATCGCAAAAGGATCGCCAAAGGCGATCGTTGAGAGCTTGGTGTCCCGATTGTTCATTTGATCCATTACCATCAGTACCTGACTTGTGAGTGCCGTTCTAACCGTTTCATCCTTGTCATGCTGCAATCTTGCGCTGTTAGGGTTAATGCCAAGGCTTGAAAAACCATCCATTCAGCAGGTGCGGCGCATGCCCGCCCACCCTGCCGGAGCAGGCTGCCGCGCTGCTCCCCTTGGTTTTGCCGCAGGCATGGCGGGTCTTAACCATGACGGGCTAAATCCGGCACGATCTATCTGAAAAAGCTGTCAGCGGCCTTGCGCGAAGCCTCTTTGGCGTGCCGCGCTTGTTCGAGCCGCTCGATCTCGTCCTCGAGCCAGACGATCCGTTCGCCCAGTTCCTCGATGGACAGGCTGGACAGTTCCTGCCCCAGCACATGCGCCGGCGCAATATTGCGTGTGTCATCCTCGGTGATCATGCTCTTTACCCGTAATGGTGACGATGGCGGCCTATTAAAACCGCAAATCGCATTGTCTGGCAAACGCCAAGCAATAAAATAACAAGAATGATTTGCAGGAATCCGGCGGGCGTCCTATAAAGAGGCATATACCCGAAATTCTGAATATGATTTTGGGGCTTTCGCCGGTGACGCGGGCGGGGGCACCCGAAAACCTGTTTGACCATCTCGTCTGTCCTGACCGGCCCTTGGCCGAGGCTTCTCACCAGAACCCTCACCCTCGGGACGAACCGGACGGTGCGACCAATGCGCGAGGAGAAAAGGCGATGAGCCAGAGTCCGCTGATGCCCAAAGCCACTGCCGTGTGGCTGGTAGATAATACAGCACTGACCTTCGAGCAGATTGCAGAATTCTGCAAATTGCACCCGCTTGAAGTCAAAGGGATTGCCGACGGCGAAGTCGCGACCGGCATCAAGGGCATGGATCCCATCTCGTCGGGCCAGTTGACCCGCGAGGAAATCGCTGCGGGCGAGGCCGATGCAGGCCACCAGTTGAAGTTGACAGTCTCCAATGTCGGCCTGCCGGAAGTGCGCCGCCGCAAGGGCCCGCGTTACACGCCGCTGTCGCGCCGCCAGGATCGCCCCAATGCGATTTTGTGGCTGTTGCGCAACCATTCCGAGTTGAAAGACGCGCAGATCATGCGTCTGGTCGGCACCACCAAGACCACGATTGCCCAGATCAAGGACCGCACCCACTGGAACACCGCGACCCTGTCGCCGCTTGATCCTGTCACCATGGGTCTGTGCTCGCAGATCGATCTGGATTTCGAAGTCGCCCGCGCGGCCAAGGACCGTCCGGCGATTGTCGCCGATGGCGGCCAGACCCTGCTGCCGGCCGAAATGACCACGGCCCACGAAGCCCCAAGCTCGGCCCCGCTCGATCCGTTCGGCGATTTCTCATCCAAGCCCGTCCATCACGAAGAGCCGGAAGAAGAATATGATGCGGCGTCCGTGTTCTCCAAATTGAAGACGCTGAAGACCGATCACTGAACCGGTGCGGTTTTTTAAGCCGAAACTCAAGAAAGAGCGCGTTTTTTGCCGCGCTCTTCATCCCTCGTTAACCCAAGCTGTGGCAAGCAGGGGTCTGATTTTGGTCATTGCAGGCAGGGCGGGAGTGGAAACCCATTCTTAACCCTGTTGGTTTACCTCTTGATGAAAGGGGCGAACCGGCAGTGAAAACCACTGGTTGGGCCCGCACTTTGTGGCTTGAGAGGGAGCTATCTGATGTCTTATTCGTTCGATGCCTTGCGGATGTTCCGCTTCGCGGTCGCCATTGGTGCCGCATTGACGCTCGCTGCCTGTTCGTCCGACAAGACAGATGCAGACGGGCTGAATGGTGGTGCCAACAGCGCATTCGGGGCCGGTGGCGCCGGAACACCCGGTTCCGCACAGGATTTCGTGGTCAATGTCGGTGATCGTGTGTTCTTCGAGACAGATTCATCCGATCTGACCTCGACCGCAACCGCCACGCTCGAAAAGCAGGCGCAGTGGCTCAACCAATATCCTCGCTATTCGATCACCATCGAAGGCCATGCCGATGAACGCGGCACCCGCGAATACAACTTCGCGCTCGGTGCCCGCCGTTCGCAGACCGTGCGTGATTATCTGGCCTCCAAGGGTGTGTCGGCTTCGCGCATCAAGAACACCTCGTTCGGTAAAGAGCGTCCGGTGGCTGTCTGCGATGATATTTCGTGCTGGTCACAAAACCGTCGTGGCGTGACCGTTCTCAACGGTCAGTAATCACGGTTCGGGCCGGCTGTCGCCATGTTCGACAGACCGGAACCACCAAGAATCAGGAGGCAACATCTCAAGGATCATGATCCTGACAGGTGTTGCCTCTTATTTTTGCCATACTGCAGTGTTTGAGAGGATACGGATCTGGCGTCAAAAGGCGCAAGGTCCGTAGTCCGAAGCCAGAGGCCATCCCCATGCGCATCATTGCCGGTTTTTCCCGTTTCTCTTCCCTGCTGGTGTTGGGCGTGATGCTGTCCGGTGCGATGGGCGGGGGCGCGCACGCACAGGATGCGTCCGAGGCGCTGTTGCGGATCGGACGGATGGAAAGCCAGATGCGGCAATTGTCGGGGCAACTCGAACAGTTGCAGTTTGAAAACAAGCGTTTGACGGATCAACTCGCCAAATTCCAGCAGGATGTTGAATTCCGCTTTCAGGAAAGCCAGTCCAACAAGGCCGCTCCCGCCAAAGGCGGCGCAGGACAGCGCAAAAGCGATGCCTATGATCCGACGCAGCCCGCGACAGATTCTGTGGCCGCAGCAGGGCAGGGTGTAACCCGCTCCGGCCCGCTCGATCTGACCCAATCGGGTCGCGGTGCGCCTGCCGCTGTGCCGTTCCAGACCCAGAGCGCGCCGCAAGGGCAGGTGCAAGGGCAGGTTACCGCTACCAATCCCGTAAACCATACCGGTTCGATTGCACCTGCCAAACCGGCGGGCAGCTATGACGAAGCCTATTCCAAAATCCAGCAAAAGCGCTATGCCGAGGCCGAAAGCGGCTTCAAAGCCTTTTTGCAGGCCCATCCCAAAGACGCCAAAGTGCCCGATGCCACTTTTTGGCTCGGAGAAACCTATCTGCGCCGCAACATGAATGCGGAAGCAGCGGAACAGTTTCTGAAAATCTATCAGACCCATTCCAAGGCCAAAGTGGCCCCCGAAGGTCTCTATAAGCTGGCTTTGTCGCTCAAGGGCATGAACCAGAAGGCGCAGGCCTGTGCGACTCTGGCCGAAGTCGGTCGCCGCTATCCCGCTGCCGACCGCCAGTTGAAAGCCAGTGTGGAACAGGAAAGCAAGCGGCTGACCTGCTGACCCTGTCGGGTGCGGGCGGTCTAAGGAGCGCAAGCCGATGAAGGCCCCCGATCCGGCGCATCCCGAGGCCGAAGGTGTTCTGACGGTTTCCGACTGTGACAGCCTGTTTGAACCTTTCAAGTCGTTTGATCATATTCTGGTGGCCGTGTCCGGCGGGGTCGATTCCACGCTTTTGCTGGTGCTGATGCATGAATGGGCGCAGCGGTGCGGTGTTTCTGCCCCAAAACTCTCCGTAGCGACAGTTGATCACGCTTTGCGCCCTGCCTCACGCGGCGAGGCGGAAAGTGTCCGCGCTTTGGCCGCCAAACTGGCTTTGCCTGCCACTGTCTTGACATGGCAGGGAGACAAGCCCCGCACCGGTGTACAAGCGGCGGCCCGTGAGGCGCGTTACCGACTGTTGTTTGACCATGCCAAAGCCGTCGGGGCCGATGCGCTGGCGGTGGCCCATCATGCCGATGATCAAAGCGAAACGGTGCTGATGCGCCTATGCGCGGGCAGCGGGCTGGATGGACTGTCGGGAATGCAGCCGCGCGTGTTCCGCGAGGGGCTGTCATTGCTGCGCCCTTTGTTGGGGATAGGCAAACAGCCATTGCTGGCCACGGCCCGCGGCAAGGGGCTGGATTGGGTCGACGATCCCTCCAACTTCGATGACAAGTTCTTGCGCGTGCGGTTTCGCAAGGGCCGCGAAGTTCTGGCTTCGGCAGGATTGGATGCCGTGCGGCTCAACCGTCTGGCCCGGCGTATGGCGCGGGCGCAAGATGCGCTGGAGCAGGTGACGGACCGGTACTGGCAGAACGTGGCCATGGTCGGCCATTCGGAGATCGTTCTGTCCGGGAGCCTGTTCGATGCGCCTGATGAAATCAGGATCAGGTTATTGATGCGGGCCTGTGCAAAGCTCGCCCCCGATGCGGCGCAGCGGTTGGAGCGGTTCGAGACCCTGATGACCCGTTTGGCCAAGGGGGATGCCAACGGCAGTATTGCCGGTTGTCTGGTCCGGATGCAAAAAGGGCAACTGCGTGTCACCCGTGAGCCACCGCGCAGACGCGGACGGAAATTCGGGGTGTAATGGATGGCTTGTAAGGTACTTTTTAAACCACAAAACGGAATGCTGACAAAAATTCATGAAAGTTTTCTGACAATTTCTCGCTTTTTTTAGAAGATCGGAACTTTGCGGCCTTGCCTCCCCTTGGCAAGCGGCTTTGGAAAAACTAGATAAGGGTATGAAACCCACCCGACCAGTGGCAGCGATGTCCGCATGCATGGTCCGAGAAAGGCGATCGATCGGCCCATGAACCCGAACGTACGCAATTTTGCCCTTTGGGCGATTATTTTCCTGCTGGTTCTGGCGCTCGTCACGCTGTTCCAGAACCCGTCCCAGCGCAATGCCTCGCAGGATATGGGCTATGGCCAGTTCCTGTCGGAAGTTGATTCCGGCCGCGTGGCCAGTGTTGTCATTTCCGGCCCCGATATTCACGGTGTGCTGTCGGATGGCCGCGCCTTCCAGACCTATGCCCCCAATGATCCGACCCTGATCAGCCGTTTGAGCCAGAAGGGCGTGAATTTCTCGGCCAAGCCGTTGACCGACGGCATGCCGTGGTTTGTGGCTTTGCTGGTCAACTGGTTGCCGCTGGTGTTGTTTATCGCCGCCTGGTTTTTCCTGTCCAAACAGATGCAGGGTGCCAACGGCAAGGCGATGGGCTTTGGCAAATCCAAGGCCAAGCTGCTGACCGAGGCGCATGGCCGCGTCACATTCGAGGATGTGGCAGGCGTGGACGAGGCCAAGGAAGATCTCGAAGAAATCGTCGAATTCCTGCGCGACCCGCAGAAATTCCAACGTCTGGGCGGCCGCATTCCGCGCGGTGTCTTGCTGGTCGGCCCTCCCGGTACCGGTAAAACCTTGCTGGCGCGCGCGATTGCGGGCGAAGCCAATGTGCCGTTCTTCACCATATCGGGCTCGGACTTTGTTGAAATGTTTGTCGGCGTCGGCGCAAGCAGCGTGCGTGACATGTTCGAACAGGCCAAGAAAAACGCGCCTTGCATCATCTTTATCGACGAAATCGACGCGGTCGGCCGTCATCGCGGCGCCGGTCTCGGCGGTGGCAATGACGAGCGCGAGCAGACGCTCAACCAGTTGCTGGTCGAGATGGACGGTTTCGAGGCCAATGAAGGCGTGATCCTGATTGCCGCCACCAACCGCCCCGATGTGCTTGATCCGGCTTTGCTGCGTCCGGGCCGTTTCGACCGCCAGATCATGGTGCCGAACCCCGATGTGATCGGTCGTGAAAAGATTTTGCGCGTGCATGCCCGCAAAGTGCCTTTGGCTCCCGATGTCGATCTCAAGACCGTGGCGCGCGGCACACCGGGCTTTTCGGGTGCGGATTTGATGAATCTGGTCAACGAGGCTGCCTTGCTGGCCGCCCGCCGTGGCAAGCGCATCGTCATGAATGTCGAATTCGAAGACGCCAAAGACAAGGTCATGATGGGTGCCGAACGCCGCACGCTGGTGATGACCGAGGACGAGAAGCGTCTGACCGCCTATCACGAGGCCGGACATGCGATTGTCGCCCTCAATGTGATTGCCACCGATCCCGTGCACAAAGCCACCATCATTCCGCGTGGCCGTGCCTTGGGCATGGTGATGCAGTTGCCCGAACGCGACAAGCTGTCGATGAGCTACGAGCAGATGACCTCGCGTCTGGCCATCATGATGGGTGGACGCGTTGCCGAGGAACTGACCTTCGGTGCCGAAAAGGTCACCTCGGGTGCAGCCTCGGACATCGAACAGGCCACGCGTCTGGCGCGGATGATGGTCACCCGCTGGGGCTTCTCGGGTGAATTGGGCAATGTCGCTTACGGCGAAAATCAGGACGAGGTCTTCCTCGGCATGTCGGTCGGCCGCCAGCAGAATGTGTCGGAAGCCACCGCCCAGAAAATCGATTCCGAAGTGCGCCGCTTTGTCGAAGCCGGACATATCGAAGCAACCAAAATTCTGAAAGATCATGCCGATGATCTCGAAACGCTGGCGCAGGGCCTGCTCGAATACGAGACCCTGTCGGGCGACGAGATCAAGGATCTGATCAAGGGCAAGCCTCCGAACCGTGACAGCGGCAATGACAAGCCGACCCGCTCCTCCTCGGTTGTGCCGACGGCAGGGCGCGGCATGTCCCCGCGCGACAATCCCGATGCGGGTCTCGAGCCCCAGCCTCAGGGTTGATCAAAGCCAAACTGTTCAAAGCCCTTCCGCTTGCGGGAGGGCTTTTTGCTGTCTGTTACAGGCTGCAATACAAAGTGAGGATATTTTTTAACGCTTTTGCAGCATGATGACAGCCGGACAAGAGGATGGTTGCCGATATCGGGCATCTGGGGATGGCCGGATCAGGCAGGGGCAAGCCGTTTTGCGGTAAAGCCTCATTCCAAAAACAATACAACAACACTTTGTAGGCCCTATGAAAAAAGCATATTTCGGAACCGACGGCATTCGCGGCAAGGCCAATATCGTGATCACGCCGGAACTGGCATTGAAGGTCGGGCAGGCGGCGGGGCTGGTCTTCAAGCGGGGGGCGCATCGCCATCGGGTGGTGATCGGCAAGGATACGCGCCTGTCGGGCTATATGATCGAAAACGCGCTGGTGGCAGGATTTACCTCCGTGGGCATGGATGTGATGCTGCTCGGTCCGATGCCGACACCGGCTGTGGCGATGCTGACGCGTTCGATGCGCGCCGATCTGGGCGTGATGATTTCGGCCTCCCATAACGCGTTCGAGGATAACGGCATCAAACTGTTCGGGCCCGACGGTTACAAATTGTCGGATGACGAGGAACACGAAATCGCCTTGCTGATCGACGGCGATCTGTCCGGCCAGCGGGCCGGTTCCTCGGCTTTGGGGCGGGCCAAGCGCATTGAATCGGTGCATGCCCGCTATATCGAGGCGGCCAAGCGCAGCCTGCCGCGCCATCTCGATCTGGACGGCATGCGGATCGTGATCGATTGCGCCAACGGGGCGGGCTACAAGGTCGCCCCCGAAGCCCTGTGGGAATTGGGCGCGGAAGTGATTGCCATCGGTGTCGAGCCGGACGGTTTCAACATCAACCGCGATGTCGGCTCGACCGCGCCTGCCGCTTTGGTGCAAAAAGTGCTCGAAATGCGCGCCGATATCGGCATTGCGCTGGATGGTGATGCCGACCGCGTCTTGATCGTCGATGAAAAGGGCCATGTGGTTGACGGTGATCAGGTGCTGGCGGTGATTGCCAAGGACTGGCAGGACGACAACCGCCTGTCGCGTCCCGGTATTGTCAGCACGGTGATGTCCAATCTGGGGCTGGAACGCTATCTGGAAGGCCTTGGTCTGACACTGGAGCGCACGGCGGTGGGGGATCGCTATGTGCTCGAGATGATGCGGGAGCAGGGCTATAATCTGGGCGGCGAGCAATCGGGCCATGTCGTCTGTTCTGATTTCGGCACGACGGGGGACGGTCTGGTCTCGGCTTTGCAAGTGCTGTCGGCGGTCCGGCGCAGCGAGCGACTGGTCAGCGAGGTCTGCCATTCCTTCGATCCGGTGCCGCAAGTGCTGAAAAATGTCCGCTACAAAAGCGGCAATCCGCTGGCTTCCGAAAAGGTCAAACAGGCGATCCGCGATGGCGAGAGCCAGTTGAAGGCAGGCGGTCGCGTGCTGGTGCGCGCGTCCGGCACCGAAACGCTGATCCGCGTGATGGCCGAAGGCGATGATGCCGGCCTTGTTGAAAAAACCGTCGATATGATTTGCGACGCGGTCAGCCAAAGCGCAGCCTGAGCAGACGGAACCCAAGCCGCCGCAAAAGCCCCGCCTGTGCAAGGGGTTGGAGGAAAACCGTTCCATTTTCGGAACTCGGAAAAAGAACTCTTGCGACTATGTGCTGGCTCTTCCGGTCCGGGATGCCTGTTTTTATCCATTGACGCGCTGCAACAACAGGCGTAGCACCATCAGCGGGACATCCCTCCCCAACGAGGGGCGCCCATCTGTAAGGATGGAGAAAAACAGATGACACATGCAAAACCTGGCCAGAAGCCAGCCAATAACCTTTTTTCGTCCGGCCCCTGCGCCAAGCGCCCCGGCTGGACTTTGCAAGCCCTCGAAGGCGCCTCGTTAGGCCGTTCGCACCGTGCGAAAGTGGGCAAAGCCAAACTCAAAGAAGCGATTGATCTGACCCGCTCAGTGCTGGGTGTGCCCGCCGATTACCGCATCGGGATCGTGCCCGCCTCCGACACCGGCGCCGTAGAAATGGCGATGTGGAGCCTGTTGGGCGCGCGACCCGTCGACTTGATGGCTTGGGAAAGCTTCGGCGAAGGCTGGGTGACCGATGCGGTCAAGCAGCTCAATCTCGAACCCACCGTGATGCGCGCCGACTATGGCCAACTGCCGGACCTCGACAAGGTCGACTGGGACGATGACGTACTGTTCACCTGGAACGGTACCACCTCGGGCGTGCGCGTGCCTGACGGCGAATGGATCGCTGCCGACCGCAATGGGCTCAGCTTCGCGGACGCCACCAGCGCAGTGTTTGCCTACGACATCCCCTGGGACAAGATCGACGTCTGCACGTTCTCATGGCAGAAAGTCCTCGGCGGCGAAGGTGGCCACGGCGTGCTGATCCTGGGGCCCCGCGCGGTCGAGCGGCTGGAAAGCTACACACCAGCATGGCCGCTGCCGAAGGTGTTCCGCCTCGTTTCCAAGGGCAAGCTCACAGAGGGCGTGTTCAAGGGCGAGACGATCAACACGCCTTCGATGCTCGCAGTCGAGGACGCAATTTTCGCGCTCGAATGGGCGAAATCAGTTGGCGGGCTCGAAGGCTTGCAGAAGCGCTGCACCGCCAATTGTGAGGCACTGGCCAAGATCGTCGCGGAGCGCGACTGGCTGGGGCATCTGGCCA
>CAIYZJ010000012.1 GCA_903930675.1 uncultured Hyphomicrobiales bacterium
ATGTGCTGCCCAATGTGATGTCCCCCATCATCATCAAAATGTCGCTGGATATGGGCTTTGCCATTCTGGCAGTGGCCGCCCTAGGCTTTATCGGCATCGGCGTCAAACCGCCGACACCGGAATGGGGATCGCTGTTGTCGCTGGCACGCGGCTATCTGCCCGATTATTGGTGGACCGCGATTTTCCCGGGGCTGGCGATTTTCTTTGCGGTGCTGGGTTTCAACCTGTTGGGCGATGGCCTGCGCGACCTGTTCGACCCGAAAGCGAGGCGCTGACATGGCCTTGCTGTCGATCGAGAACCTGCATCTGAGCATTCCGTCTTTCGAGGGCGAGGCGCGGATTTTGAACGGGGTCGATCTGTCGGTCGAGCGCGGCGAGATTTGCGGGCTGGTCGGAGAAACCGGCTGCGGCAAATCGCTGACCGGCCTGTCGGTGTCCAAGCTCGTCTCTTCCCCGCCTGCCCGTTACGATCAAGGGTCGATCCGCTTCGACGGGCAGGATATTCTGGCCCTGTCCGAGAATGCGATGCGGGCCTTGCGCGGCCGCCGCATCGGCATGATCTTTCAGGATCCGACCACCAATCTCAACCCGCTGTTCCGCATCGGCGAGCAGATGGTCGACGTGGCCCTGCACAGCATGGGCGCCAACCGCTGGAGCGGCAGCGCCCGACGCGAGGCCCGCGAACGGTGCATTGCCATGCTGGAACGCGTCGGCATTCAGGATGCGCATAACCGGCTGGATGATTATCCGCACCAGTTTTCGGGCGGCATGCGTCAAAGGGTGCTGATCGCGATGTCACTGATCGGCCGTCCCGATCTGCTGATCGCCGACGAGCCGACCACCGCGCTGGATGTGTCGGTGCAGGCGCAAATCCTGCAACTGTTGTTCGACATCGTGCGCGAGGACAAGATCGCCGTCTTGCTGATCACCCATAATCTGGGCGTGGTGGCGCGGCTATGCACCCATGTGGCGGTGATGTATGCCGGCCGCATCATCGAACGCGGCACCATGGCCGATGTGTTCAACCAGCCAAGCCATCCCTATACCAAGGCCTTGCTGGCTGCAGTGCCCACCCAAAAAACCCGCAAAGGCACCGTGCAGGGCCTGGGCGGCTCTGTGCCCGATCCCTATCTGCCGCATGCGGGCTGTCGCTTTGCCCCGCGCTGCGCATGGGCCGAGGCCCGC
Source organism: uncultured Hyphomicrobiales bacterium (assembly GCA_903930675.1). GTDB lineage: Bacteria > Pseudomonadota > Alphaproteobacteria > Rhizobiales > Beijerinckiaceae > CAIYZJ01. The sequence continues at coordinate 1,186 of CAIYZJ010000012.1, forward strand.
TGTGGCGAGGCCGTGCCGCCGGACGCCGATCTCGGAAACGGCCATCGGGTCGCCTGCATCAAAGCGGGAGGGACCGCCTGATGCTTGAGGTCAAGGGCTTGAGCAAAATCTATCCGGCACGGCGCGGCAGTCCTGCGGTAACAGCCCTTGACGATGTCAGCTTTACCCTTGCCGCCAATTCTGCTTTCGGGGTGGTGGGTGAATCAGGCTCGGGCAAAACCACGCTGACGCGCTGCCTGATCGGGCTGGAAAAGCCGAGCCAAGGCGAAATGCTGTTTGAAGGCCGCGACATTGCGCGCCTCTCGCCCGCCGATCTGCGCGAGATCAGGGCCAGAATCCAGATCGTGTTTCAAGATCCCTATGCCTCGCTCAATCCGCGCATGAGCGCGCAGGACATTATCGGCGAACCGCTGCTGATCCATCACGACCGGTTGCAACTCACGGCGCGGGCCCGTACCGACCGGGTGGTTGAATTGCTCGAACGGGTCGGGTTGGGCGTGCGGCATCTGCACCGCTATCCGCATGAATTTTCCGGCGGACAACGCCAACGTATCGGCATCGCGCGGGCTTTGGCGGTCAAGCCGCAAATGCTGATCCTGGACGAGCCGACCTCCGCGCTCGATGTCTCGGTGCAGGCGCAAATCTTGAACCTGCTGGCCGAGCTGCAAGACAGTCTGAAGCTGAGCTATCTGTTCATCTCGCATGATCTCGGCGTGGTGCGCTATATCTGCGACAGGGCCCTGTTGCTGCTGCATGGCAAGGTGATCGAACAAGGGCCGGTGGATCAGGTGTTCGACCACCCGCAAAGCGATTACGCCCGCAGATTGATTGCCGCCATCCCCGATGTCGATCCCAGCCAATCGCTGCATCTGGCCTGTTGATCAAGCAAAATTGCCAGATTGTTCAATTTGCTGGCTTGAAACGGCCCTTGAAGCGGCGCAAACTGCCTCCCAATCAACAGGATAACAAAATCGGGAGAAGACACGATGCGCCCATTGCAAACCACACGCGCTGCCCTGCTGGGTGCTGTCGCACTGACGGCATGGATCGGGCTTCAGCCGCAGGCGCAAGCCCAAACGGCGGACCAGTGCAGCCATCGCGGCCAGCTCGACACGCAATATTGCGACGAGAACAAGGATCTGGTGGCCGACATCCCCAAAGACCCGAAAAAGTGGCGCGATCCGAGCACGCTGGTCTGGGCCTATACGCCGGTCGAAGACCCCGCCATCTATGCCAATGTGTTCAAACCTTTCACCGATTTTCTCGAAAAATGCGTGAGCAAGAAAATCGTCTATTACCCCGTCCAGTCCAATTCGGCTGAAATCGAGGCGATGCGGTCGGGCCGTCTGCATTTTGCGGGCTTCTCGACCGGACCGACCGGCTTTGCCGTCAATCTGGCAGGAGCAGTGCCGTTTGCCGCCAAAGGACGCGGGGATGAGGTGCAGGGCTACAATCTGCTGGCCATTGTCAAAGCGTCCAGCCCGTTCAACGCCGTGGCCGATCTGAAGGGCAAGCGGGTGGCCCATACCTCGCCGTCCTCCAATTCGGGCAATCTGGCCCCGCGTGTGCTGTTTCCCGAGCTGGGCCTGAAACCCGAGGATGATTACAAGCCGTTGATGTCGGGCGGCCATGACAAATCCACCCTCGGCGTGGCCTCGGGCGATTACGACATGGCTCCGGTGGCCTCCGATGTGTTTGACCGCATGATCATTCGCGGCACGGTCAAAAAAGAGGATTTCCGGATTCTCTACAAAAGCCCGGTGTTCCCGACCTCGTCCTTTGCCTATGCCCATGACCTGAAACCGGAATTGGCCGAAAAACTCAAAGCCTGCTTCTACCAGTTCCGCTTCACGCCGGAGATGCAGAAAGAGTTCAACGGCGATGACCGCTTCCTGCCGATCACCTACCAGAAAGACTGGGCGGTGGTGCGCGATGTCGCGGAAAAGACCGGCACGCCCTACAACAAAAATGCCTATGATGCCGAGGCCAAGCGCGAGGCCGATGCAGCGGCCAAAAAGGCTCTGGAGCAGCAGCAACAGGCAGCACCCAAACAGTGACGCCTGCCATGCCTCGCAACGGGCAGGAACAGGCCCTGCTGTCCATCCGCCATGTGCGGAAGGAATACCGGCCCGGCGAACCTGTGCTCAAAGACATCACGCTCGATATCGACGCGCACGGTGTCACCGCCATCATCGGACCCTCGGGCACCGGAAAATCGACGCTGATCCGCTGTATCAACCGGCTGGTCAACCCGACTGCTGGCGAAATCTGGTTCGGGGGGCAGGATCTCGCCCGTCTTGAAGGCCATGCCTTGCGGATGGCGCGGCGGCGGATCGGCATGGTGTTTCAGGAGTATAATCTGGTTGAACGCCTGAGCGTGATCGAAAATGTCCTGTCGGGACGGCTGGGCTATCTGCCGGTCTGGCGGGCCTTGTTGCGGCAATTCTCCGAAACCGACATCGCCCGTGCTTTCGAGCTGATCGAAGCGGTGGGCCTGAGTGCCGATTTTGCCACGCGCCGCGCCGACCAGTTGTCGGGCGGACAGCGGCAACGCATCGGCATCGCGCGCGCCATCATGCAGGATCCGGCCCTGATCCTGGCGGATGAACCCACCTCCTCGCTCGATCCGAAAACCTCGGTCGAAATCATGGAACTGCTGACCGGCATTGCCGCGGATCGCGGGATACCGGTGGTGATCAACATCCACAATGTCGAACTGGCCAAACGCTATGCGGGGCGCATCATCGGCATGACGGGCGGACAGGTTGTCTATGACGGTGCGCCCGACGGTCTCACCGATCACCATCTCAAAACCATTTACGGCGGCGAGATGTGGCTATGAACGGTCCGGCCCTCCCCTCACGCCCCGCGGCTTTTCCTGCCAACTGGCCGGTGCGCATCGCCTATGCGGGCCTGCTCGTCTATACGCTGTATGTCTGCTCGATCCTCGATGTCAGTCTGGCGCGGCTGATCAGCGGGTTGGACCACGCGGCCAAATTGTTCGGGCGGATGTTTCCGCCCAACAGCGCGCCCGACAAGCTGTCGCTGATTGCCGACGGCATGATCGAGAGCATCCAGATTGCGGTGCTGTCGACCTTTTTGGGCACGCTGTTATCCCTGCCGCTCGGCCTTGCCGCCGCCCGCAATCTGGTGCCGCTGTGGCTGGCCTCCGCCGCGCGCATGGTGATTGCGGTCTGCCGCAGCTTCCACCCGATCATCATCTCCATTCTGTTTGTCAAAGCAGTCGGTTTCGGGGCGCTGGCGGGGATGCTGGCTCTGGTGATTTCCAGCATGGGGTTTGTGTCCAAACTGTTTGCCGAAATCCTCGAAGAAATCAGCCTGAAGCAGATCGAAGCCATCAGGGCGACGGGGGCCTCGTTCACCAATGTGCTGATTTTCGCGGTGGTGCCGCAGGTGATCGGCCGCTTCATCGGGCTGTCGGTCTATCAATTCGATTCCAATCTGCGCAATTCCACCATGGTGGGCATTGTCGGCGGCGGCGGCATCGGGGCCGCTCTGTTTACCGCCTATCAGCGGTTTGATTATGATGTGGTGCTGACCATTTTGCTGATCATCATCGCGCTGATCATCCTGTGCGAGGTTGCCTCCAGCCGCATCCGTTTGGTGACGCAATGAGCCGCCCCGCACCCGCCCGACAATGGCAGCGTTTGACGCCTGTCCAGCGCATTGTCCGGTCGATGCTGGCGATCATCGGCGTGACGGCTCTGGTCTGGTCGTTCAAGACCATCGAGATCATCCCCGAATTTCTCTATGATGCCCCCGAACAGGCCGCCGATCTGTTTGTGCGGATGTGGCCGTTCGATTGGGCGTTCTACCCCAAAGCCGTGCATGCCGCCTTGATCGAAACCTTCCATATTGCCACGCTGGGCACCTTGCTGGCGCTGGTGCTGGCCATGCCGCTGGCCTTTTTGTCGGCGCGCAACATCACCCGTTCTCCGGTGTTGAACTGGCTGGCGCAGGTGCTGTTTGTCTCGTCGCGCTCGGTCAATTCGCTGATCTGGGCCTTGCTGTTCGTGGCGATTTTCGGACCCGGCGCTTTGGCGGGCGTGATGTCGATCGCCTTCCGCTCGATCGGCTTTATCGGAAAACTGTTCGGCGAGGCCCTCGAGGAGGCGCAAAAAGGCCCGGTCGATGCGCTGGTGGCCACCGGTGCGCCGCATGCGGTTGTGCTGGCCAAGGGCATCTGGCCGCAGGTCGAACCGTCTTTCTGGTCGGTGGCCCTGCTGCGCTGGGACATCAATATCCGCGAATCAGCCGTGCTGGGACTGGTCGGCGCGGGCGGCATCGGCGTCGCCCTCGATAATGCGCTGAGCAATCTCTATTGGGATCAGGTCGGGTTGATCATGGCCGTGATTTTTGTGGTGGTCATCATCGTCGAAATGATCACCACCGGTATCAGGGCAAGGTTGATTTGAAACCAGTTCCTATTTCGGACTGTTCAGCACCTCGGTTTCCCACCGCTTGATCAGGCGGGTGCGTACGGCGTCCGTGCCATAGGTCGCAAAATCGTAGTCGATCAGCTTGACCTCGTTCAGCAACGGCGTCTTGGGCGGCAGCGGCGCTTCGACATTCGACGGGATCTGGTAGGATTTGGCCGTCGCACCCGTGGCCTGCGCCTCCGGTGTCAGGGCGTAATCGTAAAAGCGTTTGGCATTATCGAGATTTTTGGCCCCCTTGATGATCGACATCGAGCCGATCTCATAGCCCGTGCCTTCGCAAGGGGCGATATTGGTGACGGGGAAGCCCGCTTCGGCTTCGGCGACAGCGGCAAACATCCAGGTCACGGCGAGGGTGGATTCTCCGCGCGCCACATTCTGCATCGGTGCGGCACCCGACCGCGGATATTGGTTGACCGAGCGGTGCAGGGTTTTGAGATAGGCAAAAGCGGGCTCCTCGCCCATCAGCTGCACGAGTGTGGCAATGAAGGCATAGGACGTGCCCGAGGATTGCGCATTGGCCAGCTGCACCTCGTCTTTATATTCGGGTTTCAGCAAATCGGCCCAGCATTTGGGGGCCGGCAATTTACGCTTGGCCAGTTGCTCGGTATTCCAGACAATGCCGAGGGTGCCCGCATAAATGCCGACCGTGCGCCATTGGGCCTGTTCGGCCTGTCTGACCGCCCAAGGATGCAATTTGGCCAGCATCGGCGAACGGTATTCCTGCGTCAGCCCCAATTCGGCGGCCTGCAGATGCTGGTCGCCCCCGCCTGCCCACCAGATATCGGCTCTGGCATTGGTGGCTTCCGCCTTGAGCTGGGCCAGCGTCTCGCCCGCGCTTTTGACGGTCATCAGCGTCTTGATGCCGGTTTTGCTTTCGAAAGCCTGCCGCATCTTCTCGCACCATTGGGCAACGGCACTGCAATAGATTGTGACCTCGTTGTTTGTGGAGGGTGCGGAGGTTTGGGCCGTGGCGGTTTGCGCCTGAGCCGTTCGGACCATGGCGTGTCCCGCGCCCGCCACCAGTCCAACCCATAAAAAAGCTCCTGACAGAAGCGCAAAGCCTGTTGTCCGCTTAACCGTCTTGTTCATGACTGCCCCCGATTCCAACGCCACCCTCTCCAGATAATCCTATTGTTACAGGATGACAAAAGTGCAAGATATGGCAAATTCCTGCCCTTTGAGATGCACAGGCAGCCAAAAGGGGCAGAAATCCGGTCATTGAAGACGATATATGCGGGGGGAAACGGCAATGCGGCAAGCCTTTGAGCAATTCGGCACGGTCAAACAATTGGGGGTGGTGGCAGGTTTGGTTTTGGGACTTGGCGCGCTCTCTTCCCCCGCTTCGGCGCAGCAATCGCTGACCCTGATCTGCTCTGTGCAGGAAGAATGGTGCCGGCCGATGGCCGAGCAGTTCGAAAAGGAAACCGGCATCAAGGTGCTGATGACCCGCAAAAGCACCGGCGAAACCTATGCGCAGCTGAAGGCCGAGGCCAGCAATCCCAAGGTGGATATCTGGTGGGGCGGCACGGGTGACCCGCATATGCAGGCGGCCGAAGACGGGCTGACCGAAGCCTATGAATCACCGATGCTGTCGCAGATGCACGACTGGTCTGCAAAAATCTGGAAGCAATCGAACGGCCGCACCATCGGCATCTATTCGGGAGCCCTCGGCTTTGGCTACAACACCAAGGTGATGGCCCAGCGAAACCTGACCGAGCCCAAATGCTGGGCCGATCTGATCAATCCGAAACTGAAGGACGAGGTGCAGGTTGCCGATCCGAGCTCGTCGGGCACATCCTACACGCTGATTGCCACCATGGTGCAGATCATGGGCGAGGAGAAAGCCTTCGACTATATGAAAGCCCTGCACAAGAATATCAACCAATATACCAAATCGGGCGCGGCACCGTCCAAGGCCACAAGTCTGGGTGAAACCACTGTCGGCATCGGCTTCCTGCATGATTATGTCGCAACCGCCGTGGAAGGCGCACCGGTCAAGATCGTCGCGCCCTGCGAGGGCACCGGCTATGAAATCGGCTCGATGTCGATTGTGAAGGGGGCGAAAAATCTGGACGCCGCCAAGAAATGGTATGACTGGGCCCTGACCCCGAAAGCGCAGGCACTGGCGGCTCCCGCCAAGTCCTACCAGATGCAGTCCAACAAGGCGACGCCCGTGCCCGCTCAGGCCCCCAAGATGGATGAGATGAAGCTGATTGATTTCGATTTTGCCAAATACGGTTCCTCGGCCGAGCGCAAGCGTCTGCTGGCCCGTTGGGATGCCGAGGTGAGAAACGCCGCAAAATAACAACAGCGAAGCAGCAGTTCTTTTGATGCTCATGTCCCACCTCCCGCGCAGCGTCATCGCCTGGCTGGCTCTGGCCTGGGCCTCCGTGCTGGTGCTGCCGTGGTATTGGCTGGCCAGTGTCGATCACACCGCCGTCAACGGCACGCTGTCAGCCCTGTCGCTGGTGGCACAGGGCCAGAGCCTGTGGCTGGCGGGTCTGTTGCTGCCCTTGGCCCTGCTGTCGCTGGTGCTGTGGTCTGGTTTGAGCCAGAGGCAGACCGCGCTGGTGCTGGTGCTGGGTGGATTGCTGGCCCTTGTGACGGTGCTGTGTCAGGGCTTTGCCATCGGGCTCAAGGGCTGGGATTGGCCTTGGCTGGGACGGCTTGTCGGCCCGCAGGCTTTCGGGGCCAATCCGGTCCAGCAGGGTCTGGGCTTTGGCGGCTATGCCTATCTGCTGGCGGCCTTGATGCTGCTGTCGCAAGGTCTGGCGCGTTTCGGCCTGTGCCGGGGGGATGCCTTTATCGTCTCCTCGATCACGCTGTCATTCGGGTTGATTACCCTGTTCGTGTTTTTTCCGGTCAGCCGTGTGCTGATCCAGTCGGTGCTGGTGCCCGACGGCACAAGCGGCGGCACGATGTGGGCCTTTGGCGCGGCGCTGCGCAAGCTCGATGATCCGAGCATCTGGGGGCTGGCCTGCCTGTCCTCGGCGCGCAATTGCGGTGTGGTCTGGAATACGCTGTTTCTGGGAGTGGTGGTCGGGGCCGGCAGCACGCTGCTGGGATTGGCTTTCGCGCTGATTGCCGGACGCTCGACATGGCCGTTCAAACCGGTGATCCGGCTCTTGTCGGTGCTGCCCATCATCACGCCGCCTTTTGTGATCGGGCTGGCCCTGATCCTGCTGTTTGGCCGGTCCGGCTTTTTCACCGGCTTGTTGTCCGACTGGTTCGATATTCCGCGTTCGCGCTGGATCTACGGCATTTACGGGGTGGCGCTGGCGCAATTGCTGGCCTTTACGCCGATTGCCTTCATGATTCTGCTCGGTGTCGTGCAAGGCATCAGCCCGTCGATGGAAGAAGCCGCCCAAACCTTGCGGGCCAATCGCTGGACCACCTTCCGCACCATCACCTTCCCCTTGCTGCGGCCCGGTCTGGCCAATGCCTTTCTGGTGGGCTTTGTCGAAAGTCTGGCCGATTTCGGCAATCCGCTGGTGCTGGGCGGCAATTTCGATGTGCTGTCGACCAAAATCTTTTTCGCGGTGGTCGGCTCTGCCGTCGATGAAAGCCGCGCCGCTTTGCTCGCGCTGATCCTGCTGGTGATGACCCTTGCCGCCTTCTGGGTGCAGAATGTCTGGATCGGCAAGAAAAATTACACCACGCTGTCGGGCAAGGGCGATTCCGGTCTGCCTGCCGTCCTGCCTGCAGGCGTGTCTTGGTCGTGTGCGCTGTTCGTGATCCCGTGGAGCCTGTTCATGCTCTGCGTCTATGGCATCATCCTGGTCGGCGGTTTCGTCGTCAGTCTGGGCCGCGATTACACGCCGACACTGAAACATTTCGAGACGGCCTTCAAAATCACGCCGAGCGATTTCGGCATGCAGTTCTCGGGTTCGGCATGGAACTCGTTTTTCGCCACGCTGGAAGTGGCGGCGATATCGACGCCCTTTACCGCGGCGCTGGGCTTGCTGATCGGCTATCTGCTGTCGCGCCAGAAATTTGCGGGCAAGTCGGTGTTTGAATTCTGCACCATGCTGAGCTTTGCCATTCCCGGCACGGTGATCGGCGTCAGCTATATTCTCGCGTTCAACGTGCCGCCGTTCGAGATGACCGGAACGGGCATGATTCTGGTGATCTGCTTTGTCTTCCGCAATATTCCGGTGGGCA
>CAIYZJ010000013.1 GCA_903930675.1 uncultured Hyphomicrobiales bacterium
CCACCAATTACCCGCACAAGCTGCAAGGCAAAGCCGTGCGGTTTTTTCAGGGTCAGGAAGAATTGCACCTGACCAACAAGCACTGAGTGCCTGCCTTTTATTCTCCAAATCCGCGATGATGTCTGTCTGATCCGCTGAAGGGATTGGACAAGCGCGCCCATTTGCCGCAAACAGCCACTTGATGCAGGCTTGTGACGCGCTATGTCGGCAAGATGCAAATTGATGCACACCCACCACCCGATCAAAGGCCCGTCATGACTGATCAGATCTCCGCCCCGACCAATGAAGCCCTTGCGCCGGTCAGCCCTTCGGCCCGCTCCCTAGGCGGCTTGTCGCATGTCTCGCTGTGGTTCAGCCTCGGGGTCGGCCTGCTGGTGATCCAGATGGGCGCCTATCTTGTGCCCGTCATGGGAACGAAAGATGCTTTGCTGGCCATTGTGCTCGGCTCGGTGATCGGCTCGGGCCTGCTGGCCTGGACCGCCAAACTGGGCACCGATACCGGCCTGTCGAGCGCGGGCCTGATCCACCGCGTCTATGGCAGCGGTTTTGCCCGTTTGCCGATTGTGCTCAACATCGTGCAGCTGATCGGCTGGACCACGTTCGAGCTGGTTGTGATGCGCGACGGCACCACGGCGATCGGCGCACAGATATTTAACCTGCCACCCGAAAGCCCTCTGGCAATGGTGCTGGCCACGCTGGTCTGGGGCGCAATCCTCAGCCTGTTGATGACGGGCTCGATGCTGACACTGGTGCGCGGCTTTGTGAACCGCTTCGGCCTGCCGCTGGTGATCGCCTCGCTGGTCTGGTTGAGCTGGCAGTTCCTCGGCAAAGTGATGGCGCAGGATGCACAAGCTTTCTGGAACCGTCCGGGCACCGGCGGAATGGGCCTGTTGACCGGACTGGATCTGGTGATTGCCATGCCGGTGTCTTGGCTGCCGCTGGTGGCCGATTATGCCCGCTTCGGCCGCTCGGGCGTCTCGACCATGCGCGGCACATGGATCGGCTATGCCATTGCCAATATCTGGTGCTATAGCCTCGGCATTGTCGTGGCCAGCCTGTCGGAACCCGATGCCAATCTGGTCAACACCCTGCTGCTGGCCCAAGGCGGCCTGCTGGCACTCGGCCTGATCCTGCTTGACGAATTGGACAATGCCTATGGCGATGTCTATTCGGGCTCGGTCTCCTCGCATGCGCTGATGCCGACGGTGTCGATCCGCCAATGGGGTCTGGCAATTGCCATCCTCTGCACGGGTCTGGCGATGATCCTGCCCATGCACGCGCTGGAGCCGTTTTTGCTGCTGCTCAGCTCGATCTTTGTGCCGCTTTACGGGGTGATTTTGGGCCGTCTGGCCTTCGGCCACAGCCAAGAGGCAAGCGACAGGGCGTTTGATATCACCGCAGGCCTGATCTGGCTGGCGGGTATCGCCTGTTTCCACGGCGCAACCCAATGGGCCCCGCAATTCGGCTCGGCTTTGCCAAGCCTGATCCTGACTTTCGGCGCGGCCTTTGTGACGCGGGCGAAGTAACCGATAAAACAGCCTGCCCCTCATGCAGAGGCAGGCTTGTATTTTGAAGCCACTCTGCGTCACACATCTTCGAGATGGTCGACATAGACCAGACCGGCTTTGGCCAGCGGCTCGCGCATTTTGTACATGTCGAGCCCCAACACGCCAGAGGCGAGCTGGCGGCGTTTGTCCTCCTCGTTGGCCTTGCGTTCGGCGGCCTTGCCGGCGACCGCCCGGGCCTGGGCCAGCGGCACCACCACCACGCCGTCATCATCCGCCACGATCACATCACCGGCGCGGATCGCCACACCGGCGCAAACGACCGGCACATTGACCGCCCCCAACGTGGCTTTGACCGTTCCCTTGGCCGAAATCGCCTTGGACCAGACCGGAAAGCCCATCTCCTTCAAGGTGCGGACATCGCGGCATCCGGCATCGATGATCAGGCCTTTGACCCCGCGCGCTTGCAACGAGGTGGCCAGCAGGTCGCCGAACATGCCGTCGCTGTTGTCGGTGGTCACCGCCACCACCAGCACATCGCCGGGCTGGCATTGTTCGACCGCCACATGCAGCATCCAGTTGTCGCCCGGTTGGGCCAGCACGGTGACGGCACTGCCGGCAATGGCCGCCCCTGCCCAGACAGGCCGCATATAGGGCTGCATCAAGCCGATACGGCCCATGCTTTCATGCACGCTCGACACGCCGTAACCGGCCAGAGCTTCGGCAAGAGCGGGATCGACGCGGTCATGGTTGCGGACAACAACGGTTTTCATGCCAATTCCTCCAGCACCATCGGAAACAGCCGCTGATAGGCCTCGCCATAGGTCATGGCGCGGCCCGAATTGCGCCCGCCCTGCATCCCGCGATTGAGCGCCACACGGGTGTAATAATCCCACAGATGCTTTTGTGCCGACAACACCTCGAACGCCTTGCGCTTGGTCTCCCAGACATCGTCGATATTGAGGATCACGTTCGGCTTGTAATTGCATTGTTCGGGCTGGTGCGGCTCGAACAGGAACACCGGCGGGGCGGCATAGGCGCGCGCGGGATCGGGCTTGTGGCCTGCCGCTTGCGCGATGATCCGCGCCTCTTGCGCAAAGCGCGTCGCCTCGGGATGGTCGACATTATAGGGATCTTCGAGCGAATGGGTCAGCACGAAAGACGGGTTCAACTCGTGCATCACATCAATCGCCCGTTCCATCATGGCAGGCGTGGTGTGCAAGGGATAATCACCCGCATCGAAAAACTCGATCTCGGCCCCCAGAATATGGGCGGCGGTTTCGGCCTCGGCCTTGCGCTGGGCCTTGACCTCGGCAAGCGTCACACCTGCCTGTTTCCATGCCCATTGGCTTTCGCCGCGCTCGCCGAACGACAGGCACAGGATTTTCATCCGGTAGCCCTTGGCATGATGCAGCGCAATCGCTCCGCCTGCCCGCCAGACGAAATCCCCCGGATGGGCGGTAATCACCAAACCGCTTTTGCCCTTGCTCATTGTCCCGATCTCCTTTGCCATCGCTTTGTCAGACATCCCAACGCGGAAAAATCCTGCCGTCAAACAATTTGCGGGCGGTGCGCAACAGGCCCGCCTGCGTCACCTTCACAGCCCCGCCCTCGCCTTCCAGTGTCAGCCGCACCGAGAATTCACCGGTCGGATGTTCGACCGATATCACCTTGACCGGACCTTCGGGCAAAACCGCAAGTCCATGTGCGGGCGAACCGGGCAAGACGCAAGCGGTCGCCACCGTGACGGCGGCAAACACGCCGATCGAGGCGTGGCATTCATGCGGAATGAAGGAGCGGGTCGCGATATTGCCGCCTGCCTGCGGGGCCGCCACCAAAATCACCTTGGGCACCACCTTGTCGCGGACATCGCCCAAATTCATCAAGGGACCGGCGGCAAGCCTGATCTCTTCCAGCCGCACTTTCAATGCGGCGTCCCGATCCAACTGGTCGCGCGGTTCATAACCGCTGCGCCCGACCGAGGAGGCCGCCAGCACAATCACCGGCATGCCATTGTCGATCAGCGTCACATCCACCCCCGCCACATGATCGACACTGCGCCCCGTCGGCAACAAAGCCCCGCAGACCGAACCTTCGGCATCCAGAAAATCAATGGCAATCGGGGCGGCAAAACCGGGCACGCCGTCAATCCGCGCCGTTCCGGCCTCGTTGACCACGCCGTTGGGGGTCTCGATCAGCAGATCGGCCACCGTACCGGTATTGACGGTGCGCACCCGCACCCGTGTGTGCGGATCAGACGCTTTGACCAAGCCGCGCGCGATGGCAAACGGGCCGACACCGGCGAGAATATTGCCGCAATTGGGGGTGGTATCGACCAGCGGACGATCCACCGAGACCTGGCAGAACAGATAATCGATATCAATCCCCGGCTCGCTCGAGCGCGAAACCACCGCCACTTTGCTGGTCAACGGATGCGCGCCGCCGACCCCGTCCACCTGTCTCGGATCGGGCGAACCCATGACCGACAACAAGACGGCATCGCGCTTGGCACGGTCTTGGGGCAAATCATCGGCCAGAAAATACGCGCCCTTGGATGTACCGCCGCGCATCAACATGCAGGCAATGCCCGCATGATCACCGTTTGTGCTGGCCATCTGCTTTCCTATCCCATGCTGTGCCGTTTGCCGGTCTGTCGCATCCAGCTTTATAAACTGCCCCGACTCTGATCAAGACGCAAAGTGGAAATACCTTTATATCCGGCCGTGACTTGATTCATGCCTGCAAAGCAGGCCCAATAACAAAAATGAGGGAGTGCACAATGAGCGAACAAACCGAACCCTGTCATGACATTGCCCATCTCGGCCATGTCGAGATGTTCACCCCCAAACTGGCCGAAAGCGTCCATTTCTTTGTCAATGTGCTGGGCCTGACCGAAAGCGGGCGCGAGGGCGACAGCGTCTATCTGCGCGGCTGGGATGATTACGAATTCCATACGCTGAAGCTTACGGCCTCCCGCACCTCGGGCATGGGCCATGTGGCGTGGCGCACCATGAGCCAAAAAGCACTCGAACGCCGCGTCAAAGTCTTGCAGGACAAAGGCTGGGGTGTCGGCTGGACCGATGGCGATCTCGGCCACGGCCCGTCCTATCGCGCCCGCACGCCCGATGGCCACCCGATCGAACTCTATTACGACACCAAATGGTATGAGGCTCCCGAAGCGCTAAGGCCCGCACTGAAAAATCAGGCGATGAAATATCCCGCCCGCGGCTGCAATGCCCGCCGGATCGACCATCTGAACCTGCTGGTGCTGGATGTGGCCGAAACCCGCGTGTTTTTCGAGCAGGGCATGGGCATGCGCCTGACCGAACAGATCGTGCTGGATGACGGCACCGAGGCAGGCGCATGGATGACCGCCACCAACAAGACCTATGACATTGCCTTCACCAAGGACAATACCGGCGTGGCCGGACGTTTCCACCACCTGACCTATGCGCTTGATTGCCGCGAGGATATTTTGCGCGCCGCCGATGTGTTTCTGGAAAACGGCGTGTTTATCGAAACCGGACCGCACAAACACGCGGTGCAACAGACCTTTTTCCTCTATGTCTGGGAGCCGGGCGGCAATCGGGTCGAAGTCGCCAATGCGGGGGCGCGGCTGATGCTGGCGCCTGACTGGAAGCCGATCCGCTGGACACAGGCAGAGCGTTCCAAAGGACAGGCCTGGGGGCTGAAAACCGTCGAGAGCTTCCACACCCACGGCACGCCGCCGGTGGAATAGGACGGACTTTAAAAATCTTTGCCCGCATTGCGGAACAGACGGCCGATTTTCTCGATCTCGCCGTCTGTCATCAGCGGGGATGTGGTGACAGTCAGAGTCCGCGCGGCCAAGGCCTCGGCCTGCGGCATCGGATCGGGCGGTATGATGCCCTTGAGTGCCGGATAGGCCGTCAAAGGGCCTGCAAACAGCCGCGAAACGCCCAATCCCTCGCCGATGGATTGGGCCAGCACCCTGTCGGCCTGCTTGCGGCTCGCCATGCTGACGAACAGAAAGCCGAAGGACGGGCTGACACCGGCGGGCGGCACATGCACTTCCGAGCGCGGCACCGATTGCAGCACCGACAACAACCGCGCCACCCGTCCTGCCACAGCCTGCCGATGCATGTCCAAACGTTGCAAGGCATTGAACCCCACCTGCTGCCGCCATGCCCCCAAACGGTGCAACGGCAGGGCAGACCAGTCATCTTCCCCGTACAGTGCATAGCGCGGCAGGCTGGTGCCCTTACGATGGCTGGCCGCGCCATAGACCAGCCGGTAGTGTTCGGCATCATAAAAGGCATGATAGGCCAACAGGCCAAGACATTGCCGCCATTCGTGCCGCCACGAAGGCGGCTGCATCCGTGCCGCCAGATTTTTCAAACCCTTCAGGATGATCGGATTGTCGCTGACCAGACAGCCGCCCTGAAACAGCGTCAGGCCCGTGCCTCTGGCAAAGCTGAACAGGCCCAGATCGCCAGCCAGACCGACCGGCTGCCCCCTGACGCGCGCGCCGAAGGCCTGTGCGGCATCCTCGACCAGCACCACATGCGGGGCAATGCCCTGCAACAGCACCTTCAGCGGGGCTATCGGGGTGATATGCCCGCCGAAATGGGTCGGTACAATTGCCAGCGTCTGACCGCCGACCAGCCGCGCCAGCATGCCCAGATCGAAATCGAACCGCGATTGTCCGGTGTCGCACAGGCGCACGCTCAAACCGGCCCGATGCGCCGCCATCGCCACTTTGGGAGATGTGAAGGCAGGCAAAATCACCTCGCGCCCCAACGCGCCCTTTTTGAGATATTCGAAAGCGATGACAAGGGCGGCAAAGCCCGAATTGACCATCACAACGTCATCGGTTCCGATCGATTGAGCCAGATGGCGGCTTAGAACATGATCATGATTGTCATGCTGACCATCGGCACCATCGGCCCTTGCAGATTTGCTGGTTGAAAGGGTCAACCGTTTGAAAAACTGTTGTGCCGCATGCCGCGGGCGTGACATCACGGAGCCCGATGATCCGACAGGCCTGTCCGGATGATCGAACAAATCCCTCCATCGCGGAGCCAGCCCCGCTGTCGGCGGCAATTCACGCTTCACGCCATACCCTGCAATCCCGAAAACAACGCAGTGATTGTAACCGGAACCACGCGGCATGCCACTTTAAAAGCTCAGCGGCACCGTCGCGCTCAACCCCTCATTGCGATATCCCACCCCATGCACCGTGCTGAACGGAGACGGATAGCCGGTATTCTGTTCTATTTTGTGGCGCAGCCGATAGATCGTCGTATCAATGCGCCGGATATTCGGGCTCTTGATCCCGAACAACTCGATCAGATCTTGACGCCGAACCGGTTCCGGGTCCTTGGTGATCAGCATCGCAATCAACCGCGCCTCGCTGGCCGAGAGTGCGAAACTTTCGCCCACGGGCGGGATCAGCACCATCGCCACCGGATCAAACTGCCAGAGCCTGCTGTCGTCCGGTGCCTTATCGGCAGCGGCGCCACCTGTAAGCGACAGTCTGGCCCTGTGCTTGCGCATCATGTTTTGCAACGCAAAGGCCAGTTGGTCCATGCCGACCGGTTTATCCAGCAAAAAATCGGCCCTCTGCAACAGCACATCACAAAGCTGGTTGTTTGCCTCCTGCCCGGTCTCACGGCGTGCCCGTGCGACAATGACCCCTTGCATGGTCCGGCGTGACAGCCATAGTGAAACAGCTTTGGCAGCCGTTTCAATCTCTTCCGCAGCCAGATCGGCATCAATCAGCAAGCATACCTGCTGCGAAAACGCCCCCCCCAGCAGACCGGCCCAATCTGGAACCCATTGCACGGTCATACCCGCAGAATCAAAAGAACGGCTGACTTCCTCGCGCAACGATTCATCGGGAGAGACAACGCAAAGATGTTGCGGATATTCCATAGTGAAACCCTTGAAAAATAAATTTTAAAATAATGACTAAATCGACAATGATTGAATAACGAATAAAATGAATTTATTCAATTCCATTTTAGAAGTGTAATTTAAAAATGATAAAATACAATTTTAAATTGAGTTTTAATTTTTTACACGTTTGACTTTAATCCATCATCCGATCATCGTTTTAAAATGACACAGGAATGCGAGCCCCCGCGCTCATAGCCGGTTTGTCCAAACGCCGAAAAATGTGGGAGTTGCGCTTAGGGGCTGGAAACAGGGGCCGATATGACGCATTTTGAAAGATGAAAGTGTGAGTCGTGATTTCGGCCTGCATTTTCTGTGTTTTGTCAGCATTGGATGGGGCGTATGCGGATTATTGTGAACGGGCAGCAGGCTTTCGGAGAGGCGGTGTTGCGCGCTCTGGTGGAGCGGGGCGAACATGTCGTGGCGGTCTATTGTGCTCCCGACAAACCCGGCGCCCGCCCCGATCCGCTGAAGCTGGCAGCCGAAAGCCTCGGCCTGCCCGTGCACCAGCCAGCCTCGTTCAAAAATCCCGAAGTCTGGGCTGAAATGGCCGCGCTGAAGCCCGATCTTTGCGTCATGGCTTTTGTGACCAAATTCGTGCCCTCCGATTGTCTGGCCATTCCGCGCCTCGGCACGATCCAGTATCACCCCTCGCTGCTGCCGCGCCATCGCGGACCCAGCGCGATCAACTGGCCGATCATTGAAGGTGAAACCGTGACCGGTCTGTCGATTTTCTGGCCCGATGACGGGCTGGATACCGGCCCGATCCTGCTGCAAAAGCAGGTCGACATCGGGCCCGATGCCACCTTGGGCACGCTGTATTTCGACAACCTGTTCCCGATGGGTGTGGCCGCGATGCTGGAAAGCGTCGATCTGGTGCGCGAGGGCAAGGCCCCGAAAATCGAGCAGGATCACACGCAGGCCGATTATCAGGGCTGGTGCAAGGCAGAGGACTGCCTGATCGACTGGGCCAAGCCTGCCCAAACGGTCTATAACCTGATCCGCGGGGCCAATCCGTCACCGGGCGCTTCGACCCTGTTCAAAGGCGAGAGCCTGACCCTGTTCGATGCCCGACTGGTGGCCCCGCACGGTGGCAAAGCGGGCACGATCTCGGCGGTGCAAGACGATGGTTTTATCGTCGAGGCGGAAGGCGGGGCCATTCTGGTGCAGCGTCTGCGTTACGGCAAAGGCCCGAAAGAGGCCGCAATGGAATGGTTCAATCGCGAGGGTCTCGCGGTCGGAACCGGTTTCGGATCATAAACAGAAACAACAAAGAGGAAACGGCTGATGGATTATCATAAATTGGGCCGTTCCGGCCTCAAAGTCTCGCCCTTGTGCCTTGGCACCATGTTGTTTGGCGCGCAAACCGACGAGCCGACCTCGCAAAGGATCATTGCGGCCGCGCGTGATCACGGCGTCAACTTCATCGACACGGCCGACACCTATAACGAGGGGGTCTCGGAAGAAATTGTCGGCCGCGCCATTGCCAAAGACCGCGATGCGTGGGTGCTGGCCACCAAGGTCGCCAATGTCGTGCAACAGACCCCGAGCGGCACCGCACCCAACAAAAGCGGGCTGTCGCGCAAATGGATCATGGAAGCGGCCGAGGACAGTCTGAAACGGCTCGGCACCGATTATATCGACATCTATTACCTGCACAAAGAAGACCACTCGACCCCGCTGGACGAAACCGTCAAGGCGATGGGCGATTTGATGAAATCGGGCAAAATCCGCTATTTCGGCATTTCCAACTATCGCGCATGGCGTTTGGCGGAAATCTGCCGGATGTGTGACGAATGGGGCATTGACCGCCCGATTGTCAGCCAGCCTTATTACAATGCCATGAACCGGATGCCGGAAGTCGAGCATCTGCCGGCTTGCGGGCATTTCGGGCTCGGGGTTGTGCCCTACAGCCCGCTGGCGCGCGGCGTGCTGACCGGCAAATACGATCCCAACCGCCCGCCGCCCGAAGGCACCCGCGCCGGCCGTCAGGACCGCCGGATGATGCAGACCGAATGGCGGGTGGAATCGCTCGATATCGCACAGGAAATCAAACAGCATGCCGAGGCGCGCAACACCAAGGCGCAATATCTGGCTTTGGCATGGGTGCTCAACAACAAATTCATCACTTCGGTGATCGGCGGCCCGCGCACCGAGGAGCAATGGGCCGATTATCTGGCCGCCCTCGATTACACCTTTACCGCCGAGGACGAGGCCCTGATCGACCGGCTGGTGCCCGCGGGCCATCCCTCGACACCGGGTTACAACGATCCGGCCTATCCGCTCGAAGGGCGCGTATCGCGGGTTTGACAGCTCCCATATAACGACAAAAGGCCGCATCGCTGCGGCCTTTTTGCTGTATTGATATTGAAAGGTAACTTAGCGGCGTGCCTCTGCCGCGCGCACTTTGGAACCTTCGACCAGATCACTCGATACGTTGAGGCCGACCCGTTCGCCGACCTTCAACCCGTCTGTCACGTTGATCAGCGCGCCATCTGTGGAAGCCACTTTCATGGGACGGAATTTGATGGTGGAGTCCTCGCCGATCACCGCGACTTGCTGATTTCCGCCGCGCTGCATCATGGCCGAGACCGGAATTTGCAGGAAGCTCTTCACCGGCACGCGCAAGCTGACATTCACGAAACTGCCGGGCACCAGAAACTGGTCGCTATTGTCGAGGTCGATTTCGACAAAGAGCGTGCGGGTGCGCGGGTCGAGCGTACCTGCGGTGCGGCTGATCTTGGCCTTGCGCCTGCGATCGGGATTGGCAGCATCGATGATTTCAGCCTCATCGCCGACTTTGATGGCTGCGACATCGCGCTGCTCGACATAGATACCGACGCGTAATTTTGAGTTGTCCGCGATCTGCATCACCGGCAGAGAGCTGGCCTGATTGGTGGTGGCGGCTTGCATCAGGGCGCCCGGATCGGCAAAGCGGGCGACAACCGTGCCGTTAAACGGGGCTTTGAGGGTTTGATAGGACCGCATGATGCCGAGATTTCGCACGGTTTCCTGTGACATGCGGTAATTGGTTTCGGCCTGTTCGGCCGCCTG
Source organism: uncultured Hyphomicrobiales bacterium (assembly GCA_903930675.1). Classification (GTDB taxonomy): domain Bacteria; phylum Pseudomonadota; class Alphaproteobacteria; order Rhizobiales; family Beijerinckiaceae; genus CAIYZJ01. The sequence goes on from CAIYZJ010000013.1 coordinate 10,494, forward strand.
TTGCGAGGTCGTGCTGTTGCGGAACAATTCGCGTGAGCGTGCATCGATACGCTGCTTCTGGTCGAGATCGGCGACCGCACTCTGATACTGGCTTTCAAGCTCCGCGCTGTCGATTTCCGCGATAACCTGATTGGCAGTGACCTGATCGCCTTTGTCGACCAGCACCGATTTCAGATAGCCGCTGACCTTGGCAAAGACTGTAATGGTCTGATAGGGGCGCGCATCACCCAGCAGCTGGATTGTCCGGAATTGCGGACCCTGCACCACATTGGCCACCACCACGCGAGGCCCGCGCGCCACATCCGCCTCCATTGCGGCTTTGGCATTGGCCAAACCGTCAGAGGATTGCCGCATGTAATAGGCCGTGCCCAGCACTGACGCGACCACGCAAACGACGCCCATCAGATAGAGGCGGGTTTTGGACGAGCGGCCCTGAGAGGAAAGTTGATCCATCACTGATTATCCGTTGACCGACGGGACATGTCCCGAATGAGTTTGGGCATCATGGGGTGTCGAGGCATGAGGCGGGGCGGCAAAATTCGGGGCAGCCTGGGCTGAGGCAGCTCCTGCCGATTCAATGGCATATTGCGTATCGAGTTCGTGCAAGCGCGGTGGCTTGCGGCGCAACAGCGTGTAGAAGATCGGCACGATGAACAATGTGGCGATGGTGGCAGCCAGCAGGCCTCCGATCACCGCACGACCCAACGGAGCGTTCTGCTCGCCCGCTTCCCCCAGCCCCAAGGCCATCGGGATCATGCCGAGAATCATCGCCAGCGCTGTCATCAGGATCGGGCGCAAACGGGTTTTGCCCGCTTCCACCACCGCCTCGAACGGTGTCACATCGCCGCGCGCACGCACATCATTGGCAAAACTGACCACCAGAATGGAGTTGGACACCGAAATCCCGACCGTCATGATCGTTCCCATCAGCGAGACCACATTGATGGTGGTGCCTGTCAGCGCCAGCATCCAGATAATGCCGATCAGCGCCCCCGGAATGGCCATCATGATGATGAACGGATCAACCCATGACTGGAACAGCACAACCAGCAGCGCATAGACCAGAATGATCGCGATCACCAACCCCTGTGCCAGCCGGGCAAAGGAAGAATCCATGACTTCGGGCTGGCCGCGCAGATTGATATGCGTGGTCACCGGAAGGTCTTTCGACACCTCTGCAATCGCCTTGCGCACATCTGTCGCCACACCGCCAAGATCACGACCGTCGACATTGGCGGCCACGTCGATCACGCGCTGGACCGAATAATGGTTGATCGCCGCCAGCGAACTGCGCGGACGCACCGAGGCTATGTCGGCCATACGGGTGACGGGCGCATTCGGGAAGGTCGAATATTGGGTGGTCGAAAACTGGTTGGCGACATTGGACGGCTGGTTGACCATCGGTTGGCTGACCGGCAGGCCCATCAGATCATCAACCGTCTGGATGGCTTCCATCGGCTGACGCACCGCCACGAAATAGTTCACATTATTGGCGGGATTGAGGAAATAGGACGGGGCGACCAGAGAGCTTGATGACAGTGACACCAGCAGATTGTTGGACACATCGCGCTGTGACACGCCCAGTTGCGCCGCGCGCAAGCGATCGACATCGATCTGCAACGTCGGATAGTCGAGAATCTGCGTGATATGCGGATCAGCCACACCGGGAATTTTCTGCAAAGCCAGCAACAATTTTTGCGCCAGCTCATAGGAGCGGTTGAAATTGGGATCGGAAATCTGGATGTCGATCGGCGCGGACAGGCCGAAATTCAGAACCTGAGAGACGATATCGGCATTCTGGAAATAGAACATCGCACCGGGGAAGGCATCGGGCAGCACCGCGCGCAAGGCACGGATATGTTCGACGCTCGGCTTGTGGCCCTTTTTGAGCTGGATCAGAATATCGGCATCCGCGCTGGACACGTTATCGGACGGGATCAAAGCCAGATTGGTTGCAAAGGGCACGCCCACCACGTCATTGATGGTCTGGATTTCGTCATTGCCGATCACTTCGCGGATTTTGGCTTGCACGGCCAGCACGTTCTGCTCTGTCACTTCGAGGCGTGTGCCCGCAGGTCCACGATAATGCAGTTTGATAATGCCGACATCGGCGGTGGGGAAAAAGTCCTTGCCGAGATAGCCGGCCATCACCAGCGACACCGCCAGCACGACACCGAAGGTCGCCAGCACGAAGCCGCGGGCGCGCAAACAGGCTTCCAGCGCGTTCTGGTATCCGGTCCGCACCCATTCAAAGCCGCGCTCGAATTTCGCGAAGACGCCGGTCGGGGTTTCATGGACATGTTCGGTCAGCATCATGCGCGCCATGGTCGGCACAATCGAGAAGCTGAGCACATAGGAGGCAAGCATCGCCAGCACCACGGTCAGGCCCAGCGGAATGAACAGGTAACGCGCCGCCCCTTCGAGCAGGAAAACGGGGAAAAACACGATACAAATCGCCAGCGTGGCCACCGTCAGCGGTGTCACCACTTCCGAACACCCGTCGAGAATCGCCACCGTCAAGGGTTTGCCGAGCGACTGGTTGCGGTGGATGTTTTCAATCGTCACCGTCGCATTGTCCACCAACAGGCCGATGGCCAGTGCGAGACCGCCCAAAGTCATCAGATTGATGGTTTCACCCGCCGCATACAGGCCTGCAATACCGGCGAGAATGGACAGCGGGATCGAGGTCGAGACAATCACCATATTGCGCCATGATCCGAGGAAGAACAGGATCATCAGCGAGACAAGGATCGAGGAGACCAGCGCTTCTTCAAGCACGTTGTGAATGGCGGAGCGCACAAACACCGATTGGTCGAAATCCAGCTGCATATCCAGCCCTTCGGGGGCGGCGGCTTTGATTTCCGGCAGCAAGGCGCGGGTCGCTTCCACCACCGCAATGGTCGAGGCATCGGAGTGGCGCATGATGGTCACATAGGTGGCGCGCTCGCCGTTCACATGCACCATATTGGTCTGGTTGGCGAAACTGTCGCCCACTTTGGCGACATCGCCCAAAGTCACCACAATGCCGTTGCGCACCGCCAGCGGCAGATTGGAAAACTGCGCCACATTGGGCGGGCTGGAATTGATCGCCACATTGTATTCTCGCTCGCCGATGCGCGCGACACCGGCCGGCACAATCACGTTGGAGCTTTGCAGCGCTGCCACCACATCACTGGGCGACACGCCCTTGGCCGCCATGCGGGCGGGATCGATATCGACAATAATCTGGCGAGCCTTGCCGCCATAGGGTGCCGACAGCGAAATGCCGGGAATGGTGAACAGCTTCAGACGCACGAAATTGAAGGTATAATCGAGAATCTGCTCTTCGGGGATGGTCTTGCTCGACGATGTCATCTGCACGACACCGACATTGGAGGCACTGAACGGGATCAGGATCGGCGGCGTCATGCCCGGCGGCATCACGCGCAACACCTGATTGTTGACCGCATTGATCTGCGCCATCGCACCGCCCAATTCGGCACCCGGCTTGAAAAAGATTTTGATAATGCCGGTCCCCGACAACGACTGGCTCTCGATATGGTCGATCCCGTCAACGCTCTGCGCATAGGTGCGCTCGGCCACCAGCACCACACGCCGTTCCATTTCCTCGGCCGAGAGACCGCCGTAATTCCATGCGACCAGCACAACCGGAATATTGATGGCCGGGAAAATATCGACCACCATGCGACTGAGAGAGAGAAAACCCGCCAAGACGACAATGAACGCGGAAATAGCAGACGTATAGGGACGCCGCAACGCGACGTGAACCAACCCCATCATAGGATATATTCCCCCATTGCCATTGGCCAGTCTTCCGGATTCATGGCTTTGATCCGGTCGTCTGGCCTGAACACTTTAACTTGATCGCGCAGACTGCCCCGTCGAACAGGTCCGTGTCAACTCTTGCACTCCCGAAGCTTTGATATGTTCGGTAAAGATACCGATTTAGCGGTTCAATGCCGACAGGCGGCTGAAGCCATCGACACTGGCCAAAGGCGAGCCCAATTCAGCCTCGATCCCGAATTCGGCCAAAGCCAGTCTGTAGCGTTGCGCCAGAAAAGCATCGCCGACAATCAGCAACCGCCCTGTCACGGGGTAAGCCGCCAGCCCGTCCCTGATTTCATGCCCGATCAGCAAGCCGGACAAACGGCCCGCGCTGTCTTGCGCGTCCAGCTGCCCCAGCAAGACCCCGCTGCGGGTGGTAAAAATATCATGCAGCAGACCGACCGTCTCGTTGCGGCTGACCTGACGGACGCCGTCGAGAAAAGCCTGCCCGTCGTTGTCGCTTGGTGCATCCACCATCAGACGGCCCAGAATCGAATGGGTCTTGAGCACGCCGAACACTTCGCCCGTCATGAAACTGCTGAAGCGCTGCAAGGCCCCGTCCCGCACCGCGACCCATTTGCTGTGGGTGCCGGGCAGGATCACTGTGGCGGTCTCGTGCTCGCCGACCACGCCGAACACCTGTATTTCCTCCCCGCGCATCACATCGGGGGTCGGGCTGTGCATGGCCACGCCGGGCAGGAAGTGCATGTTGACGCCGTTCTCCGCCTCCACCACCACGGCGGCTTTGGCCAGATCGGCCAAACGGGCGGGCGCTTCCACATAGGGGGTTTCAATCCAGCCATTGCGGCTGGTGATCATGCCCGACAGGAAAATGTCCATGTCCGGGGTGATCCATGCGCCGATTTCACGCTGCAAAACGGCCGCAAAATCACGATCGGCAACGCCGAGGATACCGGCGGCGGCCTGATGGGTCTGTGCGACAGTGCCATCGGCTGCAAAACGGTAACAGCGGAAATTGCTGGTGCCCCAATCCACCACCAAACGGGCGCGTAGTGTCATGCGTTCAAGTCTCCCAAAAACCTATTCAGGCACCACCGCAGTGGCTTCGATTTCCACCAGTGCTTTGGTTTCCACCAGACGCACGACCTGCACAAGGGCCATGGCAGGATAATGCTTGCCGATCACATCCCGATAGGCTTTGCCGATCGCGCGCAATTGGCCGAGATAATCCCCGATATCGGTGACATACCATGTCAACCGCATCAGATGACGCGGTTCGGCCCCGCCGACCGCCAGAATATCGACGATGTTCTGCAAAGCCTGACGGGTTTGTTCGACCAGCCCTTCTGGGAACTGTTCCTTGGCATCCCAACCGACCACCCCGCCGGTCATGATCAGGCGGCCCTTGGCCATCATGCCGTTGGAATAGCCTTGCGGACGCGGCCAGCCTTTGGGCAGCAGCGAGATCGGTTCGACGTCCGGCAACACCTCGTCCCCCGCCCGAGTGCCCTGTGCGCGCTGGCGCAGCACAAAGCGTTGCAACTTGCCGGTTTCGGTCCGCGGCAAATGATCGACAAATTCGATCTCGCGCGGATATTTGTAAGGCGCGATATCGGCTTTGACATAGTCTTGCAGGGTCTTGACCATCGCGCCATCGCCGGCAATGCCGGGCTTCAACACGATATAGGCTTTGACCACCATGCCGCGTTCGTCATCGGGCGCACCGACCACGCCGCATTCGGCCACGGCGGGATGGGTCAGCAACGAGGCTTCGACCTCGGGACCTGCGATGTTGTAGCCCGAGGAGACGATCATGTCGTCCGAACGCGCTTGATACCAGAAATAGCCGTCCTCGTCCTGCATGAAGCTGTCGCCCGTCATGTTCCAGCCATTGCGGACATAATTGGACTGGCGCGGATCATCGAGATAGCGGCAACCGGTCGGTCCGCGCACCGCCAGCAGGCCGATGGTGCCGCGCGGCACGTCCTGCCCGTCGCCGTCCACCACCTTGGCCTCGTAACCGGGCACGACAAGGCCCGTCGAGCCCGCACGGATTTTGTCATGCGGCGCGCCGATGAAAATATGCAGCATTTCGGTGGCCCCGATGCCGTCCATCAAGGACATGCCGGTTGCCTTGTGCCAAGCGTCAAAGGTCGCCAGCGGCAAATGCTCGCCCGCCGAGACGCACAGGCGCAAGGAGGAGATGTCATGTTCGGACAGTTTGCCCAGCATGGCCCGATAGGCGGTGGGCGCGGTAAAGCACACAGTCGCCTTGAAGCGGGCAATGGCAGCCATCAGCGCATCGGGCGGGGTCTTGTCGAGCATGACGAAGGCGGCACCGATCCTGAGCGGAAACAGCACCAGACCGCCCAGCCCGAAGGTAAAGGCCAGCGGCGGCGAGCCGATAAACACATCCGAAGCCTGCGCCTTCAGCACCTGCGCGCCGTAGCAATCGCAAATCGCCAGCAAATCGCGGTGATAATGCATCGTGCCCTTGGGCTCGCCCGTGGTGCCGGAGGTAAAACCGATCAGGCAGACATCATCACGCGAGGTATCGACTGCCTGAAAATCCGGCAGGGCCTTGGCCATCAGGCTTTCAAGCGCATCGTCGCCATCATGCCCCCATGTCACGATGGTTTCGAGATCGGGACACAAAGCCTTGGCGGCTTCCAGTTCGCCGACCAGCCCATGATCGCACAAAGCCAGATGGATTTTGGCCTTTTTGATCGGATAGCTCAATTCCTTGGCCCGCAGCATCGGCATGGTTGCCACCACGATGCCACCGGCCTTGATGATCGCCAGATAGGCCGCCACCAGCATCGGCGTATTGGCCGAACGCAACAACACGCGATGCCCGCTTTTCATGCCGAAGGTCTGTGTCAGCACATTGGCGATGCGGTTGACCTGTGCGGCCAGCTCCCGATAGGTCCACCGGCCCTGATCCGACAGGATGCACGGCGCATCTCCCTTGCCCTGCTCCACCCAGTGATCCAGCAATTCACTGACCACGTTCAAACGGTCGGGATAGGCAAGACCGGCCTGTTCGAGCCGGAAATCCGGCATCATCCCGGGCTCTGGCAGGTTATCGCGGGCAAAACTGTCAAGATGCGCTGAAAACGTCATGAGCGGGCTCCGAACAGGTTAGGCTTGTGGGCCGTGTTGACGCAAAATCTCGCGGGCGATGATCAATTTCTGGACCTCGGTCGCCCCCTCGTAAATCCGCAAGGCGCGGATGTCGCGATACAGCATCTCGACCCGCATGCCCGAGCGCACACCGAGACCGCCGAACAGTTGCACCGCTTTGTCGATCACGACTTGGGCATGCTCTGTTGCGACCATTTTGGCCATGGCCGCCTCGCGGGTGATGCGTTCGGCGCCATTGTCCTTGGCCCATGCGGCGCGATAGACCAGCAAGGCGGCAGCATCCACATCGGTCGCCATTTCGGCCAGCGAGGCTTGGGCGAGCGGCAAAGCCGCCATGGGTTGACCGAACAAATGGCGGGTACTGACCCGCTCCATGGCTTCATCCAAAGCCCGTCGGGCAAAACCCAAGGCCGCCGCCCCCACGGTGGAACGGAACACATCGAGTGTGGCCATCGCGATCTTGAACCCTTCGCCGCCTTTGCCGATCTGGTTGGCCCGCGGGATCCGGCAATCATGGAAGCGCAAGCGTGCCAGCGGATGCGGGGCAATCACGTCGATCCGCTCGGCAATCTCCAGCCCTTCGGTATCGGCAGGCACGATGAAGGCCGACAGGCCGCGCGCGCCGGGGGCTTCGCCGGTGCGCGCGAACACGACGTAGAAATCGGCAATGCCGCCGTTGGAAATCCACATCTTCTCGCCATTCAGCCGGACATGGTCCGGCCCGTCCGGTGTGGCCGCGCAAGCAAGGGCTGCCACATCGGAGCCTGCTTCGGTTTCCGACAATGCAAAAGCCGCCAGACTTTTGCCCGCCACCACATCCGGCAAAAAGCGCTGTTTTTGTTCGTCTGTGCCGAACAGAGTGATCGGGCCGGAGCCCAAGCCCTGCATCGCAAAGGCAAAATCGGCCAAGCCGTCATGATAGGCCAGCGTCTCGCGCGACAGGCACAGCGAGCGCACATCATAGCCGGTGCCCTGCCCACCATAGGCGGCGGGAGCGACAGGCTTCAGCCAGCCGTCGCGCCCCAAAGCGGCAACCAGCTTGCGGCAGGAGCCGTCGACATCGTGATGGTCACTGAGCGCGGCAACGCGCTGTTGCGCCCATGAATCAAGCGATTGGCGCAAGGCCTTGTGTTGCGGGCCGAAAAACGGCCAGTCGAGAAAACTCTGATCCGCCATCAATCCCCCTCGAACACAGGTTGGCTTTTATTGGCAAAGGCATGGAATGCCCGTGTAAAATCTTCAGTATGCATGCACAAAGCCTGCGCCACCGCTTCGGCCTCGATGGCATCATCGACCGACATGGCCCATTCCATCTGCATCATGCGCTTGGTCATGGCATGGGCGAAGGTCGGGCCTTCGCTGATCTCGCGGGCCATCGCCTGTGCTTCCTGCAGCAGGGCCTCGGGCTCGATCAGACGGTTGAGGAAGCCCCAACGCTCGGCCTCCTCGCCACGCAAGATCCGGCCTGTATAGAGCAATTCGGAGGCCCGCCCCTGCCCGATAATGCGCGGCAGCATCGCACAGGCTCCCATGTCGCAACCGGCCAAGCCGACGCGGTTGAACAGAAAGGCCGTCTTGCTCTTGGCGGTGCCGTAGCGCAGATCGGACGCCATGGCGATGATCGCGCCCGCGCCCGCGCAAATGCCGTCAATGGCCGAGATGATCGGCTGCGGACAGGCGCGCATCAGTTTGACCAATTCACCCGTCATATGGGTAAAGGCCAGCAAGTCCTTGGTATTCATGGCAATCAGCGGCTGGATGATCTCGAACACATCGCCGCCCGAGCAGAAATTGCCGCCCGCCCCCGTCACCACCACCGCCTTGATCTCGTCATCCTTGTTGAGAGCCTGAAAGAAATCGGCCAATTCGCGATAGGATTCAAAGGTCAGCGGGTTTTTCTTGTCGGGTCGATTCAAAGTCACCGTGGCGACTTTGCCGGTCACCGACAGATCGAAATGCGCGGGTTTGAACTGCGACAGCGGAAAGGTAACGGCATTGGCAACGCGCATCAGCGTGATCTCCGGCTCGATGGTTTTTTGACAACAGGTGCATCCGCTGCAGCCCCGTGCTGCGACAGATCGGCTTGCAAAGAGGCTTTGGTCTTGGCCAGCAATTTCATCAGATTGCCGATGTCCTTGGCATTCAACCCGCCGAACATATTGGCAATCCACGCCTCGTGCGCCGAAGCCATGTCGCGGAAATTGGCGCGGCCCGTCTCGGTCAGCCGGATCAGCTGGGCACGGCGGTCATGTGCCGAGGTTTGCCGCTCGACATCCCCCGAAGCCACCAGATGTTCGACAATCAGCGTGACATTGCCGCTCGAGACCATCATGCGCTTGGACACTTCCGACATCATCATGCCGTCGGACGCCCGATAGAGCTGGGCCATCAGATCGAAGCGCGGCAGCGTCACATCATATTCGGCCCTCAGCCGTGATCTGATCTGCCCCTCGATCATATTGGTGCAGGTCAGCAGGCGCAGCCACAACCGCAACTCGTCCTGATGGGCGTGGCCCACCTCGGTTCCCGCCGTTTCGGCGTCCAGCAAGGGCGTGGGTTGATCACTCATGCGATGCTTTCTCCGCCATCAACCACCACGCCCTGCCCGTTGATCGCCGAGGCCAGCGGATCGGCCAGCATCACCACGGCAAAGGCCACCTCGGCTGGCTCGACCAGACGGCCGAGCGGTTTTTTGGAGACGAATTTGGCCAATACCTCTTCCGGCGTCTGTCCGGTTTTGCGGGCAGTGTCGGCCATGGATTCAAGGATCAGACCGGTGGCGGTAAAGCCGGGGCAGACGGCATTGACGGTGACGCCCTTTTTGGCCACTTCAAGCGCCAGAGCCCGCGTCAGGCCCAAAATGGCATGTTTGGCCGCCACATAGGCCGCCACCCCCTGATAGCCCTGCACAGAGGCCGTCGAGCCGATATTGATGATGCGCCCGAAGCCTTTGGCCAGCATGGCGGGCAGCAGCAGGCGCGACAATTCCGCGGGGGCAGCCAGATGCTGGGCCGTCATGGCGGCAAAAGCGGCCGGGTCCTGTTTGGCAAAAGGCGCCGAAATGGCCGTGCCCGCATTGTTGACCAGAATATCGAACTGTTTCCCCGCCATCAGGGCGGCCAGCGCATCGAGATCGGTGACATCGGCGCTGATTTGGTGTTTGGCCGCCCCATTCCGGACCGCCTCGTCGAGAGAGGCCGCATGGCGGCCCATGATGGTCACCCCGCAGCCGGCTTGGGTCAAAGCCTGCGCAATCGCCAGACCGATCCCGCGGCTGCCGCCGGTGACCAAGGCAGACAACCCCGCCAAACGCTGTTGTCCCTCACGCTGACCAGACATATCCAAGCCCGCCTTTCAATGCGTTTCTGCCGTCGGACAGAACAAGGCACCGGCCTTGCTCAACCCCGTCGACCTCTCAAACTATTTTAAGATTAAAGTAGTTTTTCCCGAAGGCAAGGACTATCCGTCCCGTAAAACCTCCGACCCACAGACCGATCCACAGTCGATCTGACCAAGAGCCGCAGCATCAGGCGGTTTCGTGGGACTTTTTGTGCCACATCAGGGCCAGATTCCAGACAATGCACATGGCCAGTGCCAGAAGCAGCGACAGGGTCGCGCCCATCGGCTCGGCGGTCCAGTGCATCACGGTCACCGCCGCGCCAAATCCCAACAGGCCCGGCAGCGTATGGACCATGGTGACGGCGGAAGCGCGTCCGCCGATCCGCTTGTGCAGGATCACGATCAGACTGCTGAGCACGATCGGAAACGGGGCGGCATAGCCGGCAGCCTCCGGCCCCAGCACATAGCCCGCCATCATCACAAAACCGACCAGACACATGACCCCGAAGGCGCGGGCCGGAATTTCCCAGACCGAACGATGCCGTACCGCCGGTGCGTCGCCCGCCTCCAAATGGCGGGTCAGCAACGAGGCCAGCCCGAAACAGGCCAGATTGAGCATGACCGCGCCCGCCATGTTCCATTCGACACAATGGGCCAACCCGATCGAGACAAACCAGACCATCAATGCCACAAGCAGGCAGGGCAACAGTGCGAACCGCTGCGCCATATGGGCATAGGTGAGCACGAACAGGCCGTTGACCCCGTTGGTGATGATGGTGGCCACCGCACTTTGGGCGATAAAACCCGCGCCGTGGTCCATCGCCAGAAACACATAGGACGGGCCTGCCGAAATCGGCAACGTCGCAATCATCGCGCCCAGAAACGGGCCGGAGCGTTCAACCAGAAACGAGGCCGCGACCACGATGCTCATGGTCAGCAGCATTTTCGCACCGATCATCACGGCCAGCGATGTGCTTATATCCATCAAAAAAGCGACCCCGAATATACGCGAGACTGAAATCTCACTAAATTCAAAATCGCGGATGCGTCAGCCCTGCTTTCGCATAGCAGCCGCGCATCCATAAAAAACGGGGCGGTCGATGCCGCCCCGTCAAACCTGTCAATTGGGCCAATCCGCTCAGCCCCGATCGATCAGTTCCACCAGATCCTGCGGTGACAAAGGATGGCTGCCCAACCGCACATGGAAAGGCGACAGAGCATCTTCGATGGCCGAAATGACGCAGGCTGCGGCGGGAATCGTGCCGCCTTCGCCTGCCCCCTTCACACCGATCGGATTGCGCGGTGACGGGGATTCCATGTGGACGATCTCGATGCGCGGCATTTCGGTGGCCAGCGGCAGCAGATATTCGCCGTAATTGGTGGTCTGCGGCTGGCCGTTCTCGTCATAGATCATCCGCTCGAACAGCGCATTGCCGATGCCGTGCACCACGCCGCCCCTGATCTGGCCATCGACCAGCATCGGGTTGATCAGCGTGCCGCAATCATGGGCTACGACATAACGCAGGATCTTGACCGCGCCGGTTTCGATATCCACCTCGACCTCGCACAGATTGGTGCCATTGGCGAAAGTGGTCTGGCGCGCCTCGTAAAAGGCGGTGGCCGACAGGCCGGGCGCAATGCCTGCGGGCAAAGGCTGCCCGAAATTGCCGTGCAGCATCAAGGCCAGTTGCCCGAGCGAGACCTGACGGTCGGTTCCGGACACTTTGACAAAGCCGCCTTCGAGCACCAGATCGGCCTCTTGCGCTTCCAGCACCTGCGAGGCCACCTTGATCGCCTTGGCGCGGGTTTCCACCGCCGCCATATGCACCGAGGAGCCGCCCGTCACCGCCACGCGGCTGGCAATCGTGCCGATGCCGAGCGGAAACAGCGAGGTATCGCCCGCTTCCACCGTGATGTCCTGCGGGGTGATGCCGAGCTGGTCGGCGGCAATCTGGGCAAACACGGTTTTGTGGCCCTGCCCCTGTGCCGCAGCCCCTGTCAGCAACAGCACCTTGCCATTGGGCTGCACGCGGATGGTGGCCCCCTCGTAAGGGGCCAGACCGGTATCTTCGACATAAGAAGCGATGCCCATGCCGATATAGCGGCCTTCGGCGCGCGCTTTGTCCTGACGGGCCTTGAAATCGGACCCGAATTTGGCGACCGCCAGATCAAGACATTGCACATAATCGCCCGAGTCATAGGACACAGGCGAGCCGTCACGCGCTTTCATACCGGTTTCATAGGGAAACTGGCTGACTTGAACGAAGGAACGGCGACGGACATCCTCGCGGGAGATCCCCAATTCCCGCGCCACCCGATCGGCCAAACGTTCGAGCACGAAACAGGTATTGGGACGCCCCGCCCCGCGCACCGGCGTATTGGGCACCATATTGGTGTAGATCACATCAATGCTGATCTCGAGCGCTTCGAGCGCATAGGGACCGGGGAAAGACGACATCGACGTCACCGGCAGCACCACGCCGTAGGGCAGATAGGCCCCGTTGTCATGCAGGCAATGGCCGCGCACGCCGAGCATGCGGCCTTGCGCATCGGCGGCGACTTCCAGCTCCCACAACTGGTCGCGCTGCTGGGTGGTGGCCACGAAATGCTCGCCGCGATCCTCGACCCATTTCAACGCACGGCCCAAATGGCGCGCCGCCATCGGGATCGCATAATCTTCGGCATAGACCACCGCTTTGGGGCCGAACCCGCCGCCGACATCGGGGGCTGTCACCCGCACCGAGGCCTCGTCCATGCCAAGGCAAAGAGCCAGAGCACGCCGCACCATGTAGGGCGACTGGGTCGAACTCCAGATATCGATCCGGTTGCCCGACGGATCGGGCCGCGCCATGACACCGCGACATTCCATCGCATGACAGCCGCCGCGATGCAGCGACAGGCTTTCCTTGAACACATGCGCCGCTTTGGAGAACACGCCCGCGACATCGCCGAAGCCGCCTTTCAGCGTACCGGCCAGATTGCTTTGCAACGCCTGATTGGCCACGGCCGCGCCCTCATTCAAGGCATGGGCCAGATCGACCATCGCAGGCAGCGGATCGTAATCGACCATCACCATCGCGGCCGCATCTTCGGCAACCGCACGGCTTTCGGCCACAACCAGAGCCACCGCCTCGCCGACATAATGGACCGAGCCATGGGCCAGCGGGCTTTGGGTCAAGGGGGTTTTGACCATCGGCGCGGGGGCCATCATCGGCATCGGCTTGCGGGCCATCTCGCCGAGATCGTCGGCCGTCAGCACTGCCACCACACCGGCATGCCCGCGCGCCATCGAGGTATCGATGGCGTTGATCAGGGCATGGGCATGGGGCGAACGCACCACCGCCACATGCAGTACGCCGGGCATGGCGATATCATCGAGATACTGGCCGCGTCCGGTGATCAGCTTGGGATCTTCCAGCCGTTTGACAGCGGCTCCGAAATAACGTGCACCCATTTCAATGATCTCCCCGCATGCGAGATGCCGCCTGCAAGGCCGCATCGACAATGGTCTCGTAACCCGTGCAACGGCAGATATTGCCGGAAATGGCCTCGCGGATTGCCGTCTCGTCCAAAGTCGGATCGGCCTCGAGCACCGCGGCCAGCGTCGTCACCATGCCGGGCGTGCAAAAGCCGCATTGCAGGCCGTGCTTGTCCCAAAACGCCTCTTGTACCGGATGCAGCGTACCATCGGCCTGCGCCAGTCCTTCGATGGTGCGGATGGTCGCGCCATTGGCCTGGACCGCCAGCATCAGACAGGAGCGGATCGGCTGGCCATCCAGAATGATCGTGCACGCGCCGCAGACGCCGTGCTCGCAGCCCAGATGCGTGCCTGTCAGGCCCAATTCCTGCCGCAAAAAATCGCCCAGATGGGTGCGGGTCAAGACGTCGCGTTCGTAAACGGTGCCGTTGACCGTCACGCTGATGTGACGGGTTGTTTGTGCGTGGTCGAGTTCAGACATTCCGGCCTCCCGTGGCGCGGTTGAGGGCATCGCTCAAGGCCCGTTTGGTCATTGTTTGCGCCAGACGCCCGCGATAGGCCGGCGTGATATGGGCATCTTCCATCATCTCGATGGTGGCAGCCATGGCAGAGACTGTCCCGATCAAGGCCTGATCGAGCACGTGCCCCACCAGAGCCTGTTCGGCCACGGCAAGCCGCACCGGTTTTACGTCCACCCCTGCCAGCGCAATCGACGCACGGCGAACCACGCCGCCCGCATCCAGCGACACAAGGGCCGCAGCCGCAACAATCGCATAATCACCATGCCTGCGGGCAAATTCATGGAAACCATGGCCGATGGTCTGCCCCTGGGCGGACCAGACAGGCAGGGTCAGGCCGAGCAAAGCCTCGTCGGGCTCCAGATTCGGGGTCATATAGGACATGACCCAATCGCGCATGGCGACATCACGGGGCCCGCGCGGACCCGACACATGCAGCACCGCATCATAAAGGGCGGCAATGCAGGGCTGTTCGGCCGCAGGATCGAGATGGCACAGACTGCCGCCGATGGTGCCGCGGGCACGGGTTTGCACATGGCCGACCCAATGCAGTGCCTCGGCCAGAACGGGAGCATGTTCGAGCACCAGAGGATGCTCGCGCACGATCCGCTGGCGGGTCATCGCACCGATCCGCAGCCCCTGAGGCGTCATCACCACCTCTGCCAGACCGGCAATGTGGTTGATGTCGATCACATGGTCGGGAAAGGCATAGCGCATGTTCAGCATCGGCATCAGCGATTGCCCGCCTGCCAGAATACGGACATTGTCGAGTGAGCCGAGCAGACTGTTCAGCTCCTGCACGGTTTTGGGATCATGATAGGCAAAGGCCGAGGCTTTCATCAGTAAAACCCTTTCAAGCGCGACACTTACTGGCCGGATTGGTTTTTGCGGGAGAACAGGGATTTGATCACACCCCATAACAGGGCGAAGGCCGACAATTCACGGATCGGGGCCACGGGGGCCGTGGTGGTCACGGAGGCAACATCGGCATCACCGGTTGGCCGGTCCGTGGCGGCAGCCGATGCCGAAACGCCCTCTTGCGAGCGGGCCAGAATGTCGCTGCGCAGGTTGGCGGCAAATTGTTCGACGATCTGGTTGGCGATTTCCTTGATCAAGCCCTGTGCGCGGCCATATTGGGCCACCGCACCGACCAGCTGCAAATCCGTCACCACCGTGATCAGCGTGCCTTCGCCTTCGGCCACAAGCGCGAAATCGGCGGTGGCCGAGGCACTGCCGCGCCCCTTGGCATCGGCCCCTTTGGCGATGACGCGGGCGGTATGGGCCGTATCGTCAATGTCTGTAATCTGCGCCTCACCCGCAAAGGTCAGCTGCACCGGACCGACTTTCACCGTGGCTTGGCCCTTGTAGCGGTTGTCTCCCAGATCGGCCGTCAGCGAGGCCCCGGGCAGGCAGGGCACAATGCGCGGCACATCCAGCAACAAAGGCCAGGCCTGTTGCGGCGGAACCGGAACCGAAAAGCTCACATCGATTTTCATGAAAAGATCCTTGTTGGCAAAGTCATGGCAGGATTGACGCGCTGGACAAAGCCCGCATCACCCGCTTTTCGGCGCGTCCGACATGCTGTGTCAGCAATTTGCCCGCCTTGCGGCCATCGCGCGCCTGCAAGGCGTCGATAATGGCACAATGCTCGGACAGCAGGCTGTCATAATTGCGGCGGTCAAACACGGTCACACTCAATTGCACCAGACGGTCGAATTGTTCGATCAGATCGACAGCCGTTTCGGCCACCCGACGATTGGGACATAGGGCCAGCACGGCAAAATGGAAGGCCCGGTTATAGGCGACAAAGCCTGCCTCGCCCCATGCGCCCAGTGTGCGGAAACGGTCCAGCGCCTTCAGGTCCTCATCGCCGGCCTGTTCGGACGCCGTCATGGCGCAATGCTGCTCCAGCACCGCGCGGAATTCGAACAATTCGCGGGCATCGACCAGCGAGACCGGGGCCACGCGATAGCCCTTGCGCGGCTCGACCGTCACCAGCTTTTCGGCATGCAGCCGCGACAGCGCATCGCGAATCGGGGATTTGCTGACCGAATAGGTCTCGGCCAGCACGCCTTCATAGAGCGGTGTACCGGGCGCAAGTGCGCATGACAGGATATCCTGCCTGATCCGCGCATAGACGGCCTCGCGGCGAAGACCCGTCACTGGCCCCGTCACTGGCGACATCCCCTCATGAACAGCCTCTGTCATATCTCTTTATGGCCGGTTTGATGAAATCAGTAATATGTTTCACTTTCGTCTGATATCCCCCATATACCAGTAAATCAAACAATTTTTGTAAAATTCCGGAGGATGAATTGACATTTTTTGATTTTCACTGATATCTTAGCAAACGTAAAAATGAGAGATCACATTCAGGGAGACGGGCTATGCTCAATCGTCGTCAATTTGCTCTTGGTATTGCCGCTGTTGCCGGTGCTTCGGGCGCGATCAAGGGGGCTGCGGCCCAGACCGGCCCGATCCGCGTCGGCTTTCTGACCGTCAATTCGGGCGCACTTGCCGCCGGTGGCCGACAGCTCGAAGAAGGCATCAAGCTGTTTCTCAAGCAGCGTGACAACAAGATCGGCGGCCGTCCCGTCGAACTGATCATCGCCGACACCGCCGGACAGCCCGCCAACACCCGCACCAAGGCGCAGGAATTGATCGAGCGCAACAATGTGCATGTGATCATCGGCCCGCTGGCGGCTTTCGAGGCTTTGGCCATCAACGACTATATCCAGCAGGTCGGCATCCCGACCATCTCGGATTCGGCTGCCGCCGAAGACCTGACCCAGCGCAAATTGAACCCGTGGTTTGTGCGCGCAGTCAGCAGCTCGGCCCAGCCAGCCCATGCTTTGGCCGATTATGCCGCTAAAACGCTGAAATACAAGAAAATCGCGATTGTTGCCGATGACTTCGCCTTCGGCCACGAAATCTCGGCCGGTTTCCAGCGCGTGTTCGAGGAAAACGGCGGCAAGGTGCTGCAAAAGCTGTGGTCGCCGCTCAATGTAGCCGATTACGGCTCCTACATCACCCAGATCGACCGTTCGGCCGATGCCGTGCTGGCCAATTTCGCCGGTGCCAACGGCTTGCGCTTCATCAAGCAGTATAACGAATACGGCCTGTCGGGCACGATCCCGCTGTTGGGCCATATGACGACAATCGACGAAGGCATCCTGAAAAACATGGGTGACGAGGCCAAGGGCGTTGTCTCGACCGGCTGGTATTCGGCCGCCATCGACACCCCTGCCAACAAGGAATTCGTGACCGCCTGCCGCGCCGAATACAAGGCCGATCCCGGCTATTACACGCTGGGTGCCTATCTCTCGGGCATGTTCCTGGAAGAAGCCGTTAAAAAGGTCAACGGCAATGTCGAGGACAAGACCGCTTTGATGAAGGCTCTGCGCAATATCGACCTGAAGGACACGCCGGCCGGTCCGATCAAAATCGACGAATACGGCAATCCGACCATGAACATCTATATCCGCAAGGTGGAAACGGTTGACGGCCGTTTGATGAACAAGGTCATCCATACCTATCCGTCGGTCAGCCAGTTCTGGACCTATGATCCGAAAACCTTCCTGCAAAGCCCCGTCTATGCCCGCGAATGGGCTGTGAAGGGCTAACAGACCTTCTCCGGTTTTCACCTCTCGCGACGGATCGGCAGCGATGTCCGGTCCGTCGCCCATTCTGACCCCATCACCATAAAGGTTCGCTGATGTCGATCGGCTTCTGGCTGCTGCAAAGCCTGAACGCGCTGGCGCTGGGCGGGCTGTTGTTTCTGCTCTCCTCCGGCTTTTCGCTGATTTTCGGCCTGATGCGGGTCGCCAATCTCAGCCATGGCGCTTATTTCATGCTCGGGGCCTATGTCGGCCTGTCGGTGCTGCAAGCCGGCTTTGGCTTCATCGAGGCCATTCTGGCCGCTGGCGTCGTGATTGCCGTGCTGGGCGGCTTGATCGAACGGTTCCTGCTGCGCCGTCTAGCCAACCGCACGCTTGCACAGGTGCTGGTGACGCTGGGACTGGCTTTCGCGATTGCCGATATCTGCCTGATGCTGTGGTCGGGTGACCCGATGCAACTGCCCGCCCCGCGCTGGCTGTCGCAACCGATCCGCGCCTTCGGCTTTGTGTTTCCCGGCTATCGGGTGTTTGTGGTCGAGGTGTCGATTGTCGTGGCCATTCTGCTGTGGCTGCTGATCGAACGCACCAAGCTGGGCGCGATGGTGCGCGCCAGCGTCGACGATATCCAGATGGCACGCGGCGTCGGTATTCCCGCGCAAAAACTGTTCAGCTTCATCTTCTGTCTCGGTGCCGCTCTGGCGGGCATGGGCGGTGTGCTGGGCGGGCCGATCCTGTCGGTCTATCCCGGTCTTGACGGCGAAATGCTGCCTCTCGCGCTGGTTGTGGTGATTCTGGGCGGGATCGGCAGCATCGGCGGGGCCTTTGTCGGCGCCTATATCACCGGCTTTGTCTACACCTTCGGCCAGACCCTGTTGCCCGCCTTTTCCTATGTGATCCTGTTTCTGCCGATGATCGTGGTTTTGGCGTTCCGTCCGAGCGGCCTGTTTGGAAAGTCCGCGCCATGACCCGCAAATCCCGCATCACCCTGATCAGCCTGAGCCTGCTGATCCTCGCGCTGGCGGCTCCGCTGCTGATGGGCCAGCCTTTCTATATCAATATCGGCTCGCAAGTGCTGATTGCCGCCATTTTTGCCATGAGCCTGAATATTCTGGTCGGTTATGGCGGCATGACCTCGATCGGGCACGCCGCCTATCTCGGCACCTCGGCCTATGTCGTGGCCCTGCTGACCTTGCAGCACGGTTTCGGTTTCTATACGGCCTCGTTGGTGGCGCTGGGGGTGGTTGTCATCATGGCGGCGATATTCGGGGCGATCGCGCTGCGCGGCACCGGCATTACCTTTTTGATGATCACGCTGGCTCTGGGCCAGACCATGTGGGGCGTGGCGTTTCGCTGGTCGGAAGTGACAGGCGGCGACAACGGCCTGCCCGATATCAAACGACCCGATCTGTTCGGCTTGAATCTGGTGGAACCGGGCCTGTTCTATGGCGTGATGATCGCCTTGTTCGTGATCGCGCTGGTGGGCATGTGGATTTTCACGCAATCGGGCCTTGGCCTGAGCCTGCAAGGCACGCGGGATCAGCCGCGCCGTATGGGCATGCTGGGCCATCACGTCTGGCTGGTGCGCTGGATCGCCTTTATCATTGCCGGCTTCTGGGCGGGCGTCGCGGGCATCGCCTTCATCGGCTATCACGGCTATATCCACCCGCTGTCGCTGGGACTGGCCAATTCCGCCGAAGTGCTGCTGATGGTGATTGCCGGAGGCGCGGGCACGCTGTTGGGCCCCGTGGTGGGTGCGGCCATTGTGGTTGTGCTGAAAATGGTGGTCAGTGCCTATGTGTCGCGCTGGGTGCTGTTGCTGGGCTGCACCTTTGTGGCGATTGTGATCCTGCTGCCCGAAGGCGTCGTGCCGGGGCTAGAGCGGTTGCTGAAAGCCATTCTGCCTGCTGCGCGTGACGACGAGGAGGCAAGCTCATGACCACCGAACTTGCGCTGCAAATCACCGGAATGACCAAAAATTTCGGCGGGCTGAAGGCCATCGACGGCGTCAACCTGACTATCCCCAAAGGCGATCGCCGCCTGCTGCTCGGCCCCAACGGCGCGGGCAAAACCACGCTGTTCAACCTGATCACCGGAGATCTGAAACCGACCTCGGGCAGCGTGCAACTGTTTGGCCGCGACATTACCGGCCTGCCCTCGCACCATTGCGCCCCGCTCGGGCTGGCCCGCACCTACCAGATCATCACCTTGTTTCCCAAAAACACTCTGGCAGACAATGTGATCCTGTCGCTGCTGGGCATTTCGCCGCTGCGCTGGAGCCCGATCAGCCGCATCAAGGGCCGCAAGGAGTTCGAGGAGCGCGCCCGCGCAGCCCTCAAGCAAGTGGGACTGGAAGCCAAGGCCGACCGCCCCTTGGGCGAGACCTCCTATGGCGAAAAGCGCCGGTTGGAAATCGCGCTGGCTCTGGCGCAAAACCCGAGCCTGCTGTTGCTGGACGAACCGCTGGCGGGCCTGTCGCGGCAGGAACGGCTGGATGTGCAGTCCCTGATTGAATCGATCCCGCGCGATATCACGCTGATCCTGATCGAGCACGATATGGATGTGGCTCTGGCTTTGGCCGACAGCATCACCGTCATGTATCACGGGCGGGTGATTTGCGAGGGGGATCGCGCACAGGTTGTGGCCGATCCGCGCGTCAAGGAGATCTACCTTGCAAGCTGACACCTCCCCCAAACCCGCCGATGCGCTGGTTCTGACCGGCATCAATACCCGTTATGGCGAAAGCCATGTGCTGCATGATGTCAGCCTGACCCTGCAGGAAGGCCGCGTGCTGGCCCTGCTGGGCCGCAACGGCGCCGGAAAAACCACCACCATGCATTCGGTTATCGGCTATCAGCCGGTGATGTCGGGCAGCATCACGCTGTTCGGACAGGAGATTTCCGCTCTGGTGCCCGAAGCGATTTCCGATCTCGGCATTGCTTTGGTGCCGCAGGGGCGCCGGATTTTTACCAGCCTGACCGTGCAGGAAAATCTCGATGTCGCCCATCGCCGTGGCTCCAAGCCGCGCTTTGGTTTCGACACGCTGTTCGAATGGTTCCCGCGCCTCAAAGAACGCCGCCAGCAACGCGCCGGCACGCTGTCGGGTGGTGAACAACAGATGCTGGCGATTGCCCGCGCGCTGATCACCGATCCCAAAGTCGTGCTGTTCGACGAGCCGTCGGAAGGTCTGGCCCCGCAAATCGTCGAGGAGGTCGGGGCCATTCTGCACCGGCTGAAGGCGGGCGGTCTGTCGATCATTCTGGTCGAACAGAACACCAAACTGGCCCTGAGCGTGGCCGATGATGTCGTGATCCTCAATTCCGGTCAGGTGGCTGTCACCTGCTCTGCACAGGATGTGTCCAACGATCCTGATTTCCTTGTCAACCATCTCGGAGTCTATTGATCCATGCAAAAGCCAGCGCCGCAGCACCACACGATCCACGGCAAGTCCGTGACAGGGATTCAGACGGGTCAGGGATCGGATCTGGTGATCCTGCATTCGCTGCTCACCGATGCCCGCGCCTTTGACCATGTCCTGCCCGACCTGGCCAAACACCACCGCGTGACCCTGCTCAATCTGCCCGGCTTTCATGGCTCGGACCCGATCGAAGCCTCTTGGTCGGCCTATAATGCGTGGATTGCCGATGCTGTCGCCGCCTTCGGCGTGCATCAGGGCTTTACCTTGCTGGGTAACGGCTTTGGCGGTTCGCTGGCTTTGGGTTATGCGCTGGCTTATCCCGAAACATTGTCAAAGCTGGTGATTTGCGATGCGGCTGCCGGTTTTCCCGAACAGGGCAAGCAGGCTTTCCGCGTGATGGCCGAAAAGGTCGCCAGTGGCGGGCTCGGCGCGATTGCCGAAATTGCCGCCAATCGGGTGTTCCACCCCGCTTATCTCGCTGCCCATCCGACCGCCATCGACGAGCGGCGCGAGGCCCTGATGCTGATCCATCCCGATGCCTTTCAGGCCGCTTGCAGCCTATTGGTCGAGGCCGATCTGATCCCGCAATGCCGTGACCTGAAATTGCTGACTTTGGTCATTTGCGGCGAATTGGATGCCGCTACCCCGCCCGTGCTCAACCGCGCGATTGCCGAAGCCATTCCGCATGCCCGCTATATCGAATTGCCCAAGATCGGCCATTGCCCGCCGCTGGAAGCACCGCAGGCCTTTCTGGACGCGTTTAACAGTTAAACCGCCCGTTAAAAGATCAGGGAGCTGCCCCCATGCTGTTTATCATCCATGGCATCGACAAGCCCGACGGGCTGCCCCTGCGTCTGGCGCATTACGAGGCGCACAAGGCGTTTTTGTCGGACACCTCGGCCTTCGGCGTCAAGATTGTGATGTCGGGCCCGCTGGTGGCCGATGACGGCACCAGCATGATCGGCAGTTTCTTTCTGATCGAGGCCCCCGACCGCGCCACGGTCGATCGGTTCAACGCGGCTGATCCGTTCAAACAGGCCTATATCTGGGAGCGGGTCACCATTACCGGCTTTTTGAAGCGGCAAGGTTGAGGCAAAGGGCGAAAGCAAGCTTTTGCGCCTAGACAGCGCAAGACTTTCCCTGTTCAATCCGGTCAACCACAAAGACGGGAAACAACCAAGGATTGTCCGATGCAACTGCGTATTCTTGCCGATAAACCGAGCCTTGGCACCTTCATGGCCAAAGAGGGCGCCAAGCTGATCCGGCAGGCGATTGCCGCTGACGGCCATGCCAATATCATCGTGGCGACCGGAGCCAGCCAGTTCGAGCTGCTCGAGGCGCTGGTGCAAGAACCCGATCTGGACTGGAGCAAGGTCACGGCCTTTCATCTGGATGAATATGTCGGCCTGCCGGTCAGTCATGGCGCGAGTTTCCGCCGCTATTTGCACGAACGCTTTGTCTCGAAACTGCCGACACTCGGCGAATTCGTCGAAGTGATCGGCGATGCCGCAGATTTGTCCGGCGAGATCAAGCGGCTGAACGACCGTATCAGCGGTTTGAGCATTGCCGTTTGCTTTGCCGGTATCGGTGAAAACGGCCATCTGGCCTTTAACGATCCGCCCGCCGATTTCGACACGACAAGCCCCTATCTGGTTGTCACTCTCGATGAAGCCTGCCGCAAGCAGCAATGGGGCGAAGGCTGGTTCCCGACCCTTGATGACGTGCCCACACAGGCGATTTCGATGTCGATCCGCCAGATTCTGGCCTCGCAACATCTGCTGATCACCGTGCCGGATGCCCGCAAGGCAGAGGCCACGCAAAAGGCCATCGAAGGCCCGCTGACGCCCCTGTGCCCCGCCTCGATCCTGCGGCTGCACCCGTCCTGCCTGATCGCGCTGGATCCGCCTGCCGCCAGCACGCTGACTGTGCGGCCATGACAACCACTGCGGGCCTTTTCGATCTGCAAGTCAACGGCTTTGCCGGTGTCGATTTCAACGATGCCGGTTTGACGCCTGCGGCGTTTGAAACCGCCATTGATGCCTTGCTGGCCAGCGGCGTGACGC
>CAIYZJ010000014.1 GCA_903930675.1 uncultured Hyphomicrobiales bacterium
AATATATATTTGAATATATGGAAAGGACATTAATTAAATGAGAACAATATTAAGTACTTTTGGCTATCTGATGATGTTCATAGGTCTGTTGTTGAGTGTGTATGACGGGATCATTTCATTCCGGTTAGGCAGCAACCAGTTTCTGTCGGTGATCAAAGTGTTTCATTATTTCTACCCGGGTTTTATCAGCCCGTTCAGGTTCGGTTTTCATGGAAACGAGCTTATGTGGACGGATGTTTTGTTGCCGATGTTCAGTTTTCCGGTCTGCCTCTTGCTGTTGCTGGTCGGGCTGATGTTTGCACGGCTGAATGTGCGTTCGTCTTTATTCTGATTGTGACCCGAGACTAAATTTTTCTGGTCGAAAGAGCGGACAGAGAGTATCGAGGAGTTCCATCACCCATGAAGGAGGGTCGTCGATGTTTTTTGCCCGCAAGACGCCGAAAATGCCGCTGGCGTCCGAGATTTTGCCCGGCCGTGGCACTTCCATGCCGATCGGGGAACCGCATCATGTCAGCGGAATGCCGCTTTTGCCGCCTTTTCCCGAGGCTAGCCGTCGGGTCCAGTTCGGCATGGGTTGCTTTTGGGGGGCCGAGCGCAAGTTCTGGTCGATGCCCGGCATATTCGTGACTGCGGTTGGCTATGCGGGCGGCAGCACCCCCAATCCGACCTATCGCGAGGTCTGTTCGGGTCTGACAGGACATACCGAGGTTGTGCTGGTTGTCTATGATCCCGCCCGTATCGGGTTGGACAAGCTGTTGCAGGTGTTTTGGGAAAATCACGATCCGACCCAGGGCATGCGGCAGGGCAATGATGTCGGCACGCAATATCGCTCCTGTATCTTTGTCGAAGACGAAGCTGATCTGGCTCTGGCGAAGGCCACAGCCTTGCAATACGGGCAGGCACTGGCGGCGCGCGGCTTTGCTGCGATCACCACCGAAATCGCATCCGGCAAACCGTTTTACTATGCCGAGACCGAGCACCAGCAATATTTGTCCAAAAACCCCAATGGCTATTGCGGCTTGGGCGGCACGGGCGTGGCCTGTGCCATCGGCACGGGTGTCGGCCAGTCCTTGTAGCAAATTGAAGTGATCGAGATGAGTGCGCCATTTCAAGATCAGGATATGCAGACAAACGAGGTCTGGCCCGATTGCGATCCGGCCTTGCTGTTGGCGATCGAACGTCATTCGGCGCTTGGCTGGCCCGCACCCGAAGTGGTGGTACTGAATGGCTGGGAATGCCGCTTTGCGCCCGGTTCGCAATCGCGGCGGGTCAATTCCCTGACGCCTTTGACCCCGCAGGCGGGGCTGTTACCACAAACTCTGGCGGTGGCACGGCGGTTGTGCCGCGAGCGCGGTGTGGCCTGCACCGTGCGCACCACTCCTGCCATCGGGACCGATGGGATCGCCTATCTGGAAGCAGAGGGATTTATCCGCAAGGATACCACCTCGGTCGAGGTTGCACCGCTCGGCGGCGGTTTTGTGGCGGATCCGGCTGTTGAACTGACCCCGCCGCCACATGGCGATTGGTTGCAGGCCTTTGCGCAAACCAGCCAGTTCGATTCCGCTGAAACAGAGGTGATCGACCGGATGCTGTCGGCTGTCGGCGGCAGGATGGTGCTGGCAAGATTGCAGATGGATGGTGCGCCGGTGGCGTTTGGACGTGCCGTGATGATCGACGGATTGCTCGGCATCTTCCAGATCGCCACCGCCCCGTCGATGCGACGAAAAGGATTGGGCCGCAAGATTGTCACCAGCCTGATGGCATGGGGGCGCAAGCAGGGGGGCATGCGGGCCTATTTGCAGGTGGTGGCCACCAATCACCCCGCGCGCAGGCTGTATCAGGGCCTCGGCTTCAAGCCGCTTTATCCCTATACATATTTTGTGCGCGACGAGACGGTTTGAGGGTCAATTCTGTTTGGAAAGCCGTGCCAGCATGGCACCGCCCGCGATCAGGCCGCAGGACAGCGCCAGCACCCAACCCAATTCGGCTTTGCCAGCGAAAACCAGCAGCAAGGTCGACATCACCGGCGTGGCATAAGAGGCAAAACCGATGGCGCGGATATCGCCCGCTTTCATGCCATAATCCCACAGATAGAAGGCGGCACCCACCGGCCCGATCCCCAAGCCGATAATCGCCAGCCATTCGCTCGCCTGTTGCGGCCAGACGGTGGTTTCAAACACGAGATGCGACAGACCGGCCAGCACAGCGGTAACAAAGCAAAAGCCGGTGACTGCATCGGTCGGCACATCGCCGAACCGGCTCGACAACAGCGAATAGGCCGCCCATGTCACGGCCGCCGCCATGGCACAAAGATAGCCCGGCACGGCTTGCGGGTCGACGGACAGGCCATCACGCGCAAAAATCAGCACCGCCACACCGGCAAAGCCCAACAACCCGCCGATGATCGAGGACAGCCGCACATGCTGGCCCGGCAACAGGCCCGATCCGATGACGATCAGCAGCGGCCAGAGATAGTTGACCAGTCCCGCCTCGGCAGGCGGGGCCAGTTGCAGGGCGGCAAAATACAAAGCGTGATAGCCGTAAAGCCCGCCCACACCGACAAGCCAGACAGGCCAGGGCTGGATCAGCGTCCCGATGGCGTGAGGCCGCACTGCCCAAGTGGAAAAGCCAACCAGACTGCCCACCAGAAAGGTCATGGCCGCCAGCTGGAACGGTGGAATTTTACCCGTCAGCGTGGTCAACAGTGCCAGCGACGACCACAAGCCAATCGCCCCGAAGCCTGCAACAGTGGCAAAGGGTTTGCGGGATGGCGGGGCGACTTGATGCTCAGTGTCCGAATGCGATGTCATGTCCTGTGCTTTGCCAGATGTGGCGGCAAAAACAAATCTAAAAAACCGTTTCTCCCGTCATTCCACTGACGGTTGGGCCAATAAAAAAGGCGGGATGCAATCCCGCCTTGATCTTGCATGAGGGCGTGATCCGGTCAGACCAGATTTTGACCGCCATTGGCCGAAATGGTCGAGCCGGTGATGAAACCGGCATCGTCGGCGGCCAGAAACACCACGCAACGGCCGATTTCTTCGGGGGTGCCGAGACGGCCGACCGGAATTTGCGGCAGGATGCGGGTCTTCAACACGTTTTCGTCGATCGCCTGCACCATTTCCGTGCCGATATAGCCGGGGCAGATGGCGTTGACGGTGATGTTCTTGATCGCGCCTTCTTGTGCCAGTGCTTTGATGAAGCCCAGATCGCCCGCTTTGGCCGCGGAATAGTTGACCTGACCCATCTGGCCCTTCTGGCCATTGACCGAGGAAATCACGATCACGCGGCCGAAGCTGCGGTTGCGCATGCCCTCCCAGACCTGATGGGTCATGTTGAACAGGCTGTCGAGATTGGTGCGGATCACGGCCGACCACTGTTCCTTGGTCATTTTATGGAACATGCCGTCACGGGTGATGCCGGCATTGTTGACCAGCACTTCGACCGGACCCAGATCGGCCTCGATCTGCTTGATGCCTGCCGCGCAGGCGTCGTAATCGCCCACATCCCATTTATAGACGGGAATTCCGGTCTCTGCCTTGAATTTCTGGGCGGCTTCGTCATTGCCGGCATAATTGGCGGCAACCTGATAGCCTGCGGCTTTCAAAGCCTTGCTGATGGCTGCGCCGATGCCGCGTGTGCCGCCGGTGACTACTGCTAAACGTCCCATGTGAATTCCCCCTGATGTCATGGCAGCGGCAGGATCGGCCTGCTCTTGGGCTGCTTTTTTATGGTGATGTGGTTGCAACAATGCGGATGGGGGAGAGGGGTTCGCCCTCTGCCCCCGGATGGTTCTTAGCGTTCGACGCAGAGGGCGATGCCCATGCCGCCGCCGATGCACAGCGTGGCAAGACCCTTATGGGCATTACGGCGGCCCATTTCATGCAGCAAGGTCACCAGCACGCGCGCACCGGATGCGCCGATCGGATGGCCGATGGCAATCGCGCCGCCGTTGACATTGACCTTGGATGTATCCCAACCCAGATCCTTGTTGACGGCGATGGCCTGCGCGGCAAAGGCTTCGTTGGCTTCGATCAGATCGAGATCATTGATGGTCCAGCCTGCCTTTTCCAGAGCCTTGCGGCTGGCAGGTATCGGGCCCGAGCCCATGATCGCGGGATCGACACCGGCCGTGGCCCATGACTTGATATAGGCCAGCGGGGTCAGGCCGCGACGGGCTGCTTCGGCCGCCGTCATCAGCACAACCGCAGCGGCACCGTCATTGATGCCCGAAGCGTTGCCGGCGGTGACAGAGCCTTCCTTGTTGAAAGCAGGGCGCAGCTTCGAGAGCGCGTCGAAGGTGGTGCCATGGCGGATATATTCGTCATCGGACACGACCGTTTCACCCTTTTTGGTGGTGATGGTCACAGGCACGATTTCGTCTTTGAATTTACCGGCTTTCTGCGCGGCTTCGGCTTTGTTCTGTGAGGCAGTGGCGAACTGGTCCTGTTCTTCGCGGGTGATCTGCCATTTGGCGGCGACGTTTTCAGCCGTATTGCCCATGTGATAGCCGTGGAAGGCATCGAGCAGGCCGTCACGCAACATGGTGTCGAGGAACTTCATATCGCCCATCTTGGTGCCGTTGCGCAAAAACGCGGTGTGCTGGGATTGCGACATCGATTCCTGGCCACCGGCCACGATGATCGTGGCATCGCCATTGGCAATCTGCTGCAGGCCGAGTGCGACGGCGCGCAGACCCGAACCGCAGAGCTGGTTGAGGCCCCATGCGGTCTTTTCCTTGGGGATACCGGCGGCCATGGCGGCCTGACGGGCGGGGTTCTGGCCGGTGCCTGCGGTCAGGATCTGGCCGAGAATGACTTCGTCCACCTCGTCGGCGGCGACATGGGCGCGTTCCAGCGCGGCTTTGATCGCGATGGCACCCAATTCATGGGCCGCCAGGGCTGAAAGAGCGCCACCGAAGGAACCAACGGGTGTGCGGGCAGCGCTGACGATGACGATATCTGATGATGACATAGAAGGTGTTCCTCCGAACGGACTTTGCGTGACTGGGCCCGATTGCGCGCAATCAGGCAGATAAAAGCTAGGTATTCGTTATGACACGTTTTGATTGCTTATGCTTCATGATTCCTGCCGCGTCCTTGATCTGCATCACAGGGATGGACCGATCAGGCAGCGGGCAGATCAACGGGTTGTCATGAAGCGATAGTCTTGATCCATGTGCCTTGTTTATTGTCCCCAACGACAGGGCTTGTTGCCTCGATTGATTGTTTCAACTCTGGCCCCCACTCGTCAAGGCAGTAAAAGCAGTTCGGCTCTTGTTCTTTCGCACTGCCCCTTTGGTCGTAGGCTGAGACAGGCCTGAGCCTTGGGGGCTTGCCATTAGAGAATTTTTATCGCCAGATAGAGGCGTGAATGTCTATCATAACAATGAGAGACCCGCTTTGAGGTCTGGGACAGAGTGGCTAAGAGATGACAAGCAAAAAACCACCCATTGCCATTAAGAAATATGCCAATCGCCGCCTCTATCATACTGGAACCAGCACCTATGTGACGCTGGACGATTTGGCCGTCATGGTCAAACGCGGCGAGGACTTTGTGGTCAGTGATGCGAAAAGCGGCGATGACATTACCCGCTCGGTGCTGGCCCAGATCATTTTCGAACAGGAAGGCAAAAGCGGCCAGAACCTGTTGCCGGTGTCGTTCCTGCGCCAGTTGATCGGGTTTTACGGTGACAGCATGCAATCGCTGGTGCCGACCTATCTGGAACATTCGATCAAGGCCCTGACCGAAAACCAGCAGAAATTCCGTGACCAGTTCTCCACGACCTTTCCGACCTTCGGGCTGACGGAAACACAGGTGGCCAAAAACATGGATATGTTCCGCCAGTCTCTGTCGCTGTTCAATGCCTTCGTGCCCGGCGGCGCGGCGGGGATTGATCCGGCAACGGGCGAACAGACCGCAGCTGCGGCGGCCGAGCCGGAACCAGCCGAAGACATCGACGATCTCAAACGGGAATTGTCGGATTTGCAGCGTCGGCTGGATAAATTTGCAGGAAAGTAACGCGGGTTGAACGGCACAAGACACAAAAAAAGCGACGGCCAAAACCGTCGCTTTTTGTTTGGGCAGTGAAAAGGAAGAAAGAGCCGATTAGGCTTCCGACTTCACTTTCAGGACCTGACGACCGCGATACATGCCGGTCTTGAGGTCGATATGGTGGGGACGGCGCAATTCGCCCGAGTCCTTGTCCTCGACATAGGTCGGGGCAGTCAGGGCGTCGGCGGAGCGACGAAAACCGCGTTTCATCGGCGAAGTTTTACGTTTAGGAACGGCCATGGAATTCTCCCGCTAGGCATTTCGCGCACCGGGAATTCACTGGCCATCACCGGATGACCATCGAGCCCGAAGCTAAATTCAGTGCGCTCATATACAGGCTCGCGGGCCTGAAAGCTAGTGTGCTGATGCAACTTCTTTTAAATATGCAGGGGAGAGGTGACTTGACCTGCCCCCTTTCTCCTGCGATCCGATCGGGCAGCACCCGGTTCGGCGGCGGGTCCGTCGGACAAATTTGCAAGGTTTTTGAATGGTTACTCCCGATTTCGAAGCACAATTGGCCGCGGTGGCCGGACAGGTCGAGCAGAGTTTGATTGCTTTGTTGACGGATGCGCCGGCCGAGGGCGAAATTGTCCGTCCGGCCCGACTTCTGGCGGCCATGCGCCATGCCGCTCTTGCGGGCGGCAAGCGGTTGCGGCCGTTTTTGCTTCTCGCCGCCCACAAAGCCTGCGGCGGCAGCGGAGCGGAGGGGGCCTTGATTGCAGCAGCCGCGCTGGAATGCGTGCATTGCTATTCGCTGGTCCATGACGATCTGCCCGCGATGGATGATGACGATCTGCGGCGCGGCCGTCCGACGGTCCACAAAGCCTATGACGAGGCGACCGCCATTCTGGCCGGTGACGGGTTGCTGACGCTGGCTTTCGATGTGATGGCCAGCCCGCTTGTGCATCCCGATCCCGCGGTGGGGCTGACGCTGGTGCGCGGTCTGGCGCGTGCCTCGGGGGTCGGCGGTATGGCGGGCGGGCAGATGCTCGATCTCGCCGCCGAAGGACGCCATGCCCAGGACGGCCAGCCGCTGCGGCTCGCGCCCGCGGACATTTTGCAATTGCAGGCGATGAAAACCGGCGCATTGCTGCTGTTTGCCGTCGAGGCAGGGGCGATTCTGGCGGGTGCTTCGTCCGACCAGCGAAAGGCACTGGCCGATTATGGCCGCGCGCTGGGGATTGCCTTCCAGATCGCCGATGATCTGTTGGATGTCGAGGCCGACAGTGCGACACTGGGCAAGGCTGTCGGCAAGGACGAGGCCAGAGGCAAAGCCACGCTGGTGCAGTTGCTCGGGATCGAGGCGGCGCGCCGCGAGGTCCAGGCGCATGTCGAGGCCGCTCTGGCGGCTTTGGCGGTGTTTGGTCCCGAGGCCGATCCCTTGCGCGATGCCGTGACGTTTACAGGAGCCCGCAAACGATGAACACCGATCCGCTGACCCATTCGCTTCGTCCCTCGGTGTTGCGTCGGCTCCGTGTGTTTTTTCTGGCCCGTCGGCGGATGATGTTTGCGGTCCTGTGCGGGCTGGCCAGCTATCATCTGATGCCCGACACATGGCGGCAGGCGACGCGGCTGCTGGTGGCTTGGGATCTGGCGGCGTTGCTCTATATCGGGCTGGTGGTGCATCTGACCTATGGCTCGACTGTCGAACTCTGCCGCAAGCGCGCCGCGCTCAATGACGAGGGTGACGGCATTATTCTGATCGTCACCGTGTTCGGCGCGGTGGCGAGCTTTGCCGCCATTCTGGTGGAGCTGGCAACCATCAAAACCGGCAACAGCCTGCTGGCGCATCTGTTGCTGACGGGAGTGACGGTGGCCCTGTCGTGGATTTTCACCCACATCACCTTTGCCCTGCATTACGCCAACCTCTATTACAAACCGCATGCTGGTTCAGAGCATGGCGGCTTGCAATTCCCCGGCAATGAAGAGCCCGATTACAGCGATTTCATGTATCAGTCTTTTGTGATCGCCTGTGCGGCGCAGACGGCGGATGTCAATATTCTCACCCGTCCGATGCGGCAGGTGACCATGCTGCAATGTGTTATTTCATTCGTGTTCAACACGGCCGTGCTGGCCCTGTCGATCAATATCGGGGCCAGCCTGATCTCGGGCAATTGATCT
This sequence comes from uncultured Hyphomicrobiales bacterium, assembly GCA_903930675.1. Classification (GTDB taxonomy): domain Bacteria; phylum Pseudomonadota; class Alphaproteobacteria; order Rhizobiales; family Beijerinckiaceae; genus CAIYZJ01. The sequence continues at coordinate 8,176 of CAIYZJ010000014.1, forward strand.
CAGGCTGACGGGCCGTAACGCTTTTCGATATAGTCGCCGACCATGGTCTTGAAGTCGGTCACGAGGCTCGGGCCGCGCAAGGTGGCGACTTTGGCCCCGTCGACGAAGACCGGCGCGGTGGGGGTTTCCCCCGTGCCGGGCAGCGAGATGCCGATATCGGCATGTTTGGATTCGCCCGGTCCGTTGACGATGCAGCCCATCACCGCGACGTTGAGATTTTCGACGCCGGGATAGCGGGTTTTCCACTCGGGCATGGATTCGACGATCCAGTTCTGGATATCGCCCGCCAATTCCTGAAACACCGTCGAGGTGGTGCGTCCGCACCCCGGACAGGCGGCCACCAGCGGCACAAAGGTTCTGAAACCCATGGTCTGCAGGATTTCCTGCGCGACTTTGACCTCGCGGGTGCGGTCGCCATTGGGCTCGGGCGTCAGAGAGACGCGGATCGTGTCGCCGATCCCTTCCTGCAACAGCACGCCGAGGGCGGCGGCGGAAGCGACAATGCCCTTGCTGCCCATCCCTGCTTCGGTCAGGCCGAGATGCAGCGCATAGTCGCAGCGTTCCGCCAGCATCCGGTAGACGGTGATCAGATCCTGAACCGCCGACACTTTGGCCGAGAGAATGATCTTGTGCTTGGGCAGACCCAGTTCGACCGCCCGATCGGCCGACAGGATCGCCGATTGTGCCATGGCCTCGCGGGTCACCGCGCGGGCTTCGAGCGGCTGCGGGCTTTTGGCATTGATGTCCATCAGATGCGTGAGCAATTCCTGATCGAGCGAACCCCAATTGGCCCCGATGCGGATGGTCTTGTCGTAACGGATTGCCTGTTCGATGATCGCGGTGAACTGGCGGTCGCGCTTTTCGCGGAAGCCGACATTGCCCGGATTGATGCGGTATTTGTCGAGCGCCTCGGCGCAAGCCGGATGATCGGCCAGCAGCGTATGGCCGATATAGTGGAAATCACCGATCAGCGGCACCGGGATGCCGAGTTTGAGCAGACCGTCGCGGATATGGGGAACCGCTGCGGCGGCCTCGTCGCGATCCACCGTAATGCGCACCAGTTCCGATCCGGCGCGGGCCAGAGCGGCCACTTGCGCAATCGTGCCGGCGATATCGGCGGTGTCGGTATTGGTCATGGATTGGACGGCAATCGGCGCACCGCCGCCGATCACCACACCGCCGACCGAAACCGGAACCGTGGGATGGCGCGTGGCCGGACCCGCAGGCGGTTGCGGCGGCAGGCAGGTCATCGTGTCAAGATCGAGCGTGCTTGTCATGATCGGTTCTCAAAACACCCGAAACGGGATCAGTCCGCCTTTGTGTGGGCCCCGGACCATTTGGTCAAGATGATCTTTTCCGGTGCGCCATCAAATCTGGATCGCTTCCAGCACCGCGCGCATGTGTTCCGGAATCGGGGTGGGTGTCTGGCTGGTCCGGTCAACCGCCACATGGATCAGGTAGCCCTGGGCAATGGCCACATCCTGCCCCTGTTTGAAAATGCCGATTTGATAGGTCATCGACGAGGTGCCGAGTTTCTGGATGGCAATGCCGACCTCGATGATGTCGGGAAAGCTGGTGCTCTCGAAATAGCTGCAGCGGGTTTCGACCACCAGCGTGATCACCGGCGAATGCAGCGGATCAAGCGCATTGGTGGCCAGCAGATAACCGGTCACCGCCGTATCGAACCATTGATAATAGACCACATTATTGACATGGGCGAAGACGTCATTGTCACACCAGCGCGTGGTAATCGGGGTCATGTGCCGGTAATCGGCGCGGTTGGTACGGGTCGGGCGCGCCATCGGAACCTCGCGGGGTAAGGGGGTGCTTCGGGTTTCAGCCGACAGTTCAACAGCAGTTCGGCGTCATGATCAAGATGGTTCTCCGATACGCCGTTTCATCGCGCCATAATAGGCCCAGAGCAGCTTGGCCGCGACCCCGCGCCACGGCCGCCATGCTTCCGCCAGTCCCGTCAGAGTCTGTGCCGAGGGCCGCTCGGGCAGATCAAACCCCATGCGTGCAGCCTCCTGCAAGGCGAGATCACCGGCGGGAAAGGCATCGGCATGGCCCAGACAGAACAAGAGATAGAGATCGGCTGTCCACGGCCCGATCCCTTTGACTGCAACCAAAGACTGAAAAGCCTCCTCGACCGATCCTGTGCCGAGCCTGTCAAAATCGAGTTGGCCGGCATCCACGGTTTCGGCAATCGCACGCAGGGTACGGATTTTGGGGCGTGACAGGCCGCAGCCCTGCAACGTCGCGTCATCGCTCCCGAGCACGTCGGCCACATCAAGGGCAGGAAAGCGCTCCTCGACCCGCTTCCAGATGGCGGCGGCACTGGCGGTGGACACCTGTTGCGAGACAATCAGGGCGGCAAGCCCCTTGAAACCGGGTGCACGTTTGCGCAAGGGCGGCCTGCCGCCGATCGTGTAAAGCGCTTGCAGGGCCGGATTGGCCTCCAGCAAGGCCGCAAGGGCATGATCCAGTGCCTCTTCGTGCTCGATCAATCGGGACGGTTGCAAACGGGACATGGTCGGCGTCATCCTCGGTTTGTTGTCTTTGATAAGGGGCATGGTGCATGATAGAAGCGCAATGATGCAACCCGTCTTTCGTTTTGCCCCCAGTCCCAATGGCCTGCTGCATTTGGGCCATGCCTATTCCGCCTTGCTGAACGAGCAAGAAGCGCGGCGGCATGGTGGACGGTTGTTGCTGAGGATCGAGGATATCGACCGATTGCGCAGCCGCAGCGAACATGTGCAAGCCATTTTCGAGGATCTTGACTGGCTCGGCCTTGCCTTTGACGGGCCTGTGCGGTTCCAGTCCGCCCATATGGATGATTACAGCAAGGCGGCCGACAGTTTGCGGCAGCGCGGGCTCTTGTTCGCCTGCGATTGCACCCGCCAGCGCGTCGCCCAGGAGGCCAAGACGCGGGCTCTGTTATTGTCCGATCAGGTTTCAACCGATCCCGACGGTGCGCCGCTTTATGCGGGCCATTGCCTGCGCACCCCGCCCCAGCCCGATCAACCGGTGGCATGGCGGTTGCGGATGCAGGCGGCTTTGCAGGCGGTTGCGGTTGGCGATTTGAGTTATCAGGCCTTTGCAGGCCACACAGAATCCGGCGGGTCCGACTGGCTTACCCGTCCGGTTGCGCCGCAACGCTGGGGGGATGCGGTGTTGCTGCGCAAGGATATCGCCACCAGCTACCATCTGTCGGTGGTGGTCGATGATGCCTTGCAAGGCGTGACGCATGTGGTGCGGGGCCGCGATCTGGAAGCGGCGACCGATTTGCACCGCTTGTTGCAAGCGCTGTTGGGCCTGCCCAGCCCCCATTATTACCATCACGATCTGATCACCGATACCGATGGTGCCAAACTGGCCAAAAGCCGGATGTCGAAACCCTTGCGGCTCTGGCGCGAGGAGGGGGCAACACCGCGGATGATCCGCTCCATGCTGGGCTTTTAGCCTATCGGCCGACACCCAAAATCATCAGCCAGACCGTGATCGTCACGGTCGACAGCGCGGTCGACAGCGCAATCGCCCCCGAGGCAATGCCCACCCCCTGCTTGTAGCGTTCGGCAAACAGATAGGCATTGATGCCGACAGGCGAGGCGGCAAACAACACCGCCACACCCGCCCAGACCTTCGGCATATCGAACACCGTCCAGGCCAGCAGCATCACCAGTGCCGGATGCACGACCAGTTTCAGAAAGGTCATGCACATTGTCAGTTTCAGATGATCGCGGATGCCGTAGCGGCGCAGCGCCATGCCCATGGTGAACAGTGCGCAGGGAATGGCGGCATTGCCGATCTGGTTGACAATCGAGCGCAAGACTTCGGGGACATCCAG
>CAIYZJ010000015.1 GCA_903930675.1 uncultured Hyphomicrobiales bacterium
AGCTTTTACCCGAACCGCTTTCCCCGACAATGCCGATTGTCTCACCCGCATGCACGGTTAAATGGATGTTGCGCAGGATAGAGACAAATTGATCCTGCCCACCCCGAAAGCCGACGGACAAATTTTTGATGTCCAATAAAACCGCTTGGGTCATGCGGGGCTCGCTTTGCGCGCACGATCGACACCCAAGGTTTTGGCCAGTGCGTCGGCTGTCAGATTGATTCCAATAATCAAACTACTCAAAGCGAACACAGGGGCGAGCCCAGCCAATGGAGCAACAACCAGAAAGCCCCTTGCATCGGCGATCATCAAACCCCAGTCAGGATTGGGCGGCGTAGCCCCGAAGCCCAGAAATGACAGAGAACTGAAAGCCAGCAACATCCATGACCACCGCATTGCGCCTTCAACCAGGAGGGCGTCGCGGACATTGGGTAAAAGCTCAACAAAAATAATGGATATCAGGTTGTGGCCACGTGCTCTGGCGGCTTGGACAAAATCGCGTGACACAACATCATGCGTGGCAACCCGCGCAATCCGGATCACCGGAATACCATAGAAAAAAGCCAGTGTCGGGATCAGCACCGTCTGGCCGGTTCCGAATGTCACGATCAGCAGCAACATTTTCAGGATCCACGGCAACGACAATAATGCATCGACAATCCGCATCATCACATCATCTTTGCGGCCTCCCACCAAACCCAGATAGATTCCCAAAAAGCCCCCCCACATCACGGCGACGGGTGTTGCTATGGCCGTAACAAAAATGGCCTGCCGCCCACCCATCAGAACACGGGTGAGGACATCACGGCCGAGTTGGTCTGTGCCGAGCCAATGACTGGAATCCGGTGCAGACAACATCAGAATATTGCTGATTTTTTTGTAATCGTAGGGGACAATCTCCGGGCTGATAACGGCGATTGTCACATGGAACAGGACGAGGATCACACCAATCAGCCCCGATGGACGTGACATCATCGATTTCATGACGTGCCAGAAGCCGAGAAGCTTCGAGTCGGGGGAGGAATGCCCTGCGCCCTCTCTCATGACCGCCTCATCATCGATGTGCGCAAGCGTGGATTTAGCAAGAGCGTCACGATGTCTGCTGCGAGGTTCACGCCGACATAGATCACGGCAACAATCAAAGCGATTGCCTGAACCAGTTGGAGATCGCGATCGGTAATCGCATTGATCATCAATCGCCCGAGTCCGGGAAAATTGAAAACGGTTTCAACGACCACAACACCACCCATCAGCCACGCAATGGTCAGTGCAATGACGTTGATCGCTGGAAGAAGCGCATTCGGCAAAACATGTCTGAAAACCATTAGCCGGTAGGGCACACCTTTCAGAATGGCCATCCGGACAAAATCGCTTTCCAAAACTTCGATGACACTGGAGCGCACCGTCCTTGAAATATGCGCTGTCATCACCATCGCCAAGACCACAGAGGGCAGGATGATTTCGGGAAAGAATGCCAAAGCAGGCGCGCTGGCCGACGTCATCACAATGCCGGGAAACCAGGCAAGCCACACACTGAAAATCAAAATCAGCACGGTCGCCGAGACAAATTCCGGGATTGTCATGGCACATATTGCGACTGTCGAGCAGATCAGATCAATCGGCTTGTCACGATTGAGGCCAGTCAAAATCCCCAGAAAGATTGCAGACGGAAGACCGATCAACAATGTGCAAAAGGCAAGCAACAAAGAATTTCTGGACCGATCCCCGACCAGTTCGGATATCGTTTTCGTACTGTTGGCTGATAGGCCTAGATCACCCCGAATGGCAGAGCCTGCCCAACCCAGGTAACGGACAACCACGGGGCGGTTAAGGCCGAGTTCCTGCCGGCAATTTTCCAGACGCTGTCCTTGGGCATCGCGCTGCAAATAGGCTGTACAGGCATCCCCGGGCAAAATTTCGATGCCTGCGAAGATAATGACAGACACCAATGCCACCGTTGCAAAGCCCAGAAGGATGCGCCGTACGAGTAATTTCAGCACCTGAAGTTACATCCCTTATGGCACGACAAAGACGTCCCGAACCCTTGGGGCTTTGAAGTTTTGATGAAGCAGCGACTGGGGCGAGACAGCGACATCCCGCCCCCGAAAGGGTCAGTCAACTGTGACCTTATGCCAGCGGATGCTGAAGTTCTCGACAGGATCGACGCCTTTGACCCGGGCCGTTAAACCCACCAAAACATTGGCATGGTAAGCAACGAGTGTTCCGCCATTCTCCCACAAATAGTCCTGCGCTTCGATATAGCGGGCTTTGCGCTTTTCAAAGTCGAGTTCCTTTCTGGCAGTATCCAGAATGGCGTCAAATTTTGCATCGCCAAAATGGCTCTCGTTCCACGGTGTTCCCGTACGGTAGACTTCGTTCAAAATGGCATCGGCAGGGCGCTCGTTCCACCGCGTCATGGCGACATCTTTTTTCAGCCAGATCTGGCTCCAATAGCCATCACTCGGCACTTGGGTAATTTTGACGCGAATTCCTGCGGCAGCGGCTTGTTGCTGATAAACTTCGGCAATGGCAGGCCAGACGGATTCGACTGTCGAAACATGAATTTCGACATCGATGCCGTTGGGGTAACCGGCTTCGGCCAACAGTGCTTTGGCTTTTGCGACATCGGGAGCGCATGACTTGGCCGAGCGGTATTGATCTTTCGGACCAACAGGATTGTCACATCCCAACACGCCGGCACCCCCTGCG
>CAIYZJ010000016.1 GCA_903930675.1 uncultured Hyphomicrobiales bacterium
ATGGGCCAGCGGAATATTGGCCCAGTCGAACACTTCGCTCATGCAGGGGTCGATGCGGCGGTCGATCACGAACTGGTTGGCGGCACTGGCCTGTTTGAGATGGGCAAAATGCGAGCCTTGAATCCGTTTTTGCCGCATCCAGACAAAGCGGGCATCGAAGGTGATGTTGAAGCCGGTGGTGCCTGCGCAGAACACGATCATACCGCCGCGTTTGGCCACAAAGGTCGAGACCGGAAAGGTCTGCTCGCCGGGATGCTCGAACACGATGTCGACATCCTTTTTGCCGGTAATGTCCCAGATGGCTTTGCCGAATTTGCGGGCCTCGCCCATGAAACCCGTGAATTCCGGCGAATTGACCTTGGGCAACTGGCCCCAGCAATTGAAATCCTTGCGGTTGATGACGCCTTTGGCCCCGAGGCCCAGCACATAGTCGCGCTTGGATTCATCCGAAATCACGCCGATGGCATTGGCCCCCGATGCGGCGCAGAGTTGCAAGCCGAACACGCCCAAGCCGCCCGAAGCCCCCCAGACCAGCACATTGTCGCCCGGGCGCACCATGTGCGGAGCGTGGCCGAACAGCATGCGGTAGGCGGTGGCCAGTGTCAGGGTGTAGCAGGCATTTTCTTCCCATGTCAGATGGCGCGGGCGCGGCATCAGCTGGCGCGATTGCACACGGCAGAATTGCGAGAATGAACCATCCGGCGTCTGGTAGCCCCAGATGCGTTGCGAGGCGGAAAACATCGGATCGCCGCCGTTGCATTCCTCGTCGTCGCCGTCATCCTGATTGCAATGGATCACCACCTCGTCGCCGACCTTCCAGCGGCGCACTTTGCGGCCCACCGCCCAGACAATGCCCGAGGCATCGGAGCCTGCGACATGATAGGGGGTTTTATGGGAGTCCAGCACCGAGATCGGTTCGCCGAGCGCGGCCCAAATGCCGTTGTAATTGACCCCTGCCGCCATCACCAGCACCAGCACTTCATCATCGCCGATGGCCCATGTCGGCAGCACTTCCAACTGCATCGCATCTTCGGGCGGTCCATGCCGTTCCTTGCGGATCGACCAGGCCCACATCTTTTCGGGCACATGGCCGAGCGGGGGAATTTCACCAATGGCATAGAGATCTTTCAACGGGGCTTGCTGCTGAGTGATCGTCATCGGGGGCTCCTCGCAAAATGGTGTCGGTGTCAAAAGATACGGGTGCCGCATGCGGCGTGAATTGTCCGGATGATGACCGCAATTGCTGCAGTGCGCTATAAGCTAAAAGTTGATGCTGTGCATGAAAATGACGAAAATTGGCAAAAATTTACAACTTTGGCGATTATTATTGCCCTTTTCTTCATCTTAATGCTGAGTGACAGACAGGTCGGGATGCCGCATGATGGGCGTTGTTGCAATGCAATAGAACGCATTCCCTGAAGCCCTATTTCAATCGACCCATAACGCATGGTGGTGCCGAGATGACGACAGCGACAATCCCGAACACGCGCGATCAGGGCCCAACCTCCGAAAAGCCTGTTTCTGCCGACAAGCCCTGGATTTTCCGGACCTATGCAGGTCATTCGACGGCAGCGGATTCCAATCTGCTCTATCGCGCCAATCTGGCCAAGGGGCAGACGGGCCTGTCGGTGGCGTTCGATTTGCCGACCCAGACCGGCTACGATCCCGATCATGTGCTGGCCCGCGGCGAAGTCGGCAAAGTCGGGGTGTCGATTGCCCATCTGGGCGATATGCGGGCGCTGTTTCATGAATTGCCCGTGGCCGAAATGAATACGTCGATGACCATCAATGCCACGGCCGCCTGGTTGCTGGCGCTCTATGTGGCGGTGGCGGACGAACAGGGCGCGCCGCGCCATCTGTTGCAGGGCACGACCCAGAACGACATCATCAAGGAATATCTGTCGCGCGGCACCTATGTGTTTCCGCCTGCGCCCTCGATGCGCCTGATCCGCGACACGATCCTGTTTGCAACCACGCAGATGCCGAAATGGAACCCGACCAATGTCTGTTCCTACCATTTGCAGGAAGCAGGCGCGACGCCCGTGCAGGAATTGGCTTTTGCGCTGGCGACAGCCATTGCGGTGCTCGACGAAGTGAAGGCCTCGGGCCAGTTCAGCGATGAGGCCTTCGGCGGGATTGTCGGGCGGATTTCCTTCTTCGTGAATGCGGGCATGCGGTTTGTCACCGAATTATGCAAGATGCGCGCTTTCACGGAGCTGTGGGATGAGATTACCCGTGACCGTTACGGGGTTGCCGATGAAAAGCACCGGCGGTTCCGTTATGGCGTGCAGGTCAATTCACTGGGCTTGACCGAACAGCAACCGGAAAACAACGTCTACCGGATTTTGATCGAGATGCTGGCGGTGGTGCTGTCGAAACGCGCCCGCGCCCGCGCGGTGCAATTGCCGGCATGGAACGAAGCGCTCGGCCTGCCGCGTCCGTGGGACCAGCAATGGTCGTTGCGGATGCAGCAGGTGATGGCCTACGAGACCGATCTGCTTGAATATGGCGATATTTTTGATGGTTCGGTTGAAATCGAACGCAAGGTGGCCGAGCTCAAAGCGGCGGCAAAACAAGCCTTGGCCGATATCGACGCTGCCGGTGGTGCGGTGGTGGCGATCGAACAGGGTTTGATGAAACGCGCTTTGGTGGAATCCAATGCCCGCCGGATTGCCGGAATCGAATCGGGCCGTCAGGTTGTCGTCGGCGTCAACCGTTGGGGTGACAGCGAGCAATCGCCGCTGACAGCGGGCGAAGGCACGGTGATGACCGTCCCCGAACAGGTGGAAACCGATGCGGTCTTGCGCATCAGGGATTGGCGCGCCAAGCGCGATGCGCAACAGGTGGCGCAAGCCCTCTCGGATCTCGAACAGGCGGCCCGCTCCGACAGCAATATCATGGACGCCTCCATCCAATGCGCCAAAGTCGGGGTGACCACCGGCGAATGGGGCGAGACCCTGCGGCAGGTGTTTGGCCGCTACCGCGCCCCGACCGGTGTGTCGCTCGATACCCGCACCGATCCCGCCGCCGATGATGTCCGGATGGTGGTTGCCGATCTGGCCGGATTGCTGGGTGCAACGCCCCGCATGGTGGTGGGCAAGCCGGGGCTCGACGGCCATTCCAATGGTGCCGAGCAAATTGCCTTGCGCGGCCGCGATGTCGGCTTCGATGTTACCTATGAAGGGATACGGTTGACCCCCGAGGAGATCGTCGCGCAAGCACTGGCCACCAAAGCCCATGTGGTCGGCCTGTCGATCCTGTCTGGGTCGCATGTGCCTTTGGTGCGCGATGTGATGGCGCGGATGCGCAATGCCGGTCTGGCCGACATTCCGGTGGTGGTGGGCGGTATTATCCCGCCCGATGATGAAAATGTGCTGCGCAATATCGGCGTTGCGGCGATTTACACGCCGAAAGACTACGCGATGGATGCGATTATGAAGGATATCGTGCGGATTGTGAAAAAATCGGTCTCGTGAAAATCCTGTCCCTGATCGGGACACATTCGCCTGAAACCGGAACAAGCCATGTCCGAATCGGCATTGCCGGCTTTGCCCCGCTGATCCGCTGTCGTGGCAAGGCGCAAGCCTTGTCATGGTTGATCAACTCTTAATACCGGATCACTGCCCGATCCCCGTTCGGGACAGATCGGGGGCCAGCGGGAACAGGTCATGTCCGAATCGGGACTTCCGGCTTTGGCCCGTTGATTCAAGAAACAGGCAAGTCCGAAGTCCCTGGATGGTTAACCAGTTCTTAAAGCAGCATGGCTGTGTGATCCCTGTCCGGGACAGATCGGGCTTGAGAGTGAACAAGCCATGTCCGAATCGGGATTTCGGGCTTTGGCCTGTTGATTCAAAAAACAGGCAAGGACGACGCCCCTGTATGGTTAACCGTCTCTTCATGCCTTGTCGCCGTGTGATCCCTGATCGGGACAGAACGGGGTTGGGCGTGAACAGGCCATGTCCGAATCGGGATTTACGGTTTTGGCCTGCCGATTCAGGAGGCTGGCAAGGCGTAAGGCCCGTTATGGTTAACCGGTTCTTAATCCCGCACGCCTGATCAATCCCTGATCGGGACAGAACGGGGGTGAGCGTGAACAAGCCATGTCCGAATCGCGATAACGGGTTTTGCGACCAGTTCCATCGGGCGTGGCAACACAATTCACAGCTTGGGTTATCCCCGGCTGTGAACAGCGTTAACAAGTGGTAAAAGCCAAGCGTTCGCAAGTCCTTGTTCGGGACAAACCGTGCAGGAACGCGAACGGACCCTGTCCGAATCAGGACAGAATCAACCGGTCAGAGAGACATGAGGAGAAGCGCTTACAGCGCGGGGGCGGGCCAGCCGCGCCGTTGGGCTGCGGCGGTCATTGTATTGGCCAGCAGGCAGGCAATCGTCATCGGGCCGACACCGCCGGGGACGGGGGTGATATAGCCCGCTTGTCCGAGCGCGGAGGCAAAATCGACATCGCCGACCAGCCGTGTTTTTCCCTCGCCCTTTGCGGGATCGGGCACGCGGTTGATGCCGACATCGATCACAATCGCCCCCGGTTTGATCCAGTCCCCTTTGATCATTTCGGGGCGTCCGACGGCGGCCACCAGAATATCGGCGCGGCGGCAAATGGCCGGCAGATCGTGGCTTTTGGAATGGGCCACGGTGACCGTGCAGCTTTGGGCCAGCAGCAATTGCGACATAGGCTTGCCGACAATGTTGGAACGTCCGACCACCACGGCTTCCAGCCCCGCCAGATCGGCCCTGACCGATTGCAGCAGTTTGAGACTGCCAAGCGGCGTGCAGGGCACCAAACCGCCGGTGCCGGTCATCAACCGCCCCGCATTGATCGGGTGGAAGCCGTCGACATCCTTGGCCGGATCAATCGCGGCAATCACGGCATCCGCATCGAGATGGGCAGGCAGAGGCAGCTGGACCAGTATGCCATCCACCGCAGGGTCGGCATTGAGTGCCGACACCACAGCCAGCAATTCCGCCTGTGTCGCGGTTTCGGGCAACATATGCTCGATGGAATTCAAGCCCGCTTCCTTGGTCATTTTGATTTTGGAGCGGACATAGACCTGCGAAGCCGGATTGGAGCCGACCAAAACCACCGCAAGACCGGCCACCACATGATGGCGCGCCAGAATATCGGCTGCATAATCGGCCACTTTGGCGCGCAGATGTGCTGCAATGGCGGTGCCGTTAATCAATTGTGCGGTCATACGGGTGATCCTTTGTCGCTGAGGCTTTTGTGCAGGGCGGCCAGCAGCAGGTCGGGCTGACCCGAAATCATCACTGTTTTAAGGCGGCTGGTTGCGCCTGTGGTGACGCTGGCATGGCTTTTACCGGTGGCGCAGGCTTTGGCGAGCAATGCTTCGAGGGCCGCATTGGCCTCGCCATTCTCCGGTGCGCTGCGCACCCGCGCTTTCAACACGACACGTCCATCGGCCAGCTCGCTCAAACCGTCGAGCGCATCGCGGCCGCCTTTGGGGGTGAGGCGAACCGACACCATCAGTCCATCGGGGCAAAGGCGGCAGGCTGCAAGCGGATCAACCATGCGCGACCGTCATTAAAAGACGTTGGGATAGATGTAATAGACGATCACTTTTTCGATGAACATGATCGCCAGCAGCACAACAATCGGAGACAGGTCGACGCCGCCCATATAGGGCAGCACCCGCCGCAAGGGCCGCATCACCGGTTCCGTGATGCGATAGAGCCCCTGACAGACCGAGCGCACGAAATCATTGCGCATATTGATGACATTGAAGGCGATCAGCCAGCTCAGCACCGCCGAAGCAATGATCATCCAGCTGAACAGTTCCAGCGCCATCAGCACGACATCGAGCAAAGCACGCATGAAAAACCCCTTGTGTCATCGTGTCCTTGCGGGCCCCGCAAGGACCATCGGGACGTCAATCCTTGGCGCGTTCGACGTAGGAGGCGTCTTCGGTCATGATGACCACGCGGGTGCCGACAGCAATATGGGGTGGCACCATGGTGCGCACGCCATTCGAGAGCTTGGCGGGCTTGAAAGAGGAGGAGGCCGTCTGGCCTTTCATGGTCGGCTCGGTGTCGACGATCTCCAGCACCATGCGGGCCGGCAGTTCGATCGACACGGCATTGCCCTCGTAAACCGACAGGATGCACTTCATGCCTTCCTGCAGGAAGGGAGCGCGGTCCCCCACCACATCTTTGGACACCGAGACCTGATCGTAATTTTCATTGTTCATGAAATTGAAGCCGTCGGAATCCTCGTAGAGGAAGTTGTAATCCTTGTCCTCGACAAAGGCGCGTTCGACCTGTTCGGTGGTGCGGTAGCGTTCCGACACTTTGACGCCGTCACTGATCCGGCGCATATCAAGCTGGGTCACGGGCGTGCCCTTGCCGGGATGGATGTTTTCTGCTGTCAGGATGACATAGAGATGTCCGTCCTTTTCAACAATATTGCCCTTGCGAAGCGAACTGGCGATGACCTTCACGTTACTCATCCTTGGCTTGGGCCCGTCTCATGCGCGGGCATCGAACGATCTCTGGCAGATAAAATCCGTGCAGCAACAAACCATACTGCGCGCGCGCTTTTCCCATATTCGACCGGATGTTGCCAGTGTAAAATCACTTTTTGCCCTAATTGATGGTACCGTTGACAACAGGCTTTGTTTGATCGGGACGTGTGATGAGTGATGTTTCGCCGTTTTGGGTGCCCGTGAAGCACCGTGACCGCCGTCCGCTGTTGCTGGCGCGCAATGCGGTCAAATCCGCGCTGCGCGGCTGGTTCGAGGCGCAAGGCTTTACCGAGGTCGAAGCCGGACAGTTGCAAATCTCGCCCGGAAACGAGACCCATCTGCACGGTGTGCCGGTGCAATTGCGCCGCCATGACGGCGGGATCGAGCCGCTTTATCTGCATACCTCCCCCGAATTTGCCTGCAAGAAGCTGCTGGCCGCCGGAGAAACCCGCATTTTCGATTTTGCGCGGGTGTTTCGCGACCGCGAGCGCGGTGTGCTGCATGCGCCCGAATTCACCATGCTGGAATGGTATCGGGTCGGGGCTTCGCTCGACGATCTGATGGAGGATTGTGCGCATCTGTTGCAACAGGCCGCCACAGCCTCTGGCAGCACGCAATTGCGGTTTCGCGACAAGGTGGCCGATCCGTTCCGGCCGCCCGAACGGCTGAGCGTGCAGGAGGCCTTTGCGCGTTATGCCGATATCGACTTGCTGGCCAGCACGCCCGACGGCGTGCCCGATCCGGCCATTCTGGCGCGCTCGGCGCAGAGACAATCGATCCGCGTGGCCGAAGATGACAGTTGGTCGGATCTGTTCAGCCGGATTCTGGTTGACAGGATCGAGCCGAATTTGGGCCATGACCGCGCCACCATTCTCTATCACTATCCGGTGCATGAGGCGGCTCTGGCCCGTCCGTGTCCTGACGATCCGCGTGTGGCAGAACGGTTCGAACTCTATGCCTGCGGCGTCGAACTCGCCAATGGCTTCGGCGAATTGACCGATCCCGTCGAGCAGCGTCGCCGGTTTGAAGAAGATATGGCCCTCAAGCAGCAGATTTACGGCGAGCGCTATCCGGTCGACGAGGATTTGCTGGCCGCTCTGGCCTTGATGCCCGACACTTCGGGCATCGCTTTGGGATTTGACCGTCTGGTGATGCTGCTGACCGGTGCACCGCGCATTGATGATGTGCTATGGACACCGCTTGCGCCATTTTCGGCCTGAACCCGACCGGACTCTGTGATGACCAAACCGCAAAAATCCGCTCATTCGCTTGCCCAACTGGCCGAACACGGGCTGATTCCGGCGGACCGGCAGGACGCGCTGGCCCCGATTGCCGCCCGTTATGCGATTGCGGTGACCGCACCGATGCTGGATTTGATCGATCCCGATGATCGCGAAGATCCGATTGCCAGACAATTTATCCCGTCGGAGGCAGAAGGGCATGCAAGCGCGCTTGAATTGGATGATCCGGTCGGCGACCATGCCTTCAGCCCCTGTGCGGGCATTGTGCATCGCTATCCCGACCGGGCCTTGCTGAAGCTGGTGGCGATCTGTCCGGTCTATTGCCGTTTCTGCTTCCGCCGCGAAATGGTCGGGCCCGACAAAGGCGAGGGGTTGAGTGCAGAGCAATTGGCGCAAGCCATCGCTTATCTGGCCGATACCCCGTCGATCTGGGAAGTGGTTGTCACCGGCGGTGATCCGCTGATCCTGTCACCGCGCCGTCTGCGGCAGGTGGTGGAAAGCTTGGCCCAAATTCCCCATATCAAAACCATCCGCTGGCATTCGCGCGTGCCGGTCGTGTCGCCCGATCACATCACCCCCGATCTGGCGCGGGCACTGGCCGCTTCGGGCAAGGCCAATTGGGTGGCCATTCATGCCAATCATCCGCGGGAATTCACCCCTGCTTTTGCCAGAGCCTGCGGGATACTGCGCGATGCGGGGATCGGCCTGTTGAGCCAGACCGTTCTGCTCAGGGGCATCAATGACACAACCGCCACGCTGGTTGCCCTGATGCGCGGTTTTGTCGAACACGGCATCCGCCCCTATTACCTGCACCATCCCGATCTGGCCCCGGGCACCGGACATTTCCGACTCGGTCTGTCGGAGGGCAAAGCGCTGGTCGAGGGCCTGCGCGGCCACCTGTCGGGTTTGGCGCAACCGACTTATGTGCTTGATATTCCGGGCGGGCACGGAAAAGTCGCGGTTTTGTCCGATGCCGTGACCATCCTGTCAGCCGACAGCGCGTCGGTGCGTGACAGGCATGGCATCGTGCATGCCTATCCGCCGCTTGGCGCGTCCTGATCCCTAGGCTCTGCGGATTGGTCGTGAGCGTGTGTCAACCGCACGACCGTGACCGAACATGACGCTTCGGCCACGACCCGCGAGGAGACGCTGCCGAGATAGCGTCTGAGCGTCGAATGGCCGCGCGCGCCCATGACGATGTGGTCGACCCCGTTAAAGCTCGCATAATCAAGAATGGCTTGGGCGGGATCCACCGCCTCGATCACATGGAAGCTGACGCTTTCTTCCAGCAGGTCGAGGCTGCGCGCCCAATCCTTCAGGGCAACCAGCCGCTTGAGATAGATGTTGCGTCCGCCCTGATCGAGCGCCTCGTCGAGTTTGACCAGCGAGGTTTTCAGCACGGTCAGACAGACCAGACGCGCACCGGGATCGGTTTCCAGCAAACGCCGCACCAACCGCTTGACGGCATCCGAGATGGCATCGGCTTCGTCGACCGAAAAATCCAGCGCGCACATGATGATGGGGGCCTTGTCGAGCCGGTCCGCCACCCGCATCGGCGGGGCGATCACGCGGTTTTGTCCCTGCCACCAGTTTTTGACACGTTTGACGAGACCGGGCGATTTGACCCGCGCCGCGCGGCCGGTCAGCACCACCTGATCGGGATTGCGCAGGGCATGGGCCAGTTGCCCTGCGGTCTGGAAGCGGTCATCGGGATCGACCTCCAGACATTTCAGAATGATTTCCTGCAGCCATGGCGCGATATGCGGTTGCAAAGCCCGCAAAGGTCGCGGTTCGTGATAGAGCCGCTGGCGCATGCCCGCGCGGGTCGAGGGATTGCCGAACGGCTTTTCGCCGCTGGTCATTTCATACAGCACCACGCCGAGCGCAAAAATATCGCTGCGCGGATCGGAACGGATGCCCAGCACCTGTTCGGGCGCCATATAGGCGCTGGTACCGATCGGCAGATCGGACTCTTCGGCCAGCAGATCGGGCAATTCGTCGTGGCGCGACAGTCCGTAATCGATCATCACCGCAGGGCCGCTGTCGCGCAGCATGATATTGGCGGGTTTGACATCGAGATGGATGACATGCTGGCGGTGGATATCCTGAAGTGCGGTCGCGATTTTTGCGCCCAGCCAGCACACATCCTCGGGCGACAGCGGCGCATCCTTGAGGCGGGAATCGAGCGATTTGCCCGGCAGCCGTTCGATCACCAGATGCGGCAATACGGAAAAATCACCCACCGCAATCACCGCAGGCACATGCGGTCCGCTCAGGCGCGGCAGAATCATATGCTCGATTTCAAAACCGATAATGGCGGAATGGTCGTCGCCTTCCCCCAGAAACGGCACTTTCATCAGCATGGCGCGCGGTTCGCCCGGTTTGGTGACGGACCACAAAGCGGCCATGCCGCCGGTATGGACCAATTCGACCAGCTTGAACCCGTCGATCACCCGACCGGCATGCAAACGATGGCTTTCCATGCTCAACTCCCCGCAAACAGCCGTTTGGCGAGACGCTCGATCATGGCTTGCGGCATGGCGGTCTCCCTGATTTTTCGGGCTGTCAATTCAATGTCATAAGAGGTTCGGTAAATGGTGTATTCGCGCTTGGCTGTATCATACAAGGCCCAGCACGCCGCCGGATTGCGGTCACGCGGCTGTCCGACCGCTCCCACCACCATCAAATAACGCCGGATGGTCGACAGCGGAATCGCCTTGCCGGTCAGCGGTGTGAAGGCAGAGGCCGGGCGTTTGGCACTCATGTGATAGAGCAGGGGCACATGGGTATGGCCGCAAAAGCTCAGACGGGCATCGGTCAGCCGCATTGAGCGCTCGGCCTCGCGCGGGGAATTGATATAGTCCCACAAAGCAGGCGCCCAGGCATTGGCATGGACATAGAGCCGATCCTCCTGCCGATGCGACAGCGGCAGCTTGGCCAGATATTCAATGGACGCATTGTCGAGTTGGGTCAGCGTCCATTCGATAGCGGTGCGCGCCAGCTCGTTCATGCTGGCGGTGCCCTCGACCAAGGCGGCATCATGGTTGCCGCGTACCACCACAGCCCCTTTGGCTTGCAGCTCTCGGACCTGATCGGTGCACCATTGCGGATCGGGGCCGTAGCCGACCACATCCCCCAAAATCACCATCTGGTCAAAACCGCGCCGCTCGCACTCGCGCAAACAGGCTTCAAACGCCGCCCGATTGCCATGAATGTCCGCGCAAAAAGCGATCCGCACCGTGTTTGTCCTTCTTGATCCATCCCTACTGTGCCGATTGTCGGCAAGGCGTAAAGAACCCTATTAGTTGAATAGACCTGACACCATCGCCGCTTTGGCCCTAACCCTTTTGGTAAAGTGACAGACTAATCCGCTTCGGGCTATCGTGCGGGCGATGGATTGCCAGCACAAAGGAATTTCGATGTCCGCCAGCCTCAGACCGCGCCGCAGTGTGCTCTATATGCCCGCATCCAATGCCCGCGCGCTTGAAAAGGCCAAGGTGCTGGATGCCGACGGCATCATCATCGATCTGGAAGATGCGGTGGCCCCCGACGTCAAAGAGCTGGCGCGCGAGCAGGCCTGCGCGGCGATTGCTGCGGGCGGATTCGGCAGCCGCGAAGTGATTTTGCGCGTCAACGGGCTTGATACTGTCTGGGGACAGGCGGATGTCGTGGCTGCGGCCAAAGCGGGCGCGGATGCGATCCTGTTTCCCAAAATCTCCTCGGCGGCGGAAGTCGCCCGTTGCGAGGCAGCCCTTGCTGCAGCCGGTGTTGCCGCCACAACCAGATTGTGGATCATGATCGAAACGCCGCTGGCGATTTTGAACCTTGCCGACATTGCCGCCACCGCCGCCATGCCCGCCAGCCGCTTGAGCTGTTTTGTGATGGGTACCAATGATCTGGCCAAAGAGACCCGTGCCCGCCTGACCGCCGGACGCCTGCCGATGCTGGGCTGGTTGTCGACCGCGGTGGCGGCCGCGCGCGCCTATGGTCTGGATATTCTCGACGGGGTCTATAACGGCTTGCAGGACGAGGCCGGATTGATCCGCGAATGCGAGGAAGGCCGCGATATAGGGATGGACGGCAAGACGCTGATCCACCCCAACCAGATTGCTCCGGCCAATCAGGTCTTTGCTCCGTCCGAGCATGAGGTCGAACAGGCGCGCGCCATTGTCGCCGCCTTCGATCTGCCCGAAAACCGCTCCAAGGGCGTGATCACGGTCGGCGGGCGGATGGTCGAATTGATGCATGCCGAAATGGGCCGCCGCACCTTGGCGATTGCCGGTGCCATCGCGGCCCGTCAGGCTTGAGGCAGAATATCCAACACCACGGGAGCGAACTCCCGTGGTTGAACGCCTTCAGCTGATGGCACGGCGGGCGTCTTGCGAGCGGGCCTGTGCCACCAGACGCACCGGCGTATTGGCCGCGCCGAACAGATCATAATCGCGCCGCTCCAGCACTTCGAAGAAGAAGCGGTCATCGAAGGATTCCGTATAGATATGGAAGAATTCGCCGCTTGCGCTGCGGTCATACAAAATGCCGAGACTGCGCATCTGCTCCAGCAAAGCGGGATCGAGATCGAACCGCGCCGCCAGATCGGCATAATAATTGTCCGGAATCGGCAGGAAAGTGACGCCTTCCGAACGGGCCTTTTCGACGAAGCCGAAAATATCGGGAGTTTCAAAGGCGATTTGCTGCACGCCCGAGCCCGATGTCGCATCGAGGAAACGTGCCAGCACGGTGGCCCCGCCGTCCGACACGTTCAACGGAATCTGCACCGAGCGGTTGGGTGTGCGCACGCAGCGGCTGTAGAACGCGCCATAGGGATCGGCCACTTCCACCTGCGGCACATCCTCGAAACCGAGAACCGCCTTGTAGAAGGTCAGCCATGTGAAAAATTCGGGACGCCGCACGGTGTTGGACAGATGGTCGATGCCGGTGATCGGTCCACTGGTTTGCGCCGATGGCTCGAACACAAAATCGCGCTCCCAGAAGCCCAGACCTTCCGGCGTATCGGAAATCAGATAGATCAGACTGCCTTCAACCCCGCGCACGGCCGGAATAGTCGCTTCGCCGGCACCGATCCGGCCATGATAGGTGGTTGCCCCCAATGCATTGGCGCGGTCGAGCGTTTGGGTGACATTGTCCACAGCAAAGGCCATGGCGCAGACCGAGGTGCCGTGGACCAGATAGAAAGAATGGGCAAAGCCGTCACGCTCGCGGTTGATGACGATGTTGACCCCGTTCTGGCGCAACAGCACCACGTCCTTGGAGCGGTGTTGCGCAACCCTCTGGAAGCCCAAGCCCCGCAAAACAGTTTCGAGCTGGTCGCCTTCGGGACCGGAGGTGGCGAATTCGACGAATTCGACCTTGGACACCGTGCCGGGTGCGGGCAGATGCGCGCCGGGCAGCCGCTCGATGTCGGGCGTGTGGCCGGTTTTGGCGATGCGCTCCGCGCAAGACTCGAGCGCACGCATGCCATCCAGCGCAATCTGGCCGGGCAGCGCACCACGGAACTGGTCGTTGAAAATTTCGAGCGAGACCGGCCCGCGATAGCCGGTGGCCAGACAGGCCTCGATAAAGGCATCGACCGGCAGATCGCCCTGACCGGGGAAACAGCGGTGGTGGCGGCTCAAAGCCAGCGCATCCATCAACAGACCCGGCGCATCGGCCACCTGCACCAGCGCGATCTTGTCGCCGGGCAGATCGGCTATCGGCGCAATCGGATTGCCGCGCACACAGGCGTGGAAACTGTCCAGCACCAGCCCGAGATTGGGGCGGTCGGCCAGTTCGACCAGATGCCAGGCCTGCATCCAGTCCTTGATATGGGTGCCCCAAGCCAGCGCCTCGTAACCGATCCGCAAGCCGCGCGCACCGGCGCGGTCGGCCAGTTCGGCCAGATCGGCGGCGGCCTGCGCATCGTTGTTGATGGCTTCGGGGCTAACATTGGAGCACAGGCACAGCAGATTGACACCCAATTCATCCATCAGGTCGAATTTGCGTTCGGCGCGCTCGAAATTGCGCAGGCGGGCGGGGGCGGGCATGCCCTCGAAATCGCGCATCGGCTGCAGGGCGACAATCGACAGGCCCAGATCATCCGCCATTCGCCTGACATCGCCGGGCCGGCCATTGAAGAAGGTCAGATCATTTTCGAACAATTCGACAGCACGAAAACCGGCTTTGGCAATGGCTGACAGCTTGCCTTCCAATGTTCCGCCCAGACAGACGGTAGCGATGGACCACGCGAACATTTTTTAATCTCCTAGATTTCTATAAATCTCATATCTTTTTTTTAATTTAGCGGCAATGCTTGAATTGCAGTCATGATCGATTTAATTTCGCTTCCGACGTGCGGCAGACCATGAGGGACAGAAACGTGAGTGATGACCATTCCAAAACGGACCATACCAAGGCCGATTCTTCGGGCACACTGACCGCGCAACTCTACGACCGCTTGCGGCGCGATGTGATCATGGGGACGCTGGAGCCCGGTGCCAAATTGAAACTGGAAGGCTTGAGCAAATCCTATGAGGTCAGCGTCAACACCATGCGCGAAACCCTGTCGCGGCTGGCCTCCGATGGTCTGGTGGTGGCCGAGGGGCAGCGCGGTTTCACCGTGCCGCCTGTCTCGATCGAGGATTTGCGCGACATCACACAAATGCGGCAATTGCTGGAATGTCACGCCCTGCGCCAGTCGATTGCCCGTGCCGATCTCGAATGGGAGGCACAAATCGTTGGCTGCTATCACAAACTCTCGCGGGTCGAGGCGGTGGTGGAAGATGATCCCGACCGTTGGGGCGCGGATTGGGAACGCTATAACGAGGAGTTCCACACGGCGCTCATCGCCAATTGCGGCTCGCGCTGGTTGCTGCTGTTCCGGCAGGCCATGTATGAGCAAAGCCAGCGTTACCGGATGCTGTCGCTCAAGACCCGGCCGTTTCCGCGCGCTCAGTCGGCCAACGAGCACAAGCTGATTCTCGATGCGGCGCTGGCACGCGATGCGGATCGGGCGGTGTCCTTGCTCGAAGCCCATATCCTCAAAGGCGCGCAAACGGTGGCGGTCAACGAGACCGTGACGAAGAGATCCTGACAGGTTTTTTCAGGAAAACGTATAAAACAGGATATTTTTAAAAAAATAGGAGATTGACGGGAAGAAATTTATTTTCTAAAATGTTCGCATATAGGACACTTGTTCATCTAGCGAACAAATGAATATAGGCTACAAACCCGAAAAGCGGTTTGAAACCGGATTGCCGCTGCGTTGCGGTTGTGGAGGGGATGGTTTGGGCGCGAGCAAGGATTCGGGAGCTTTGCGTGCGATCAATAGGCTGATAACATAAAGGGAGATGCCGCATCTTCGTTTAAGATTTTGTCGCAAAAGATTTGACTGAACAAATCGGACTTAATTCCAGGGAAGGATACCGAATATGATCATGAACACATCTCGTTTGATGGGGGTCTTGCTGGCGGGTGGCTTGGCCATGGCTGCCCAGGGCGTCAATGCCCAGCAAACCATCTATCTCCCCAACATCGTTGAATTGTCGGGCGCGGGTGCCGTGTCGGGCACAAACTGGCGTGACGGTATCATTCTGGCTGTTGAAGAAATCAACGCCAAAGGCGGCCTGTTGGGCCGCAAGATCGAACTGGAACATCTCGATACCCAATCGGATGCCGGTATTTCGCGCACACAGGTCCAGAAGGTTCTCGACAAAAACCCCTATGTGGTGCTCGGTCCGGTGTTTTCCGGCTCTGTGCTGGTCGATCTGGCTCTGACCGCGCAGGCCGAAGTGCCTGAAATCGTCGGCGGCGAAGCGGCTGCCATTACGCAGAAGGGCAGCAAATACATTTTCCGCACCTCGTTCGGCCAGCAAAGCTCGATCCCCAAAGTCGTCAATTATATGCGCGATGGTCTGAAGGCCAAAAATGTCGCGGTGGTCTGGGTCAATAATGACTTCGGCAAAGGCGGGCGCGATAATTTCGTGAAGGAAATGGCCAAGAACGATATCAAGGTCGTTGCCGATATTTCGACCGAATCCGGTCAGGCCGATTTCTCGGCTGACGTGGTGAAGGTGAAAGCGGCCAATGCCGATGCGATTTTTGTCTACACCAATGAAGAAGAAAGTGCCCGCTTCCTGAAGGAAGCCCGCAAGCAGGGCATCAAGACCCCGCTGATCGGTGAAACCACCCTGCTTGGCCAGAAAGTAATCGAGTTGGCCGGTGATGCCGCCAATGGCGTGCGCGGCCATGTCGGTCTGACCGCCGATGCGCCGATTCCCGCCATTCAGGAATTTGCCAAGCGTTTCAAGGCCCGCTTCAATTATGTCAACGACCACAACGGCATCAAAGGCTATACCGCCGTTTACATGGTCAAGGCTGTGACCGAGAAAATCGGCAAGTTCGACTCCAAGCTGTTCGCCCAGACCCTGCATGGCATGACCATCAAGCCCGAACAGGAACCCGGCATTCTGATGGAAGCCACATGGGATGCCAATGGCGATATCGACCGTGCCAGCTTCCTGGCCGAGATCGTCGACGGCAAGCAGAAGATCGTCGAAATTCTGCCAAAGCTGAACAAGTAAAACATGATCTCTGGCGGATCGGCCGGCTTGTCCGGCCGATCCCCGACATCGGGTTGATCGTCTCGAGGGTGATCCATCCGACAGGCCTTGCCGGCTTGCCAGGGTCACCGGTGTGATCTGCGGAGCGGCTTGTCCAACGCGGCACGGTCCGCGTCATGCCCTTCTGTGCAATGAGCCTCTGATTTGGAATGACCGGTTGTCGCATCGGGGCGGATTGCCTGTGGTTGGATGTGCTGCCGTTGCGTATGGGGTCACCCCGCTACCACCCTTTGCCCAAAGGCACGGCACCCCGTTTGCGGCGGCCTGCCAT
Source organism: uncultured Hyphomicrobiales bacterium (assembly GCA_903930675.1). Taxonomy (GTDB): domain Bacteria; phylum Pseudomonadota; class Alphaproteobacteria; order Rhizobiales; family Beijerinckiaceae; genus CAIYZJ01. The sequence continues at coordinate 16,622 of CAIYZJ010000016.1, forward strand.
AGAACGGAACCATCGGAATGGCCGCTTTTATCCAACTTTTCGTGTCCGGCTTGGCAACAGGGGCGATTTACGCTCTGGTAGCGGTCGGCTTCATGTTGCTCTGGCAGACCTCGCAAACCATCAATTTCGCGCAAGGCGAATTTGTGATGATCCCCGCCTTTTTCGTGTTGTGGGCCATCAAGATTTTGGGGGTCGGTTTCTGGCCTGCGGTGGGCATTGCGGTGGTTGCCTCGCTATTGATCCTCGGACTTTTGTTCAAGCGGGCGATTGTCGATCCGATGCTCAGGCACGGCGTTCTGCCGCTGGTGATTTCGACCATCGCCCTGTCGATATTTCTGAAAGAGGCGGTCAAGGATTTCTATTCCTCGCAAGCCCAGCCATTTCAAGCGATGATCCCGTCCGAAGATTTGAACCTGTTCGGCGCGGTGATTTCCAGCCAGAGCATTTTCATTTTGCTGATTGCCAGCGGGGCGGTGCTCGGTCTCAATAAATTGCTCAACGGCACCCGTCTGGGCCGCGCCATGCAGGCGACGGCGCAAAACCCCTCGGTGGCCCGGATTTTGGGTATCCCGGTCGAGCGGATGATCATGTACACCTTCCTGATCAATGCGCTTTTGGTGGCGCTGGCCTCGCTGATGATCAGCCCGATCTATCTGGCCAAATTCACCAATGGCGACACGCTCGGTCTGGCAGCTTTTATTGCTGCGATTGTCGGCGGGTTCAACCAGGTGCGCGGAGCAATTGTCGGCGGCCTGATCCTCGGTGTGATCGAGAATATGGCTGCAGCCTATATCTCGGCCCAATATCGCGGTGCCATTCCGCTGATCTTGCTGATTGCCGTGATTTTATGGCGTCCGCAGGGCCTGATGGGCCGCGCAGAGGAGCGCACGGTATGATGGATTTTCTCACCTCGCGTGCCTTCAAGGGCACGGTCTTTGTGCTGCTGGTGGCGGGTCTGATTATTCTGCCGTTCTTTCTGCGTCCGTTCGGTCTGTTGCTGGTTGCGATGTGGATGGTGCATGCGGTGGCCGCTCTCGGGCTCAACCTCACGCTGGGCTATGCCGGACAAATCTCGATGGCGCAGGGGGCCTTTGTCGGGATCGGTGCCTATTGCACCGGTCTGATGACGCTGGCAGGCGTGCCCTATCCGGTCGCTTTCCTGTGCTCGGGCGCATTGTGCTTCGCCATCGGCTGGATTTTGGGCTATCCGGCCTTGCGCGTGCAACACCATTATCTGGCTTTCGTGACCTTGGCCTTTTCGACGCTGGTGTTTCTGGTCATGCGCAACGAAGAGTGGCTGACCAACGGCATTTACGGCCTGACCGATATCCCGCGTCCGATCCTGTTCGGCTGGAATACCGGCAAGGCGAAGGATTTCTATTTCTTCACTTTGCTGATGACCTCCATCCTCGCTTTCTGCGTCTGGTGGATCATCCGTTCGCCATGGGGCCGCGCCTTTGTTGCCTTGCGTGAAAATCCGGTACGGGCTCTGTCGCTCGGGGTCGATACCCGCCGCTATACGCTGATGGCCTTTGCGATGGGTTCGTCGATCGGCGGCTTTGCCGGTGCACTCTATGCGCCGCTGGTGCAGTTTTTCGAGCCCAACTCCTTCTCGCTGACGCTGTCGCTCAAATTGCTGCTGATGGTCATTGTCGGGGGGGCTGGCACCTTCTTCGGTCCGTTCATCGGAGCGGCCACCGAAGTGCTGCTGCCGGAATGGCTGCGCATTGCGCAGGGCTATTATCTGATCATCTATGCAATGCTGGTGATGGTTTTGATGATGTTCTGCCCGACCGGAATTATCGGTCTGGGTGAACGGCTGATCTCGCATTTGCGCCAGAAGAAGATTTCGTCGGAACGCTCCGCGCAAGCCCAGGTTATGGGTGCGGACAAGCCGGGACAAAAAGAAGGAGCAGGCCAATGACTCCCGTTTTGCAAGTCACCAATATCCGCAAGCAATTCGGCGGTTTGACGGCGGTCGACGGCGTGTCCTTCAGCGTCAACGAGGGCGAAATCCTCGGCATTATCGGACCCAACGGCTCCGGCAAATCGACCCTGTTCAACTGCGTACTGGGCCAGTTGCAACCGACCGAGGGCGAAGTGAGGGTGGACGGCCAACCGGTCACCGGATTGCGCCCTTGCGATCTGAACCGGCTCGGTGTCAGCCGCACCTTCCAGCTGTTGCAGGTGTTTCCCCAACTCTCGGTGCGTGACAATCTGATTCTGGCGGGGCAGGAGCACAAAGGCAGCATGGGCACGCGGCTGTTCGGCGCGCGCGATGCGGGCCTGACCGGTGATGCCAACCGGATGATCGAGTTTTTCCGCTTGAGCCATGTGGCGGATGAAAAGGCAGGCGGCTTGAGCTATGGCCAGCAAAAACTGCTGGATGCCGCAATGGCTTTCATGGCGGGTCCGCGGCTGGTGCTGCTCGACGAGCCTGCGGGCGGGGTCAACCTGACCATGCTGGGCCATTTGCGCGAGCGTTTGAAGGCCATCAATGCCGAACAGAACGCCACATTCGTGGTGATCGAGCACAATATGGAATTTGTGATGGCGCTGTGCGATCGCATCATTGTGCTGGCCGAAGGCAAGGTGATTGCCGAAGGCACTCCCGACGCGATCCGTTCCAACCCCGAAGTGATCGAGGCCTATCTTGGACACTGAACACAACACAGTTTTGGCGCTTGACAATATCGTTGCCGGCTACGGGGCGATGACCATTCTCAACGGCACCACTTTCAACGTCCGCCGTGCCACCATCACCACGGTGATCGGTCCCAACGGCGCGGGCAAATCCACTGTTTTCAAAACCATTTTCGGCATGTTGAAGGCCCGCACCGGCACCATCACCTTCGACGGGGCCGACATCACCAACAACACGCCCCGCCAGTTGCTCGAACGCGGCATTTGCTATGTGCCGCAGGGCCGCAATATTTTTCCCGAATTGACGGTGCGCCACAATCTGGAACTGGGCGGCTTCGCGGCCCCCTCCGGCATCAATATCGACGAGCGGATCGAAGCGGCAATGGTCCGTTTTCCGATCCTGCGGCAAAAGGCCGATGTGCAGGCCTCGACCCTGTCGGGCGGACAACAGAAATTGCTGGAAATCGCCCGCGGCCTGTTGCTCGATCCCACGCTGATTCTGATCGACGAGCCGTCCATCGGTCTGTCGCCTTTGATGGTGCAGGAGACATTCGACATTCTGAAAGACCTGCGCGCCAAGGGTGTCACCATCCTGATGGTGGAGCAGAATGCCAAAAGTGCATTGCAGATCTCCGATGACGGGCTTGTGCTGGAGCTCGGGCGCACTAGGATGGCGGAAACGGCCGAAACGCTTCTGAATGATCCGCGGGTGGGACAATTGTTCCTCGGCGGCGCGATGGAGCCGGCGGCTGCGTAATCCGGCGAGGGGAAACAGCCATGCGGCAAGAACTGACTTTGAGTGACCATGATGCGCGGATCGCCGTCGAGGTGATCCGGGCCGAAACCGAAAAACGCGGCAAAAGCGCGGTGATTGCGGTGGTCGATTCGCGCGGAGAGCTGATCAGCCTGTTGCGGATGGACGGCGCGGCTTTCAGCTCGGTCAATGTCGCCACCAACAAGGCCTTCACTGCCGCCCGTTTGAAGCGTCCGTCAAGCCTGATCGGCCGCAATGCCCGCCACCCCGAAACGGGGTTCAATATTTCCTATTACAGTGATCCGCGTTACATCGGGTTCAGCGGCGGCCTGCCGGTGATCATCGACGGGCAGACGGTGGGTGCTGTCGCCGTCTCCGGCCTGACCGAAGCCGAGGACGAGGAACTGGCCGAATTGGCGATCACTGCCATTCGCGCCGCCAATTCGTAAGCCATAAAGGACAATTTCCGATGAGCCATCCCGATCATTATCTTCTTGCCGGTGTCATGGGTTGGCCGGTGATGCATTCACGCTCGCCCAAATTGCACAATTACTGGTTGGCCCGGCACGGGCTGATCGGCGCCTATGTGCCGCTGGCGATCAAGGAAGCGGGTCTGGAAAAAGCCCTGCGCGCGCTCCCCGCTCTGGGCTTTGCCGGATGCAATCTGACCATTCCGCACAAGGAACAGGCGATGAAAATCGTCGACCATCTCGATCCGGTTGCCAAGCGCATCGGGGCGATGAATTGCGTGATTGTCGGGGCCGACGGCTCGCTGTCGGGCACCAACAATGACGGGTTCGGCTATATAGCCAGCATCCGCGAGGCCAAGCCCGATTGGCGCGCCGATGCCGGTCCGGTCACGGTGCTGGGCGCGGGCGGTGCGGCGCGCGCCGTGCTGGTCAGCCTGATCGACGAAGGCGCGAAAGACATCCGCCTGACCAACCGCACGGCGGCGCGTGCCGACGATCTGGCAAAGGAATTCGGCGGTCCCATTAAAACAATCGCGTGGAATGACCGGCATGATGCCCTGCAAGGCGCTGCCATGGTCATCAACACCACCTCGCAAGGCATGGTGGGCCAGCCCGATCTGGATTTGAAACTGGACCTGCTGCCCCAAACGGCCCTAGTTTCGGATATTGTCTATATTCCGCTGGAAACGCCATTACTCTCGGCAGCCCGGCAGCGCGGCAATACCACGGTCAATGGCTTGGGCATGCTGCTGCATCAGGCCCGCCCCGCCTTCAATGCGTGGTTCGGAGTGATGCCCGAGGTGACAAGCGAGTTGCGCAAGATGATCGAAGCGACGATTTGAGCCGCCAACAGTTGTTTTTGAATTCAGGAGTTTGAACCATGTCTCACCATCCTTTCTCGCTAGTGGGCCGCGTGGCCCTTGTCACAGGCGCTTCGCGCGGTCTCGGTTGGGCGATGGCCGAACAGCTGGCGGCAGCCGGTGCCCATGTCGTGCTCAACAGCCGCGATGCGGTGGCTTTGACCAAGCAGGCCAAGCTGCTGCATGATCGCGGCCAGAAGGCCTCGGTCGAAGCCTTCGACGTCACCGATACCCATGCCGCCGAACTGGCCGTCGAGCGGATCGTCAAGGCCCACGGGCGTCTGGATATTCTGGTCGGCAATGCCGGTATCCAGCACCGCAATGCCATCGAGGACTGGAAGGGCGATGACTGGGATCGGGTGACCGATGCCAATCTGAAAGCCTGCTTCTTCCTCGCCCAAGCCGCCGCCAAGCCGATGAAGGCGCAGAAATTCGGGCGGATTATTTTCACCACTTCGATCACCGGCCTGTTGGGCCGCGCCACGATCCATGCCTATGTGGCCTCGAAAGCCGGTCTGGCGGCGATTACCCGCTCGCTGGCCGCCGAATTGGGCGAAAGCGGCATTACCAGCAATTCGATCTGCCCCGGTTATTTCGAAACCGAAATCAACACGGCTTTGCTGTCGGACGAGGCCTTTGTCACCCGCATCAACAACCGCACCGCGCTCAAGCGCTGGGGCAAGCCTGCCGAACTGGGCGGGGCAGCGGTGTTTCTGGCCTCCGATGCAGCAGGCTATATCACGGGCCACCAATTGGTGATCGACGGCGGCTTTACCTCCACCATGTGATTTTCACGCACGCCATGCGCTTTTGATCCCCGGCCAGCCTCTGGCCGGGGATTTTTTGTGTCGGGCATTCTGCCGCGGTCTTAGCCTAAAAGACCACGCATCCCCTCTTGCTGCAATGCAGTAGAGTGGTCGAGAATGGGGCTTTGAGGGAGACACAAGCATGGGCATTGCCAAAACCGGAGCGGGACGCTTTTTCGAGGATTTCCGGCTGGGCGATGTGATCGCCCATGCAACCCCGCGCAGTGTGACCAGCGGCGATGTCGCGCTCTATACCGCACTCTATGGCGGACGGTTTGCGGTGCAATCCTCGGATGAATTTGCCCGCACCATCGGCTATCCGCAGTCGCCTGTCGATGATTTGCTGGTGTTCCACATCGTGTTCGGCAAGACCGTGCCCGATATTTCGATCAATGCGATGGCCAATCTCGGCTATGCCGCCTGCCGCTTTCTCGCCCCCGTCTATCCCGGTGATACGCTGTCGGCGACATCCGAAGTGATCGGCCTGAAAGAAAACTCCAACGGCGAAACCGGCGTGGTCTATGTCCGCTCGCGCGGGTTCAACCAGCACGGCGATGTGGTGCTGGATTATGTGCGCTGGGTGATGGTGCGCAAGGCCGACCCCGCCAGTCCGGCTTTGCAGCCGCATGTCCCCGATCTGCCTGCCTGTCTGGAGGCCGATGCTTTGGGGGATGCCTGTCCGGTGATTGTGCCCGATGATTATGATCCGGTGCTGTCGGGCTCGCTGTTCCGATTTGCCGATTACGAGATCGGCGAACGCATCGACCATGTCGACGGCATGACGGTGGAAGAGGCCGAACACCAGATGGCGACGCGCCTCTATCAAAACACCGCTAAAGTGCATTTCGATGCCTATCATCAGGCCGGTAGCCGGTTCGGCAAGCGGCTGATCTATGGCGGGGTGGTGATGTCGCTGGCCCGCGGCCTGTCGTTCAACGGTTTGGGCAATGTGTTCCACATTGCGGCGATCAATGCGGGCCGCCACGTCGCCCCGCTGTTTGCCGGAGACACGGTGTTTGCGTGGAGCGAGGTGCTCGACAAGGCCACTTTGCCCGGCCGCGACGATGTCGGCGCGCTCAGATTGCGGCTGGTGGCCACCAAAAACCGCCCCTGTCACGATTTTCCCTATCTGGAAGGCAAGGGCTATGACCCGTCCGTGATCCTCGATCTCGACTATTGGGCGTTGATTGTTCAGTAAAAATCGCAGGAAGGGGTTTTTTTTCTGTTGCCCCTAGCCTAATGGTCATATCGACCTATGATTGCAGAATGGTGCAGATCAGTTTAGAAGCACTGCACAAACTTGCTACCGGAAAGCGAAAGTGTCCATGGCTCATTCGAAACCGCCTCTTCATCGTCCATTGTCGCCGCATTTGCAGATTTATCGCCCTGCCTTGACGATGATCATGTCGATTGTCCACCGCATCACCGGTGCGGCCTTGTATTTCGGGACGGTCATTCTCGCCGTCTGGCTGATGACGGCTGCCACCAGCGCCTCGGGTTTCGCGGCCGTGCACGGCTTCTTGGGCTCATGGCTCGGCCAGTTGGTCCTGATCGGCTATAGCTGGGCCCTGTTGCACCACATGTTCGGCGGCATCCGCCACTTCGTCTGGGATACGGGCCGCGGATTTGGCGCGCATGAGCGCCATCTGTTCGCTGTGTTGACCCTCGTGGGTTCCGTGCTTTCGACCGGCCTGATCTGGGTCGTCGTTTATTCAGTCAGGTAACAGCCATGTCAGACGCTTCTTCAATGAAAACACCGATGAAACGGGTGCGCGGTCTTGGTTCGGCCAAGACGGGCACCGATCATTTCTGGACCCAGCGTCTGAGTGCTGCGGCCACCATGCTGCTGGCGATTGCGCTGGTTGTCGTGCTGGCGGTCACCGTCGGCAAAGATGCCGTGGCCGCACGCGCGGTGCTGGCGCAACCTTTGGTTGCGGTATTGCTGCTGCTGTTCGTCGTCAGCGGCGTCGCCCATATGCGGATCGGCATGCAGGTGATCATCGAGGATTATGTGCACGAGGAAGGCGCGAAAGTGATCGCGCTCGGGCTCAACACGTTCTTCTCGGCCATCATTGCGGTGGTCTGCCTGTTTGCTGTTCTTAAATTGAGTTTTGGAGGCTGAAACCATGGCATCGCAACAGGGCTCAACAGCGGCACCATCCGTGAATGGTCTGGCCTATCCGATCACCGATCACACTTTTGATGTGGTTGTGGTGGGTGCGGGCGGCGCGGGCTTGCGCGCCACAGTGGGCTGCGCACAGGCCGGCCTGCGCACCGCTTGTATCTCCAAGGTGTTCCCGACCCGTTCGCATACGGTGGCCGCACAGGGCGGTATTTCCGCTTCGCTCGGCAATATGGGTGCGGATGACTGGCGCTGGCACATGTATGACACCGTGAAGGGGTCCGACTGGCTGGGCGATCAGGATTCAATCGAATATCTGTGCCGCAATGCGCCAGCCGCCGTTTACGAGCTGGAACATTGGGGCGTGCCGTTCTCGCGTACCGAAGAAGGCAAGATCTACCAGCGTCCGTTCGGCGGCATGACCACCGATTTCGGCAAGGGCATTGCCCAGCGCACCTGTGCTGCGGCTGACCGTACCGGCCATGCGATTTTGCATACGCTTTACGGGCAGGCTTTGCGCAACGCGACCGAATTCTTCATCGAATATTTCGCTATCGACCTGATCATGGACGAAGAAGGCCGCTGCCGTGGCGTGGTTGCCCTGAAGATGGATGACGGCACGATCCACCGTTTCCGCTCGCATCTGGTGATTCTGGCGACCGGCGGTTATGGCCGCGCCTATTTCTCCGCCACCTCGGCGCATACCTGCACCGGTGACGGCAATGCGATGGTGCTGCGCGCCGGCCTGCCTTTGCAGGATATGGAATTCGTGCAGTTCCATCCGACCGGCATTTACGGCGCAGGCTGCCTGATTACCGAAGGCTCGCGCGGTGAAGGCGGTTATCTGACCAATTCGGAAGGCGAACGCTTCATGGAGCGTTATGCGCCTTCGGCCAAGGATCTGGCCTCGCGTGACGTGGTGTCGCGCGCGATGACCACCGAGATCAACGAAGGCCGTGGTTGTGGCCCGAACAAAGACTTTGTGTTGCTCGATATTACCCATCTACCGCCCGAAACCATCATGAAGCGCCTGCCCGGCATCCATGAAATCGGTCTTCAGTTTGCCGGCGTCGACTGCCTCAAGGAACCGCTGCCGGTGGTGCCGACGTGTCATTACCAGATGGGCGGCATCCCAACCAATTATCTGGGGCAGGTGGTGGTGCCGAAGGACGGCAACCAGAGTACGCCAGTCACGGGATTTTATGCCGCCGGAGAATGTGCCTGTGCATCGGTGCATGGCGCAAATCGTCTCGGCACCAATTCCTTGCTCGACCTGTTGGTGTTCGGAAAATCCGCGGGCGAAACCGCCGTGTCGGACTTGCGGAAAGACGTCAAGGCGCACAAGCCGCTGCCGCAGGATTCCATCGACAGGACGCTGGCGCGTGTGGATCGCCTCAACAACCAGAAGGATGGCGCCGACGTGCACGAGACGCGGCTCTCCATGCAGCGCACCATGCAAAAGCACGCCGGCGTGTTCCGCTTCAAGGACATGCTTGCCGCCGGTGTCGAGCGCATCAGCGAGATCGCCGAGCAGGTGGCCCGGACCCAGATCAAGGACAAATCGAAGGTGTTCAACACGGCGCGCATCGAGGCGCTGGAACTTGATAACCTGATCGAGGTTGCCAAGGCCACCATCGTTTCGGCCAATGCCCGCACCGAATCGCGCGGCGCCCATGTCCGCGATGACGCAATCGACACGCCGG
>CAIYZJ010000017.1 GCA_903930675.1 uncultured Hyphomicrobiales bacterium
ATGCACATAGCCGAAATTGACATTCAACGTGCCGTCACGATCCAGAAAAACCGCCTTGCGGCTTGGCAAACTGCCCGTTTGAGCCATGATCTCAGCCGATCCCGTCGCTGCTAGACATTGCCGTAGCGGGTGTTTTTGAGCATGGTGAAGCCCTTGATCAACTCCTGTATGCCTTTTTCAAGCGACATCATGGGCTGAAAACCGGTGGCTTCGATCTTGGCATAGGAGACGATGTAATTGCGCTGGTCGGGGTCCTTGCCCAAGGGCGCATCGAGAAAGATGAAATGCGGCAATTGGGTGCGGATCACTTCGCATAATTCGGTTTTCGAGACATTGGCATCCGACAGGCCGACATTGTAAATCTGGCCCTTCATCGCCTCGAAATGCCCGATGGCGTGCTGGAACACCCGCGATACATCGCGGACATGGATATAATTGCGCTTGAACGCGCCTTCGAACAGCATCACGCAGCGATCATACACCGCGCGATAGACGAAATCATTGACCAGCAGATCAATCCGCATGCGCGGCGACATGCCGAACACGGTAGCCAGACGGAAGCTGATGGCATTCTCGTGTTCCATCAACAGCTGTTCGACCTTCACCTTCTCGATCGCATATTGGGAAATGGGCCGCAGCGGAGACTCTTCGGTGCAGAAATTGATGTCGTCACCCGAGCCATAGGCACTGTTGGTGGTCGGCATCAGGATGATTTGCTGTTTCGAAATCATCTTGAGCATCATGGCAATGGCATCGTGATTGGTGGTTGTCGCCCCGACCGGATCCTGATTGCACAGGGGCGCACCGACCAGTGCAGCCAAGGGAATGATCAGATCGGCCTTTTTCAGCAGCGGTTTCATCACGGAAGCCATGCGGATATCGCCCTTCACCACCGAAAAATTGGGGTGATAGCAGACATGGTTGAGAGAAGCCTGTCCGAACATGAAATTGTCGACCACGGTGACATGATGGCCCGCGGCCAGCAGATCGGGCACCATGGTCGAGCCCAGATAGCCCGCGCCGCCGGTGACAAGTATGTGATGGGTCATCGTCAGATCCTTATGCGGTTTATGTCGAGTGACATCAGTCGCCAAGCAATTGGCGCTTGAGGGCAATACTGGCCATGGCCTCGACGTTTTGGCGTTGGGCAAGGCCGAATTTGGTTTCGACCAGAGCGAGATAGGCTGGATGGGTGAAATAGGTGTTCCATGCCTGATCGCGGAAGCGCAACACCTCCTGCGCGCTGCAATGGCGGGTCGGCAGTGGCTGCGCCTCGTAGGATAGAAAGGCATAGCCTTCGTAACTGCTCGGCAAGGCCCAGCCCTCGCGCAAGGCCTGCTGATGGATCGGACTGCCCGGCAAAGCCTGACAGGGATACATATTGGCCATTTCGGTGTTCAATTCCAGAGCAAGATCAAGCGTTTCCTGCATCGTCGCGGGCGTGTCCTCGGGAAAGCCGAAGATATAATTGCTGATGATGTTGATATCGGCGGCCTGCACCGAGCGGCAGACTTCGCGGATGTTCACATCCTTGAAGGATCCCTTCGAGACTTCTTGGCGCACCATCTGGTTGCCCGCCTCGATCCCCAGTGCCAGCCAGTTGATGCCCGCTTGCTTGAACAAGGCCAGTCGGTCATTGCGCACCGTATCGACGCGCGAATAGGCCCACATGTTCAAAGGCATCTGCCGCTCGACAAGCCCGTTCAGCAAGGGCTCGTAATAGCGCCGGTTCAGAAAGAACATTTCATCGCTCAGCCGCAGGGTTTGCACCCCCATTGCCGACAGTGTCTCGATTTCGCGCAGCATGAATTCGGGCGACCAGAACCGCATGCCGCGCGAATGGGATGCGTCGATGTCATCGGCGTTATCCTGACGGTTGACGATGTTGATCATGCAGAAATTGCAGGCAAACTGGCAGCCCAGCGAGGTATAGATGGCGGCAAACGGCGTGCGTTTGGCATGATCGAAGCCCGCATGCCAGAAATGCGCCCGATAGAGATCGAGCGGCTTGTCCCTGAAGGGCAGCAAATCCCATGCATAGCCGGGCAGATCAATGTCCATCCGCTCCTGCGGAACCACCTGTTCGGGACTGTTGAGGTGGATGTGACCATCCTGCTTGTAGCCGATGCCCTTGATGCGCGGCAGATCCTCGCGCAAATCCGATTGCAGCAGATTGTGCAGGGCATAAACACCCTCATTCAGCAAAGCGATGTCAAAACAGGCATAGCCCAACACCTCTTTGGGCAGCGCGCTGACATGCGAGCCGACAATGGCGATCACGGTTTCGGGATGCTCTTGCTTGACCGCTTGCGCCAAAGCGGTTGCGCCGATCATGCTCGTGGTACCCGAATTGGGGTTTTGTCCATAGACGGCAAACAGCACAAGCCGTGCTTTGGCGTCACTGATCCGGCTGCATGCCTGTTCGATGGTCAGCTTTTCGGCATCGCAATCGAGAATGGCCACGCCGAAGCCCTTGCTCCGGCAGGATTGGGCCAACAGCAAGGCCCAGGTCGGGGGTTCAATCGCGGCATAGACAGCGGCCAGCCCCTGATAGGCTTTGGCGGACGAGTCCGGATTGACAATCAAAACATCCAAATGACGGCTCATCTTCCCCGCACCGACAACACAACACAGCTGTTACGCATAACAGATCGCAGCCTCAACGCATTCACATAATGTGTGATAAAGCACCATATGCACTTCCTGAATGGTGCTTGTCGCATCCCCCGGTGCGACAATAACGAAATCGGCCAGCGCCTTGGCTTTGCCGCCATCCCGCCCTGTCAGCAAAATGCCCGGCAGGCCCATCGACCGGCATTGTTCAAGCGCCTTGATGATGTTGGGCGAGTCCCCCGATGTGCTGATCGCCAGAAACAGATCACGATCCGTGGCTTTTCCTGCCAGTTGACGGGCAAAAACATGCTCGAAACCGTAATCATTGCTGATCGCGGTCAGGATGGAACTATCGACCGTCAGGGCTTCGGCAGGCAGTGACGCCCTGTCGCGGGCCAAGCGCACCACAAATTCGCAGGCCAGATGCTGGGCATCGGCGGCCGATCCGCCATTGCCGGCAATATAGAGCCGCCCGCCGTTGCGGTAGCGCGAGACCACCTCGTTCACAACCGCCGAAAACACCGTCATCTGCGCCTGATCGGCCAACAGTGACTGTTTGGCCAGAATCGACGCCTCCAGATTGCTTCGCAAAGCGCGGGCATACTCCATTACAACGCTCCTCGACGCAAAAACTCTCCGGCCCGATGATAATCTTCGGGAATGCCAATATCAATGAACGGGGCTTTGAATTCCAGACCGGCAATCCGGCATTGATTGGCAAACAAGACCGGAAAGACATCATTTTCCAATGAACAGGCCCCTTTGGCACGGGTTTCAAGCTGCAACCCGTCAGGCTCGCACCAGTAAACACCGCCATTGGCCAGACAAGGCCCCGCATCCGTTTGCCGATGCAGCGAGGCAATGCGGCCGTCAGCACCGAGATCAACCCCGTGATAACGCTGCACATCATTGGTTTGAAACAAGGACAGGCACATATCCGCCTGATGTCCGGCCGCAAAAGCCCGCAAAGCGGCCAGATCGACCGCAAAAAACGTATCGCCGTTCAACAGCAAAAAGCCCTGCCCGACAGGACAATGGCGGGCCGCCAGACGCAATGCGCCCCCCGTGCCCAAAGGTTCGGTTTCAATTGCGTAATCGAGCCGCACCCCGCGATAAGCCGCGCCATAAGTGTCGAGAATCGCCTCGTGACGATAACCGACCGACAGGACAAAATGATCGATCCCCTGCCCGATCCAGTAATCAAGCAGATAGGTCAGAAACGGTTTATCCACGACAGGAGCCATCGGCTTGGGCCAATCGGGCACGGTTTCGCGCAACCGTGTGCCCAACCCGCCAGCCAGAACGATTGCAGTGGTCATGACTGCCCCTAAACCGCATTCAGAATGGCGCAGATGTCATCAATGCCATCGCTGCCCAGTTCGGGGTAATTGCCGATATAGAAGCCGAAGAAATGGATATGTTCGGTCTTGGGAAACTCGCGGTAGTGATGCTCAGGCACGTGGCCTTTCAGGTAAGGCTGGCGCACCTGATTGCCGCCGCCCGCGCTGCCGCGCCGGAATTCGATGCCGCTGTCGCGCATCTTCACCATCAGGCGGTTGACGAAATCGTGATCGGCCTCGTTCATCACCAGATTGAAGGCATAATTGCTCATGCCCTCCAGTTTGAAATCGGTTTTGAAACGGGTGTGGTCGATCCGGTCGAGAAAACGCAGGCAATTCTCGTTGCGCCTTGCGACAATCCGGTCAATCCGCTTGAGCTGGCTTTGGCCCATAATGCCGCCGATTTCGGTGTTGCGGACATTATAGGCTGGAAAAGCAAAGATGAAATCGGGGTTCAAATCGGGGTAATCGGCACGATAGGGATCGCTGAAAGCCCGATCATTGGCCTCGCGCACCATGCCATGCGAGCGCAACAGACGGGCTTGCTGATAGACCAGCGGATCATTGGTGCAGATCATCCCGCCTTCGATGGTGCTCATGTGATGGGCATAATAGAAGGAGAAATTGGACATCCAGCCGATGCTGCCGAGTTTTTGACCGCCATGCATCGCCCCGTGGGATTCACAGACATCCTCGATCAACGGAATTCCGCGCCGCTGCAATTCGCTGATCAACTGATCGGTCAGACCGTCAAAGCCCTGCACATGGGTGATAAACACCGCCCGCGTCCGGTCGGTGATTTTGGACAGGATTTCAACCGTGTCCATCGCCAGACTGTGCGGATCGATATCGGCAAACACCGGCGTAAAGCCGTTCTGGATCACCGAGGCGATATCGGACACCCAGGTCAAGGGCGGCACAATCACCTCGCCGCCATCGGGATGACGCAGCTTGAGCAGGGCCATCGACAACAAATTGGCGGACGCGCCGGAATTGACAAAGACGCTGTAGGACACGCCGAGCCATTGCGACCATTGCTGCTCGAACGCGCGGACATGCGGGCCATTGGTCAGGATCGGGTCATCCTGTTTGAGATGTTCGATCACCGCATCCAGATCCTCGCGCAGGATATTGTTGCGCATCAATGGATATTTCATCATCACACGCCCCCTGACACGGCCGTTTGGCCCTTGTAAAAGCCCACAATGTCCGCCAACGCGCCTTGTTCGCCGATCCCGACGCGCTCGTGCAATTGCTGTCTGGTGCCCAACTCGAAGGAATAGGCCGGTTCGACCCCCAAATTCAGCATAGGTGCGGGCACATGGTGGCGGGATATGATCTCGAACAGCATGGAATCCATCCCGCCGCGCCCGCGGAACCCCTCTTCCATCGACACCAGATGGCTATGCCGGCGCATCAGCGCAACGAGGCCTTCCCGATCAAAGTCCGACAGATCGAACAGATCGACCAGCGTGGCCGCAATGCCTCGGGCAGACAAATGTCCGGCAATCGCCAGAGCGGTATGCACCATAAAGCCCGTGGCGATCAGGCACAGGCCTTCGCCCTGCCGCCGGACGACAAATCCAGTCGCGGGATCATCGTTTGACGGATCGAGAACTGGCAGGATTTGCGCATCGAACCGAAGATATTTCGGCCTTTTCTCGCCAAGGCAACGGGCAAACAGGCTTTCGGCCCCGAGATGGTCGGACGGCGAATAGATGTGCAGGTTCGGCAGTCCGCGCATCAATGTCAGATCTTCGTAACACTGGTGGGTCGGCCCCGACATCACATAGCTATAGCCCGCACCCACCCCGATCAGATTGACATTCATCGGCCTGACGGTGGACAGCAAAGCCAGATTGACGCGGATCTGCTCGAAGCAGCGCATCGTGATGAAGGGGGCAATCGCATAGGCAAAGACGCAGAAGCCTTCGAGCGCAAGGCCGCAACTGACATTGATCAGATTTTGCTCGGCAATGCCGACATTGACAAAGCGGGTCGGAAAATCCCGCCGGATTTTATCGAGCACCGGCGAGCCGAAATCGGCAGTCACGAAATAGATCATCTCGTCGCGCTGCATGCCTTGCCAGACCTGTTCCAGAAAGGCATCGCGCATGGCCACGGGCCGGATAGCGGGCACAAGCGCGCTCATTGGCTTTGCTCCAACAATTGATCCAGCAATTCCGGCTTGGGCGCCAGAATATGCGAGAGCGGCTGGTTTTCCAGCCCCGGCACGCCGTGGCCTTTCAAGGTTCGGGCAATCAGCGCCTTGGGCTTTCCACCCCGCAAGGCTTTCATCTCCAGCAAGACCTGTTGGACGGCCACAACATCATGCCCGTCAACCGAACGGCAATCCCAACCGAATGCCGTCAAGCGGTCAGCCAGCGAGACATGATCGACAATATCGCGGGTATGGCCCAGCATGGCGGTCTGGTTGTCGTCGATGATCAGGTTCAGCCCGTCCAGCCCGTGTTGCGAGGCCAGCATCACGGCCTCCCACATGGCGCCTTCGTGCATTTCACCATCACCGGCCACCACAAACACGCTGCGCTGGCTGGCTTTGGCGCGCAAGGCCATGGCCATGCCGGTGGCCACGCCCAAGCCATGTCCCAAAGACCCGTTGATGGTTTCATAGCCCGGAATGACCGGATCGGGGATGCCGCCCAAAATCCCGCCGGTCTGGCAGATGCGGTGCAGTTCCTCCTGCGGAAAAAAGCCCAGATCGGCCAGAATGGGATACATGCAAATCGAGCCGTGCCCTTTGGAAATCACGCAGCGGTCGCGCTCGTCGCTCAATGGCTCTGCTGCATCAAACTTCAGCACGCCACCGTAATACAGCGCGACAAACAGATCGACCGCCGACAAAGACGAGGCAATGCGCGTTTCGGCAACGCGGCGGTGAATGGCGAGGGTTTCACGCCAGACCCATTTGGACCTTGCCACCAGATCCGTTTGCGCGGTGCTGCTCATGCCCTGCCCCCTTGGTGATGATGGGCGAGATACCATTGATAGGTCTGCTCCAGCCCCTGCTCCA
>CAIYZJ010000018.1 GCA_903930675.1 uncultured Hyphomicrobiales bacterium
GCATCAAAATGTTCGCACTGTTTTTGATCGCGACCATCCTTGCGCAGTTGCTGTCGCAGGAGTTGATCAACAGACCGAATTCTTTCTCTGCACAGGCCGCCAAGCGCAAGGCCGAAGCAGCCGAAATGTCACTCAACTCTGAAAAACTCCGTTTGGCCCAACTGGCCAAGGCGCAGGCAGACAGTGCCTTGCGTGAGCGTATCTATGCCATGGAGTTTTATGAAGCCTCCGCTGCGGTTGTTGTGGCGCCCGATGTGCAGATGGCCTCCAGCCGGTCGAAAACGTTTTCCCCCAAGGATGAAATTCTGGTGCGCGACGATGACGCCCTGATCACAGGCTCGTTGAAGCAGGGTGCTGTCAAGGAAGTCACGCATAGCGAACGTCCGGTCTATGCGCTGGCCAGCTTGCAATCGGTGATCCAGAAACATGCCCTGGCCGAGGGCGTGCCTTTGGCACTGGCCAATGCGATCGTGCGCTCTGAAAGCGGGTTCAACCCCAATGTCACCAATGCGGGCGCGCAGGGCCTGATGCAGATCAAGCTGCAAACGGCGCAGACCATGGGCTATCACGGCACCGCGGATGGCTTGCTCGAAGCCGATATCAATGTGCGGTTCGGCATGCGCTATCTCGGGCGGATCTATCAAATGACCAAAGGCGATGCCTGCCGCACGATTGCGATCTATCGCAGCGGCAATCCCGCCAGTGCGAGCGACAACAGCTATTGTGCCAAGGCCTTCAGGGACGAGACAGCCAAAGAGGATTTGCCCAAGGCCGATGCCTCCGCCGTCCAGACCATCCGCAATCCCGGTTAATCTGCGGCCCGCTTTGCCTCTTGTATCGCCGGTGCAGGCGGATTAAGTCTGGTCGGTCAGTCGGCCGGACGGCCGCGCCTTCGGGCGAGGAAAGTCCGGGCTCCATGGAGATACGGTGCCGGATAACATCCGGCGAGGGTGACCTCAGGGAAAGTGCCACAGAAAAGCAAACCGCCACGGCCTCCGGGCCGGGGTCAGGGTGAAAAGGTGCGGTAAGAGCGCACCGCATGTCCGGCAACGAACATGGCAGGGTAAACCCCACCGGGAGCAAAACCGAATAGGGACGACGCGGGCGGCTTGCCGCCCAGGGCCCACTTCAGCCCGATCGTCCGGGTTGGTTGCAAGAGGCGGTTGGCAACAACCGTCCCAGAGGAATGGTCGTCACGTCACCGCATTCCGGTGCGGTGGCCATACAGAACCCGGCTTACAGGCCGGCTGACACCGCTCTCCCGATGGACTTTGCGCCAAACGGCCCAAAAACATCCGCTCATCCGCATCAAAGAGCTTGCCGATTCAGTGGTTTTTTGGCGTTTTGGCAACGGAATATTAACGCGATCTGTGGCTTGGTGGAACCGAGTCGCATCCGGTGTTGCGGGCAGTCCAGCGTAGGCCAATTGATCAAGATGAAGCGTCCCGTCCTCTCTGTCATCACTGTGCCGAATGTCCGTGGCCGCAACATTGCGCCCGTGGGGACACGGTGTGGCGTGATCATGCGGGCCGGATCGGATCAGGGGGGCACCGCTTGACCCACCCGTCAGTATCACAGAATACAACCGCCCCGCATGTGCCCGTCCTGCTGGCCGAGTTGCTGGCTGCCCTCGATCCGCAACCACAAGGCCGCTACCTCGACGGCACATTCGGAGCAGGCGGCTATACGCGGGCTATTCTGGATGCCGCCGAAGATGTCACGCTCGTGGCGATTGACCGCGATCCGCAGGCTTTGCAGGCAGGGCAAGATCTGGTGGCGGCCTATGCGGGCCGTTTGAAGCTGGTCGAAGGCTGTTTCGGCGATCTGGCCGCCATTGCCCAAGCCGAAGCCATGGCCCCGCTGGATGGGATCGTGCTGGATATCGGCGTCTCCTCGATGCAGATCGACACGCCGGAACGCGGCTTTTCCTTCCGGTTTGACGGTCCGCTCGATATGCGCATGGCGCAATCGGGACAAACCGCGGCCGATCTGGTCAACCATCTGCCCGAAGGCGAATTGGCCGATCTGATCTATCGCTACGGCGAGGAGCGCAAGTCGCGGCTGGTCGCCAGGGCGATTGTCGCGGCGCGCAAAGAGGCGAAAATCGAAACCACGCTGCGGCTGGCCGGGATCATCGCCTCGGTGGTCTATCACAAGCCCGATGACATCCACCCCGCGACCCGCACATTCCAGGCGCTGCGCATCGCCGTCAATGACGAATTGGGCGAGTTGGAGCGCGCGCTCGAGGCCGCCGATTCCGTGCTGGCCGAAGGCGGCAAGCTGGTGGTTGTGACGTTCCATTCGCTCGAAGACCGCATCGTCAAACAATTCATGGCCGACAAAGCCGGACGCACCGCCTTGCCCTCGCGCCATGCTCCCGCACTCGACCGGCAGGTGCCGCGCTATCATGCGGTGACGCGCAAGCCGGTTGTGGCGGGTGACAGCGAGATTTTCCGCAATCCGCGCGCACGCTCGGCCAAATTGCGGGCGATTGCCAAATTGGCTTCCCATGGCGGGAGGGTCCATTCATGGGACGCCTGAGCGCCTTTCTTGCCATTATGATTTTGATGGGCTCGGCGGTTTACGCCTATAGCGTCAAATATGAAACCATCGTGCTAGCCGAACAGATTGCCAAACACAAGCTCAAGATCTCCCGCGAAAAAGAGTCGATTGCCTTGCTCAAGGCCGAATGGCAGTTTCTGAACCGGCCGGACCGCATTCAGGCTCTGGTTGAACAGCACAGTGATTTGCAGGCCTTGCAGATCCAGCAAATCGTCCGTTGGGCCGATGTGCCGGTGCGCAAGGACAGCGAGGACAAGATCGGCCAGAAGCTCGATACGCTCGGCCTGTCGGATGTGACCTCCTCGCTCGCGACCCCCAAAAAGCCTGCCCCGCAAAGTGTCCGCCGCCAGAAGGTTGAGCAGTGATGCTGGACCGGACCCGCCAGGATTTCGCCGATCCGCAAGCCGACACGGTTGCCCCGGTGTCCGGTGCCGCGCATCCGCAACAGGCTGGCTGGTTCAAGCAATTGTTCCTGATGCGGATGGACAAGAGCCGCCAGCGTCTGGTCTGGGTCGGGCTGATTTTTCTCTGCCTCTATGGCGCGATTGCCAGCCGTCTTGTCCATTATGCCAGCCATACCGAGACCTCGCAGAGTTTGCGGCGCGCCTCGGGTGAAACGATTGCAGCGGCGCGTCCCGATATTGTCGATCGCAACGGCACGGTGCTGGCCACCGATGTGAAAATCACCTCCTTGTTCGTCGAACCGCGCCGCCTGATCGACAAGGACGAGGCGGTCGAGCTGATCACTGCGATTTTCCCCGATATCAATCCTCGTGACCTGCGTGAAAAATTCAGCGGGCGGCGCGGCTTTGTCTGGATCAAGCGCGAAATCACCCCCAAGCAACAGGCCGAAGTGCACAGTCTCGGCTTGCCCGGCATCGGCTTTATGGCCGAACACAAGCGCATTTATCCCAACGGATCGGCAGCGGCCCATATTCTGGGGGCGGTCAATATCGACAATGTCGGCATTGCGGGGATCGAGAAATATGTCGACAGCCTCGGGCTGGCCGATTTGAGCGGAGCGGGCTTTTCGGTGCAGGCCGAGGATTTGAAACCGGTCCGCCTGTCGATTGATCTGGCCGTCCAGCATGCCTTGCGCGACGAATTGTTCAAGGGCATGACCAAATACAAGGCCAAAGCCACCGCGGGCATGATCATCGATGTCGAAACCGGCGAAATTGCCGCTTTGGCCTCATTGCCCGATTTCGATCCCAATGTGCCTGCACAGGCGCTTGATCCCAATCGCATGAACCGCATGACAGTCGGCGTGTATGAAATGGGCTCTACCTTCAAAGCCCTGACGACGGCGATGGGGCTGGATTCCGGCAAATTCAATATCAATTCGACACTCGATGCACGGTCCTCCTTGCGCTACGGCAAATTCTCGATTGGCGATTACCATGCCCAGCGCCGGGTGTTGACTGTTCCGGAAGTGTTTATCCATTCCTCGAATATCGGCAGTGCGAGGATTGCGCTGGCGGTCGGCGTTTCGGGGCATCAGGCCTTTTTGCGGAAAATGGGCGTGCTGGATCGGCTGCGCACCGAATTGCCCGAAAGCGCGGAGCCTTTGTTGCCGAAAAACTGGAGCGAGTTGAGCACTGTGACCATTGCCTACGGTCATGGCGTGGCGGTGGCCCCCATTCAGGCGGTGATGGCGACAGCGGCAACCGTCAATGGCGGTTTCCTGATCCCGCCGACGTTTTTGCCGCGCTCGCCCGACAAGGTCAAAGAACTGGCCAAGCCCGTGCTCAAGCCAGAAACCAGCGAAGCGTTGCGCTATGTCTTGCGTCTGAATGCCACCAAGGGTTCGGCCTCGCGGGCGGCCATTCCGGGCTATTTTGTGGGTGGCAAGACCGGCACGGCCGATAAAAACATCCACGGCCATTATCAGGGTGACAAGCTGTTTACGACCTTCATGGCCGTCACGCCTGCCGACAAGCCGCGCTATCTCTATCTTGTGGTGATGGACGAGCCGCAAGTGATCCCCGAAACCATGGGCTATAAAACGGCGGGCTGGAATGCCGGTCCGGTCACCGGTGCGGTGATCGAGCGGACCGCGCCGATGCTGGGCCAGACACCGCGTTTCGAGCCACCGGCCAATCCCTTCCCCACCATGGTGAAATTGGGTGCATGGGGGACAAAATGAAACTCGGTGTCCTGTTCCCCGATGCGCCCGAACCCTTGGCCGGCATCGACCTCACAGGTCTGAGCGCCGATAGCCGCCAAATCACCCCCGGCATGGCATTTGTGGCCCTGTCTGGCACGGTGCTCGACGGCAAAACCTTTATTGCGGCAGCCTTTGCTGCGGGTGCCATCGCGGTGATCGGCGAAGGGGACAGGCCGCAGGATTTGCCGGAAACTGTTGCTTATCTTGGTGTCGGAAATATCCGCTTGGCCTTGGCCAAGGCGGCAGCGCGGGCCGCTCCGGCAAGTCCCAAACATATTGTGGCCGTGACAGGCACCAGCGGCAAATCCTCGGTGGCCGAATTTACCCGCCAGATTTTTGCGGCTTGCGGGCATGATGCCGCCAGTCTGGGCACTTTGGGAGTGATCCGCGCGGGCCATTCAAGCTACGGCACGCTGACAACCCCCGATCCTGTGAGCCTGCATCGCTCTCTCGATGCATTGGCCCATGATGGCGTCACCCATCTGGCGATGGAGGCCTCCTCGCACGGGCTGGACCAATACCGGCTGGACGGTGTGACGCTGGCCGCCGGTGCCTTCACCAATCTCGGCCATGACCATCTCGATTACCATCATGATTCCGAACAGTATTTTCTGGCCAAATTGCGCCTGTTTACCGAAGTGCTGCCCGAAGGGGCCGATGCGGTGGTGCATACCGGTTCGGCCTATAGCGCAAGAGTGATCGATGCCGCGCGCCAGCAGGGGTTGAAGGTGACGACCGTGGGTGGCCCCGCCGATGATCTGGCGTTGCACTCGCGCGCGATTGTCGGGTTCGAACAGGTGCTGTCCGTGTCGTGGCGCGGGCAGGATTATACTGTGCGTCTGCCTCTGGCGGGGGCTTTTCAGGCCGATAATGCACTGGTGGCGGCGGGGCTGGCACTGGTGTCGGGCGATGAGCCGGATCGGGTGATGGCGGCCTTGCCGCATCTTTCAGGGGTTAGCGGGCGGCTGGAGCGGGTGGCTTCGCCCCCCGGCAGTCTGATTGTGATCGATTATGCCCATAAGCCGGACGGGCTGAAGGCGGTGCTGGAGACCCTGCGTCCGGCCTGCACGGGTCGCTTGATCTGCTTGTTCGGTTGCGGCGGTGACCGCGACCGCAGCAAACGGCCCGAAATGGGCGGGATTGCGTCGCGGCTCGCCGATCTGGTGATCGTGACCGATGACAATCCGCGCAGCGAAGATCCCGCTGCGATCCGCGCCGCCATTCTGGCAGCGGCACCAAAAGCGCTGGAGATCGCCGATCGCCAGCGCGCGATTGACCATGCGGTCGGCCTGTTGCAAGCCGGTGATGTCTTGGTGGTGGCCGGCAAGGGACATGAGACCGGCCAGATTGTCGGCGCGCAGGTGCGCCCCTTTTCCGACCACGAGGCGGTGGCCGGTGCGGTTGCCCGCTTGAGGCTTGAGGGGAGGTCGTGATGGACGCGCTCTGGACGCAAAACAGTCTGGAACAGGCATTGGCCATCAAGGCCGGTCATGATTTCGCGCCTGTCCACGGCGTATCGATCGATACGCGCAGCCTGCAAGCCCGTGATCTGTTTGTCGCTTTGCGCGGCGAACGCGACGGCCATGATTTTGTTGCCGATGCCTTTGCCAAAGGGGCAGGCGTGGCCTTGGTGGACAAAGAGCATGCGGCCCGTCTGTCGGCTTTTGGTCCCGTGCTGGCTGTCGATGATCCCTTGCAGGCTTTGGAGCGGCTGGGCGTGGCACGGCGCGCGCAGGCTGGGGGTCAAATTGTTGCGGTCAGCGGTTCGGTCGGCAAGACCGGCACCAAAGAGGCCTTGCGGCTGGTGCTGTCGCATCAGGGCCGCACCCATGCCTCGGTGGCGTCCTACAACAATCATTTCGGTGTGCCGTTGACGCTGGCGCGGATGCCGCTGGATACAGATTATGGCGTGTTCGAAGTGGGGATGAACCATGCGGGGGAAATCGCGCCTCTGGTTGCCCAGATCCGCCCGCATGTCGCGCTGATCACCACGGTCGAGGCGGTGCATCTGGAGCATTTCGTTTCTGTGGAAGCGATTGCCGAGGAAAAGGCCGCATTGTTTTCCGGACTGTGCGCGGGCGGTGTTGCGGTGATCCCGCATGACAACCCGCATGAAGCACTGCTGGCGAAAGTTGCAAAAGCCTCGCAAGCCGGCCGGATCATCCGCTTCGGGCAAAGCGCGGGATCGGATGTGCGGTTGCTCGAACTCGATTTGCAGCCCGA
The DNA here is from genome assembly GCA_903930675.1 of uncultured Hyphomicrobiales bacterium. Taxonomy (GTDB): domain Bacteria; phylum Pseudomonadota; class Alphaproteobacteria; order Rhizobiales; family Beijerinckiaceae; genus CAIYZJ01. The sequence goes on from CAIYZJ010000018.1 coordinate 6,953, forward strand.
TCACTCCATCGTGACGGCCGATGTGCTGGGGCGGGTGATCCGCTATCGCTTTGCCAGCCCCGGCCAACATCTGGCGATCAATTCGCTGGGCGTGATGGCGGTTTGTGCGGCGCTTGATTGCGATCTGGATGGAATTGTCCGAGCGATGCAAGAGGTTGTGCCGCCTTCGGGGCGCGGCGAGCGGGTGCAACTGCACAGCGATCATGGCGCGCTGACCCTGCTGGATGAAAGCTACAACGCCAATCCGGCTTCGATGCGGGCCGCCTTGTCGTTGCTGGCGCAGACCCCTTGCCATACAGGCGGGCGGCGGTTGGCGGTGATGGGCGACATGCTGGAACTGGGACCGCAAGGCCCGATGCTGCATGCCGGATTGGCCGACACGATTGCCGGATCGGGGATTGATCTGGTCTATGCCTCCGGCCCCTTGATGAAACATCTGTTCGATGCTTTGCCGCCATCCCTGCAAGGTGGCTGGACGGCGGATGCCGGGGGGATGGCCGCATTATTGCTGCCACAATTGCGTGATCATGACATTGTGATGGTCAAAGGCTCGAATGGAAGCCGGATGGCAAAAATTATTGCCGCGTTAAAGGCTCGTTATCGGATTTAAGCGATAATGCCCGTGGATTCTAGAAAAAGGGTGAGCCGATGCTCAGTTTGCTTGCGGACTATTCCGGCCTGTTCGGTGGCCTGAATGTGTTCCGCTACATCACGTTCAGAACGGGTGGCGCGACCATTACCGCTTTGATGTTTGTGTTTTTGTTCGGCCCCCGCATCATCGCCACATTGCGGGTCAGGCAGGGCAAGGGCCAGCCGATCCGTTCGGACGGGCCGGAAACGCATCTGGCCAAGCGCGGCACGCCGACCATGGGCGGTCTGATGATCTTGTCGGGTATCGTCGTCGCCACCTTGCTATGGGCCAATCCCTACAATCCGCATGTCTGGGTGGTAATGGCGGTGACGCTCGGTTTCGGCGCGATCGGCTTTTATGACGACTATCTGAAAGTCACCAAGCAGAGCCATAACGGCTTTTCGGGACGCGCGCGGCTGGCACTGGAATTCATCATTGCCGTGGCCGCCTGTTTTGCCATTTCGCTGGTGGGCTCGACCCGTCTGGCGACAGGGCTGACGCTGCCGTTTTTCAAGGAAGTGGTGATCGATCTCGGCCTGTTTTTCTTTGCCTTCGGCGGCTTTGTGATTGTGGCGGCAGGCAATGCCGTGAACCTGACCGACGGGCTGGACGGGCTGGCGATTGTGCCGGTGATGATCGCCTCGGCCACCTTCGGGCTGATCGCCTATCTGTCGGGCAATGCGGTGTTTGCCAATTATCTGCAAATCCACTTTACGCCGGGCACCGGTGAATTGGCGGTGGTGTGCGGGGCGGTACTGGGGGCGGGATTGGGCTTTTTGTGGTTCAACGCTCCTCCGGCCCAGATTTTCATGGGCGATACCGGTTCGCTGGCACTGGGCGGCATGCTGGGCACGATTGCCGTGGCCACCAAGCATGAAATCGTGCTGGCCATTGTCGGCGGGTTGTTCGTGGTCGAAGCCCTGTCGGTGATCATTCAGGTGGCCTCGTTCAAATTGACAGGCAAGCGGGTGTTCCGCATGGCCCCGATCCACCATCATTTCGAGAAATTGGGCTGGTCGGAACCGCAGGTGGTGGTCCGTTTCTGGATCATCGCGGTGGTGTTCGCGCTGGCTGGCCTTGCGACATTGAAGCTGAGGTAAACATGACCCCTGTTACCTGCTTTTCAGGCAAGACGGTTACCGTATTCGGGCTTGGCGGCTCGGGTCTGGTGACGGCCGAAGCCTTGCGGGCAGGCGGGGCGCGGGTGTTGGCGTGGGACGACAAACAGGCCGCCCGTGACAAGGCCGCAGAGGCAGGCTTTGCCATTGCCGATCCGTTGCAACAGGGTTTGGACGGGCAGGACGCGCTGATCCTGTCGCCCGGCGTGCCACTGACCCATCCCGCCCCGCATCCGGTTGTGCTGAAGGCGCAGTCAGCCCGTGTCGAGATCATCGGCGATATCGAATTGTTCTTCCGGCAGAGAGCCCTTATCTCGCCCGATGCGCCCTGTGTGGCGATTACCGGCACCAACGGCAAATCCACCACCACAGCTTTGATTTCCCATTTGTTGCAGGTGGCGGGGCGTGATGTGGCGATGGGCGGCAATATCGGCACGGCCATTCTCGCGCTGCCGGTGCCTGACAAGACCCGCGTGCATGTGATCGAATGTTCGACCTTCCAGATCGATCTGGCTCCTTCGCTGGCGCCGGGAATCGGGATTCTGACCAATCTGACACCCGACCATCTCGACCGCCACGGCACGATGGCCCTGTATGCGGCGATCAAACAGCGGTTGGTGGAGCAGTCCGGTTTGGCGGTGATCGGTGTCGATGATGCGTTTTGCCAGCAGATTGCCGATCAACTCGAAGGGCAGGACCATCCGCTTGTGCGCCTGTCGATGGACCATCCCCTTCAGGACGGCATCAGCCGCGATGGCACCCGCCTTGTCCTCAACGGGCCCGACGGGGAAATGGATGTGGCCGATCTGGCAGGCATTGCTTCGCTGCGCGGGGTGCACAATGCCCAGAACGCGGCGGCAGCCATTGCAACGGTGCTGGCTCTGGGTGTGGACGGGGAGACGATCCGGCGCGGTTTGCGCTCCTTCCCCGGTCTGGCGCACCGGATGCAACCGCTCGGCCATGCGGGCCGCGCCTTGATTGTCAATGATTCCAAGGCCACCAATGCCGAGGCTGCCGGGAAGGCATTGGCAAGCTTTGCCGGCGGTATCCACTGGATTATCGGCGGTGTCGCGAAAGAGGGCGGGATTGACGGGTTGAAACCCTATTTCAACCGGATTGCCCATGCCTATCTGATCGGCAAATCCACCCCGTTGTTCGCAGGCCAATTGGGCGACGACGTGCCTTTCAGCGATTGCGGCACGCTGGAACAGGCTTTTGCGCAAGCAGTAGAACGCGCCAATGCCTCCGGTGAGCAAGAACCCGTAGTTCTGCTGTCGCCCGCTTGCGCCTCTTATGATCAATTTCCGAATTTCGAGGTGCGCGGAGCGCGCTTCAAGGACATGGCCGAAGCCATGACGGGTTTCAGACCCATGGGAAAGGACGCCTGACATGCCGTCACGGGTAGAACGCTCGCCGTTTATCGATTGGTGGTGGACGGTGGACCGGGTGATGCTGGGACTGGTCTTCGCTTTGATGCTGGCGGGTATCATTCTCTGTCTGGCGGGTTCCCCGCCGGTGGCCGACCGTCTGGGTCTGCCGCAATTCCATTTCGTCAAGCGGCAGATCTTTTTCATGATCCCTGCGGCTTGCGTGATGTTGTTGGTCAGCTTCCTCAATCCGCGTTATGTGCGCCGGGCGGCTTTGCTGGTCTATTTCGGCAGTATGGCGCTGGTGTTTGCCGCTTTGGTCTGGGGTGTCGAGGTCAAAGGCGCGCGCCGCTGGGTCAATCTGGCGGGCATGAGCATCCAGCCCTCGGAATTTCTCAAACCGGCCTTTGTGGTGCTGGTCGCCTGGGCCTTCTCGGAAGGGGGAAGGCGCAAGGATGTGCCGGGCAATATCATCGGTTTTGTCCTGCTGATCGCCACGCTGGTTCCGGTGGTCCTGCAGCCCGATATCGGCCAGACGGGTCTGATGGCGATGGTGTGGGGCGGGCTGGTGTTTCTCTCGGGCCTGCATATTTTCTGGGTGGTCGGCCTGACCGGTGTCGGTGTCGGCGGCATGACGGCGGCCTATCATCTGCTGCCGCATGTCAAAGCCCGCATCAGCCGCTTCATGGACAAGCAATCGGGCGATACGTTTCAGGTCGACAATGCGATGGAAAGCTTCATGCAGGGCGGTTGGCTCGGCAAGGGACCGGGCGAGGGCACGGTGAAGCGGATTCTGCCCGACAGCCATACCGATTTTATCTTTGCCGTGACAGCCGAGGAATTCGGCATTGTCGTTTGCCTGCTGATCCTGTTGCTGTTCATGGCGGTGGTGCTGCGCGGTCTTGTGATGGCGCGGCGCTCCGACGAGCCGTTCTGCCGTCTGGCTGCGGCCGGACTGGTGATGCTGTTCGGGATCCAGTCCTGCATCAATATGGCGGTGAATGTACAGTTGATGCCCGCCAAGGGCATGACCCTGCCGTTTATCTCCTATGGCGGCTCCTCGCTGATTTCGCTGGCTCTGGGCATGGGCTTTTTGCTGGCGGTGACCCGCAAGCGGCCTCGCTCCGAATATGCGCCGCCGCGCGCCTTCATCCATCGCGAGGCCATCGATGACAGCGCCTTGAAAGCGGGGTTACAGGCATGAAGGCCACGGCACCGATCATGCTGGCTGCAGGCGGGACGGGGGGGCATTTGTTCCCTGCCGAGGCTTTGGCAGCGGTGCTGAGAACGCGCGGCTATCAGGTTGTCTTGGCGACCGACGAGCGGGTGCTGCAACACAGCACGCAATTTGCGTCCGGTCATGTGTTCATGATCCCTTCGGCCACCTTCAAATCCCGCCATCCTCTGGCCGTGCTGGCCACCGGTTTCCGGCTGCTATCGGGATTTGTCAGGGCCGTGAAGCTGATCAGGCAGGTCCGGCCCGCGGTGGTGGTGGGGTTTGGCGGCTATCCGACTGTCCCGCCCGTGCTGGCGGCGTGGCTGCTGGGTGTGCCGAGCGTGCTGCACGAGCAAAACGGCGTGCTGGGGCGGGCCAACCGTTTTCTGGCCCCCAAAGTGCGCGCCATCGGCACGGGGCTTGCGCTGGTCAAAGGGCTTGACGGGTTGCTTACTGCCAAAGCGCGGTTTGTCGGCAATCCCTTGCGCCCTGCGGTTCTGCAAGCGATCCGGCCCTATCCCGCTTTGACGGCACAAAGCGTGTTTGAACTGTTGGTAACAGGCGGTTCGCAAGGCGCGCGCGTGATGAGTGATTGCGTGCCCGAGGCGGTGGCCTTGTTGCCCGAAGAACTGCGCAAGCGGTTGCATATTGTCCAGCAGGCGCGCGCCGAGGATGTGGAGCGGGTGCGCCAAAGCTATGCGGCTTCCGGCGTCGGGGCCGAGGTGACGGCCTTTTTTGCCGACCTGCCGGAGCGGATCGCCAAGGCGCATCTGGTGATCGGGCGGGCGGGCGCGTCGACGGTGGCGGAGCTGGCGGCGATCGGCAGGCCGTCGATCCTCGTGCCTCTGCCCCATTCGCTCGACAATGATCAGGCGGCCAATGCAGCATTTTTGGCAGCGGCGGGGGCGGCGGATGTCATCACTCAGGCGGCCTTTACACCGCAATGGCTGTCGCAGCGGCTGCAACAGCTGATGACGGATACAAAATCTTTGACCGATTCAGCGCAAAGCGCAAAAAAGCGCGGCATCACCGACGGAGCCGAACGCTTCGCCGATCTGGTGCTCGAGACTGTTGGAACAGAAGGCGGGTTGTCGCAATGAAATTGCCGAGTGAACTGGGTGCCATTCATTTTGTCGGAATTGGCGGGATCGGCATGTCCGGCATTGCCGAAGTGCTGCATAATCTCGGCTATCTGGTGCAAGGGTCGGATGCGTCCGACAATGCCAATGTCAAACGCTTGCGCGATCTGGGCATGACGGTGTTTGTCGGCCATTCCGGCGACAATATCGGCAAGGCCGAGGTGGTGGTGGTGTCGACCGCGATCCGCCGCGACAATCCCGAATTGATGGCGGCGCGCGAACGCCGCATTCCGGTGGTGCGCCGCGCCGAAATGCTGGCCGAATTGATGCGGTTGAAGCAATGCGTGGCGATTGCCGGAACCCATGGCAAGACCACCACGACCTCGCTGGTCGCCACTTTGCTGGATGCCGGACGGTTCGACCCGACTGTGATCAATGGCGGGATCATCAATGCCTATGGCACCAATGCGCGGCTGGGCGCGGGCGAATGGATGGTGGTGGAGGCCGATGAATCGGACGGCACATTCCTGAAGCTGCCCGCCGATGTCGCGGTGATCACCAATATCGACCCCGAACATCTCGACCATTTCAAAACCTTCGATGCGATCAAGGATGCGTTCCGCTCCTTTGTCGAAAACCTGCCGTTTTACGGCTTTGCGGTGATGTGTCTGGATCATCCGACCGTGCAGGAACTGGTCGGCAAGATCGAGGATCGCCGTGTCATCACCTATGGCGAAAATCCGCAAGCCGATGTGCGGCTGTCCGATATCGACCTCGGCGGCGGCCGTTCGCGGTTCAGCGTGACCATCCGAGAGCGTAAAAGCGGGACTTTGACGGTGATCGACGGCTTGAGCCTGCCGATGCCGGGCCATCACAATGCCTTGAATGCCACCGCCGCCATCGCAGTCGCCTTCCACCTCGGCATGCCCGCCGATGCCATCCGCGAGGCTTTGAAAGGCTTTGGCGGGGTCAAACGCCGCTTTACCCGCACGGGCGAATGGAACGGCGCGGTGATCTTTGACGATTACGGCCATCATCCGGTCGAAATCGCCGCCGTGCTCAGGGCCGCTCGCGCCTCGACAACAGGCCGCGTGATCGCGGTGGTGCAGCCGCATCGCTATTCGCGCCTCTCGGCTTTGTTCGAGCAATTCGCCACCTGTTTCAACGATGCCGACAGCGTGTTTGTGTCCGATGTCTATGCCGCAGGCGAGCAGCCGATTGCCGGTGCCGATCGTGACAGTCTGGTGCTGGCCCTGAAGGCGCATGGCCACCGTCAGGTGGTTGCACTCGACAAGCCTGAATCGCTGGCCAAACTGATCCATGCCCAAGCCAAGCCCGATGATTACATCATTTTCCTCGGCGCAGGCACGATTACCCAATGGGCCTATGCGCTGCCTGCGGAACTTGCCGCACTGGACCAGCCCTCATGATGCGCTTTGCCGACATTGTGCCCTCATTGCAGGCTTTGATGCCGCATTTGCGCGGTGCGATGACGGCCAACGCGCCTTTGGCGGGCTATTCATGGTTTCGCACGGGCGGTCCGGCCCAGGTGTTGTTCGAGCCGGAAGACGAGGCCGATCTGGCGCTGTTTCTGTCCTGCCTGCCCGACGACATCAAAATCTGTGTGATCGGGTTGGGCTCCAACCTGCTGGTGCGTGACGGCGGGGTTGAAGGCGTGGTGATCCAGCTGGGCCGCGGCTTTCAGGACACCGAGGTGCTCGACAACCACCGTCTCAGGGTCGGGGCAGGGGCGGTTGATGTCAAAGTCGCGCGGTTGGCCGCAGATCATTCGATCGACGGCTTGAGTTTTCTGCGCGGCATACCGGGCACCATCGGCGGGGCCTTGCGGATGAATGGCGGCGCCTATGGCGGCGAGATCGCGCAGGTGTTTGAGTCTGCCCGCGCGCTCGACCGTCGCGGCCGCCTGCATCGGGTCACGCCTGCCATCATGGATTTCACCTATCGACACAGCCATGCCCCGCAGGACTGGATTTTTACCCAAGCCGTGTTGCGCGGACGCGCCGGACGCAAAGAGGATATTCTGGCGCGGATGAACGAGATTTCCTCGGAGCGCGCTGCCACCCAGCCGGTCAATACCCGCACGGGCGGTTCGACCTTCAAAAATCCCGAAGGCGCGAAAGCGTGGGAGCTGGTCGATCAGGCGGGCTGTCGCGGCTTGCGTTGCGGCGGGGCGCAGGTGTCGACCCTGCATTGCAATTTTCTGGTCGCCGATGCGGGCGCGACAGCCACCGATATCGAGGCGCTGGGCGAGGCCGTGCGCCAGCGCGTGCTGGATCACACCGGCGTGGCGCTGGAATGGGAAATTCGCCGGATCGGCATGGCCGATCCCCGTGTGACACAAAGTGGGTTGGTCGGATGACAAAACATGTGGCGGTGCTGATGGGTGGCCTGTCGGCCGAGCGTCCGGTGAGCCTGTGGTCGGGTGCGGCCTGTGCCTCGGCGCTGGAAGGCGAGGGCTTTCGTGTCTCGCGCATCGATGTCGGCCATGATCTGGCCGATGCCCTGGCCCGTTTGCGCCCCGATGTGGTGTTCAACGCGCTGCATGGCCGGTTCGGCGAGGACGGGATCGTGCAGGGCGTGCTGGAAATGCAGCGCATCCCCTATACCCATTCGGGCGTGCTGGCCTCCTCGCTGGCCATGCAGAAGTACCGCGCCAAGGCCGTGATGGCCGCAGCCGGTGTGCCGGTGGCGCACGGGGTGACGGTGAGCCGGTTCGAGGCCGCCAAACAGCATATGCTGCCCGCTCCCTATGTGATCAAACCGGTCAGCGAGGGCTCGTCGGTCGGCGTCATCATCGTCACCGGGGACCGCAGCCATCCGCCGCAGGAATTGTCGCGTTCCGACTGGCCCTATGGCGAATCAGTGCTGGTCGAAGAATTCATTCCCGGACGCGAATTGACCTGCGCGGTGATGGATGACCGCGCCCTCGGGGTGATCGAGATCCGTCCATCTTCAGGCTTTTTTTACGATTTTGACGCTAAATATGCAAAAGGCGGCTCAATCCACATTCATGCGACAGATCTTAAACCATTTATTTACCAAACTGTTCAAGAATTGGCTCTGACGGCACATAGGGCATTGGGATGTCGGGGTGTAAGTCGCGCTGATTTTCGTTTCGACGAGCAACCGGATGGGTCCGGACGGCTCATCTGCCTCGAAGTCAACACGCAACCCGGAATGACCGAAACCTCTCTTGTGCCGGAATTGGCCGCCCATGCAGGGCTTTCTTTTGGTGAGTTGGTAAGATGGATGGTGGAAGACGCCTCCTGCGACAGATAAAAGATCGGGGTTTTGCCGAAGGTTTCGGCATGTCCCCTTCTGCGCATCGTCGCCGCTGGCGTTCGGGCCGCTCCCGTGTCGCGGAATCCGCAAGCAAGCTGGTTGATGCCATCCCGCATGGTCTGGGTGGCTTTCTGGCGGTTGCGCTTGTTGGCCTGTCTTTCTCCTACGGCATTGTGCGTGGCGGTCATGCCGATGCGTTTCTGGCAGCTTATGGCGACCCCTTCCATGCGGTGGGCCGCTCGATGGGCTTTGACGTCCAGCATATTACCATGTCGGGTCTCGGCGATCTGTCGCAGGCCGATGTGCTGAAATTCTCGGGTCTGGCTACAGGGCAGGCCTTGCCGTTCATTGATATTGACGCAATGCGTGATCGCCTACTGTCGGTGCCGATGATCAAGGATGTCGAAATCCGCAAGAACTATCCCCATGGTTTGGCAATCCATATCACCGAGCGCGAAGGGTTCGCGCTTTGGCAGAACCACGGTGCCCTGAGCGTGATAGCGCCGGACGGGGCCGTGATCGATAAATTCAGGGGTGATGTGCCTGCCGGTGTGCCTTTGGTGGTCGGTGAAGGGGCAAACAAGCGCGCCGCCGCCTTGTTCAAAATGCTGGAAGCCCAGCCCGAGTTGAAATCGCGCGTGACCGCAGCCACTCTTGTCGGCTCGCGTCGCTGGACGTTGCGGCTTGATCGGGGCATCGAGGCACGTCTGCCCGAAGACGGCGAGGCCGAGGCTTTGTCGCGTCTGTCCATATTGATCAAAGAGCAGAAATTGCTTGATCGCTCCATTCTGGCGGTTGATTTGCGCATGCCCGATAGGGTTGTGCTGCGCTTGACCGAAGAAGCCCTGTCCGAGCGCCTTGAGACCCAAAAGAAGCTCTCGAAAGTCAAAGGGAGCACGACATGAGCCGTTATACCGATCTCACTCCGCGGATGAAGCCGGTGTCGCCGCGCCGCAGTTCGATTGTGTCGGTGCTGGATGTCGGCACCAGCAAGGTTGTGTGCCTGATTGCCCGTCTCGAACCTGCCGGTGACAGCGATTTGCTGCGTGGCCGTACGCATCGCGCCCAGATCATCGGGATCGGCCACCAGCGTTCGCGCGGGTTGAAAGCCGGTGCGGTTGTCGATCTCGATGCCGCCGAACAGTCGATCCGTCAGGCTGTCGATGCCGCCGAACGCATGGCGAGGGTTGAAATCCGCTCGGTGATTGTCAGCACCACAGGCGGCCGTCTCGGTTCGCGCAGCCTGTCCGCCGAGGTCGGTTTGCGTGGTGAATCCGTTTCTTCCGGCGACATCAACCGTGCTTTCGGTGCGGCCAGCGTCAATGCGGTGATGCCGCAACGCACGATCTTGCATGCGCTCGAAACCGGTTTCAGCCTTGATGGCGCGCGCGGCATCCGCGATCCGCAGGGCATGATTGGCCGCAAGCTCGGTGTCGATATGCATGTCGTCACCAGCGATGAATATGCCGTGCGCAATCTGATGCTGGCGGTTGAGCGTTGCCATCTGGAAGTCGAGGCGGTTGTGGCCGGTCCCTATGCGGCTGGCCTGTCGGTACTTGTCGATGACGAGGCCGAAATGGGCGTGGCCGTGGTCGATTTCGGCGCGGGAACCACCAGTGTCGGCGTGTTCCACGGCGGGGCACTGGTGCATACCGACGCGGTTGCCGTCGGCGGCAACCACATCACCATGGATATTGCCCGCGGATTTACCACCACTTTGAGCCATGCCGAGCGTTTGAAGACACTTTATGGCTCGACAATCGCTTCGGCTTCGGATGATCGCGAGACAATTGCCGTCGAATCTGTTGATGATGAAGATCGCAATGCCGTTCATCATGTGCCCAAATCGCATCTTGTTCGCGTTATTAAACCAAGGGTTGAAGAAATCCTTGAATTTGTGCGTGATCGACTCAACGCTGCCGGTTTAGGTGGTGTGATGAACAGAAGAATCGTGCTGACCGGTGGCACCGCCCAATTGCTGGGCATGCCCGATCTGGCGCGACGTATTCTGTCGAAACAGGTGCGCGTGGGCCGTCCGCTGGGTGTGCAGGGTCTGCCGGATGCCATGAAGGGACCGGCCTTTGCCGCGACCATCGGGCTTCTGGTCTATCCGCAAGTGGCGGGACTGGAGCGGTTCGAACCTGTGGAAGGCAGCTATCTGGCCACAGGCACGGATGGCTATCTGCACAGGATGGGCCGTTGGCTCAAAGAGAGTTTTTAGTAGGCTGAAGCGCGCTAGGCGGTGATGCCGGATACAAAAGAGTGACGAGGTGCTTTGCACCATAATCGAGAGGCCAGAACGATGACAATCAATCTTAAGGTTCCGGATATCCGCGAATTGAAACCAAGAATTACCGTGTTCGGTGTCGGCGGTGCCGGTGGCAATGCCGTCAACAACATGATCGAACTGGGCCTGCAGGGCTGCGAGTTCGTGGTTGGCAATACCGATGCGCAGGCATTGACCGCCACCAAGGCGCATCGGGTGATCCAGATGGGAATCCAGGTGACCGAGGGTCTGGGGGCGGGTTCGCAACCAGAAGTCGGTCGTGCGGCTGCCGAAGAGGTGATTGACGAAATCCGCGACCAACTGGCTGGCGCGCATATGGTGTTCGTCACCGCAGGCATGGGCGGCGGAACCGGCACCGGTGCAGCGCCGATCGTGGCCCGCGCGGCCCGCGAACTCGGTATTCTGACCGTCGGTGTTGTCACCAAGCCGTTCCATTTCGAAGGCACCCGCCGCATGAAGCTGGCCGAGGCGGGGATCAACGAATTGCAGAAATCGGTTGATACGCTGATTGTCATCCCGAACCAGAACCTGTTCCGCGTCGCCAACGAGCAGACCACCTTTGCCGATGCTTTCGCCATGGCAGACCGTGTGCTGTATTCGGGCGTTGCCTGCATCACCGATCTGATGGTCAAGGAAGGCCTGATCAATCTCGACTTCGCCGACGTGCGCGCCGTGATGCGCGAAATGGGCAAGGCGATGATGGGCACGGGCGAAGCCAGCGGCGAAAAGCGCGCTCTGCGTGCCGCCGAAGCCGCCATTGCCAATCCGTTGCTCGACGATGTGTCGATGAAAGGCGCGCGCGGCCTGCTGATCTCGATCACCGGCGGCTCGGACCTGACCCTTTACGAAGTCGACGAAGCCGCTACCCGCATCCGCGAGGAAGTCGATCACGAAGCCAATGTGATCTTCGGTGCGACCCGTGACGATTCGCTCGAAGGCATTGTCCGCGTGTCGGTTGTGGCCACCGGTATCGACTATGCCGAAATGATGCGCGACAAGGGCCTTGCCACCACCGAGGCACGGATTGCCGAAGCGGCTGCCCGTTTCCAGAACGACTTGCAGGAACAGTCCCGCGTCGCCCAGCGCGCCGATGAAGAAGCAAGCTTGCGTGCTGCCGCCGTTGCCCGTCCGCATATGCAGGCCGCTCCTGCGCCGCAGTCCTATGCCGATGTTTCGCTGCGTCCAGCAACCATGAATGCGCCTTCCGCGCCGGCTCGACAGCCTGCCATGCGCCAGCCTGCTGCCGCTCCGGCCTATGACCGCTACGAGGCCCCGCAGGCTCCTGCCTATCAGCCCGCAGCGCCACAGGCTCCTGCTTATCAGGCTCCCGCCTATCAGCAGCCAGCCGCACAGACGCCAGCCTATCAGGCTCCCGCCTATCAGGCCCCGACCTCGTTCATTCCGCCACAGCCCGAACAGCCTGTCCGCGCCCCGCGCATGCCGCGGATCGAGGATCTGCCGCTGGTGGCCCAGCAGAGCTATGCCGCTTCGCGCGGCACCGCTGCCCCGGAGCCTGCCCCCGAGCGCAAGCGCGCCTCGCTGATCGACCGTCTGGCCGCAGCAGGTTTCGGTCGCAAGACCGAGCGTGCCGAGCCGGAAGCACAGGCTCCGCGCGCACCGGTTCAGGCTCCCGCCGAGCCGCGCCAGAGCGCCGACACGATGATGGGTGCGCCGATGGCCCATCAGGATTTCGCCAAGCGTCCTGCCTTGCAGCCGCAGCCGCAGAACCAGTCCCGCGCTTTCGAAGACGACCAGCTGGAAATTCCGGCTTTCTTGCGCCGCCAGTCCAACTGAGTTCTCCCCAACTGAGTTCTCCGGCATCGGGAGAGGCACGCTCTCTCCCGATTTGACCGGGGATGTCACAATCCACAGATGGTTAACAGCCCGCCAAGCAATTGGCGGGTTTTTTGCTGTTTGAAATCAATGGGATGGCGATTGTAACAAATCGTTATAAAGCTTGATTTTTCTGTTGGGCGGGCTTGGCGTAAACCCGTCACACGAAGTGGAATTGCGTAAAGCCGTCCCATTTGAAAAAAGGCAACGACACAATGATGCAGACCAAGCAAACCACCATCCGCAACAGCGTGGAACTCTCAGGTTTCGGGGTTCATGGCGGCCAGCCGGTCCATATGATCATGCATCCTGCCAATGCCGATACCGGCATCGTGTTTTTGCGCACCGGTCTGCCCGATGGCCGTGACCGCCGCATCAAGGCGAACTGGAAGTCTGTCTCTGCCACCGAATTGTGCACGGTGATCGGTGATGCGGAAACCGGATCGGTCTCGACAATCGAACATCTGATGGCGGCCCTCTATGCAGCCGGTCTTGACAATGTGCTGATCGAGATCGACGGACCCGAAATGCCGATCATGGACGGCTCGTCCGCCGCTTTTTTGGAGGCCATTGATGAAGCCGGCATGGTGCGTTTTTCCGCGCCCCGCCGCTATATCGAAATTCTGAAGCCCGTGCGGATCGAACAGGGCCGTGGCTGGGCCGAACTGGTGCCCCATGATTCCGGTTTCAGGCTCGAGGTCGAAATCGACTTCCCGACACCGGTGATCGGCCGTCAGAAGAAGATGATCGATCTCGATCTGCGCACCTTCCGCAAAGAAATTTCACGCGCCCGCACCTTCGGTTTCATGAAGGATGTCGAGCATCTGCGCCGCGCCGGTTACGCGCTGGGCGCTTCGCTCGACAACACCGTTGCTCTGGGCGATGACGGCGTGCTCAACCCCGACGGCACCCGCTGGCCCGATGAATTCGTCCGTCACAAGACCCTTGATGCCATCGGCGATCTGTCTTTGGCCGGTGCGCCGATCATCGGCAAATACCGTTCCTATTGCGGCGGCCACAAGATGAATGTGTCGATCCTGCAGGCTCTGTTTGCCGATCAGGACGCCTATCGTCTGGTCACCGCCTCGCAGGCCGCATCCGGCATGGGTGGCTTGCCAAGCTCCGCTGTGGCCGTGGCCGAAGCCTGAGAATTATGCCTTCTCATGATTTTACCTGCTTTAACGGGTAAATATGCATAAACCACATCTGGTTTTTGCGGGCAGCCGCCTCAATACAAGTCTGGAATCTGCCATAATTTTGCGCTAAGGTGGCCTGCAATTGGCGGTACGCGTACCGTGGCCCCGCTCCAGAGGATGCTCCAGAGAATGACCTTGCGTTTTAAGCCCGGCTCGCAGCTCCGCCTGTCATCGCGCCTCACATTCCCGCTCGTCGCTGTCATGCTGGCTGTATCACTGGCTGGTTGCGATACCCTGTCCTCGCTCAATCCCTTCGGGGAAGACGAGGTCTACAAGCCCGAAATCAAACCGGCTATTGCTGCAGAAGTCATGTATAATCAAGGGCTTGCTTTTCTGAGCGAGAACTCGTTCGACAGCGCGGCCAAGCGGTTTGCCAAGGTGGATCGTGAATATCCGTTTTCGACCTGGTCGAAAAAGGCTCTGATCATGCAGACCTTCGCCCATTACAATGCCCGCAATTTTGACGAAGCCGCCATCACCGGCAAGCGTTTCCTCGGCCTTTATCCCGCCAGTGACGATGCCGCCTATGCGGCCTACATGGTAGCCAATTCCTATTACAACCAGATTCCCGATACCGCGCGCGATCAGGATCGGGCCGACAAGGCCCTGATGGCTTTCCGCGAAGTGGTCGAGCGTTGGCCGAAATCCGAATATGTCGAAGACAGCCGCTACAAGATCACCGTCGTGCAGGACCAACTGGCTGGCCGCGAGATGGATATTGCGCGCTTCTACCTGAAAAAACGGAATTATACTGCCGCGATCAACCGGTTCCGTACGGTGGTCTCCAATTACCAGCGTACCAATCAGGCCGAGGAAGCACTGGCCCGTCTGGTCGAAGCCTATCTGGCTTTGGGCATCATGAACGAGGCGCAGACGGCGGCCGCGATTTTGGGACACAATTACCCCGATTCCGTGTGGTATAAAGACACCTATACTTTGCTGCAGACCAAGGGTCTCGAGCCGCGCGAAAGCACAGATTCATGGATGAGCAAAGCCTTCAAAAGCTTCGGTCTGGGTTAATCAGAGCCTGTAGCCGCTGCGTCGGGGGGTGGGCTGATGCTGGTTGAACTGTCCATCCGCGACATCGTGCTGATCGACAAGTTGACGCTCGGCTTCGAGGCGGGTCTGGGCGTGCTGACCGGTGAAACCGGCGC
>CAIYZJ010000019.1 GCA_903930675.1 uncultured Hyphomicrobiales bacterium
CGGACCATTGCCTTCGGCTGCGGAAATGAAAACCTCGTCCCCCACCCGCACCTTGGCTATCGCTTCGGCGACCGTCACCAATTCACCGCTGGCATTGTAGCGGCGTTCGACATTGACCTTGAACCGCTCGACCTTGAAAAATTCCGGCACTTCGCCAAGCACCCGCTTGGCCAGCAGGAAGAAACTGGCATCGGCCCCTTCATAGGCATAGCCCTGCGCCTCGCGCTCCTTGACCTCGTCGAGCAGGCGCAACACGCGCGGATCCTTGTTGTTGACCTCGATGCCCAAGCGATCCAGCTCAGCCAGAATATTGGACTTTCCGGCCTGATCGGACACCAGCAAAATCCGGCGATTGCCGACCGATTCCGGCTCGACATGCTCGTAGGTTTTGGGATCCTTCATCACCGCCGAGGCATGGATGCCTGCTTTGGTCGCAAAGGCCGACGCGCCGACATAGGGCACATGGCGTTGCGGTGAACGATTGAGCAATTCATCCATGGTGCGCGAAATGGCGGTCAGATCGGCCAGCCGTGCGGCATCGATGCCGGTGGTCACAAGATCCGAAAAAGCGGATTTGAGCACCAAAGTCGGGATCAGTGTCACCAGATTGGCATTGCCGCAACGTTCGCCCAAGCCATTCAGCGTGCCTTGCACCTGCCGCACACCGGCGCGCACCGCCGCCAGCGAATTGGCCACCGCATTGCCGGTATCGTCATGGGTGTGGATGCCCAGATGGCTGCCGGGCACATGGCGGGCAACCTCGCTCACAATCGCTTCGATCTCGTGCGGCAAAGTGCCGCCATTGGTGTCGCACAACACCACCCAGCGCGCGCCTGCCGCATGCGCCGCCTTGGCACAGGAGACCGCATAGGACGGGTTGGCCTTGAACCCGTCAAAGAAATGCTCGCAATCCAGCATGGCCTCTTTGCCATGGGCGACGATGGCGGCAACGGACTCTGTGATGCTTTCGATGTTTTCTTCCAGCGAAATGCCCAGCGCGACATGGACGTGATAATCCCATGCCTTGGCGACCAGACAGACGCTGTCGGCGGCATTGTCGAGCAGCGCGTTGAAACCGGGATCGTTGGAGACCGAGCGCCCTGCCCGCTTGGTCATGCCGAAGGCGACAAACCGCGCCTTTTTGGTCGGTTTTTGAAGGAAAAATTCGCTGTCGAGCGGATTGGCGCCGGGATAGCCGCCTTCGACATAATCCACACCCAGCCGGTCCAGCAACGTGGCGACCTGCCGCTTGTCCTCCAGCGAGAAATCGACACCCGTGGTCTGCGCGCCGTCACGCAGGGTCGTATCGAACAGGTAGAGCCGGTCAGGGGCAGCGGGTGCGGAAAGGGTCATGGTCAAACCTGTCAGTGCAACGGGCCGTTCGGCGCGGACGCATCCGGCACCGGCTGGCTGGTCGAAAGAAAACGGTAAAGCGTGGTATTGCCCAGCCATTCATCATTGACCGGCACGGTATTGCGCCGCTCGACCAGATAGAGATGGTGCTCGAAAAACGGGCTGGCGGTATCGCTGGCATCGACGCTCAAGCGGGTTGCGCCGCGTGCTCCGGCAATTTTCTCGATGGCGTCGAGCAGAAAACTGCCGACACCCTGCCGCGCCACGCCGGGGGCAACATAGAGCATGTCGATATGATCGGCCCCTTTGAGGCTGATAAAGCCCGCGGGCAGGCCGTTGAGCGTTGCGATCAGGGTCAGAGACTGGCCCAACCGCTCGCCGAAGGCCGCCTCGTCATCGGCCAAAGACACCCACGCCTCGATCTGGCTGTGGGAATAATCCTCGGCCGCCAATTGTTCGATGCTGGCGCGGTAGATGCGGGCCAGCATCGGGGTATCCTTGGGCAGAAAAGGCCGCAAGGCAGGGGCCACCGTGTCGGAAAGACGTTTGACCGTCACCGCTTGACCTCCCACTCGGTTTTCAGCTCGCCGGTCACGGGATCTTTGCTGTCCATGATCTGGATATTGAGCGCCAGCAGCTCGTCGCGGATGCGGTCCGATTCCGCCCAATCCTTGCCGTTGCGCGCCGCAATGCGGGCATCGATCAGGGCCTGGACCGCCTCTTCATCGACAGAGATTTGGGGACCGGAAGATTTTAAATCATCGCGATTCATGGAAAATCCTAACAAAGACAGGGTACCGGCCAGAATGGCGGGATCCTTGATGTGATGGATGCGGGCCAATGCGCCCGGCAGGTTCAAATCATCGCACAAGACAGCGAGAACCTCCGCATCGACCGGACCGTTTGTCTGTCCTTCGGCTTTGTCGAACAGGCGTTCCAGCGTGGCGATGGTTTCTTGCAGCGAGGCCACCGTAAAGTCGATCGGCTGGCGGTAATGGCTGCGCAGCATCGCCAGACGCAGCACCTGCCCCGACCACGCCCGCCCGCCGAAATGGTCGGTCGCCAGCAACTCGTTGATGGTGACGAAATTCCCCTCGCTCTTGGACATTTTCTTGCCCTCGACCTGAAGAAAACCGTTATGCATGAACACATTCGCCATCGCCGGATGGCCGAAGGCGCAGGTGGATTGCGCCACCTCGTTCTCGTGGTGGGGGAACACCAGATCAATCCCGCCGCCATGGATGTCGAACACTTCGCCCAGATGTTTCCAGCTCATCGCCGAGCATTCGATATGCCAGCCCGGACGTCCCGGCGAGGCGATCCCGCAGGGGGACGGCCAGCCCGGTTCGCCCTCTTTGGAGGGCTTCCACAGCACGAAATCGGTCGGGTCCTGTTTGTAGGGCGCGACATCGACCCGCGCGCCGGCAATCATGTCATCGAGCGAGCGGTTGGCCAGCGCGCCATAGCGCGGCAGCACACCGCCGGCCGTGTTTTGGGCGGCGGGCGAAAACAGCACATGGCCTTCGGCCACATAGGCAAAACCGCCTGTGACCAGCCGCTCGATGATCTGTCTCATCTCGTCGATATGCTCTGTGGCACGCGGCTCGATGCTGGGCGGCAGGCAGCCCAGAGCCGCGACATCCGCGTGGAACTGGCCGGCGGTGGTTTCGGTCACCCGACGGATCGCCTCGTTCAACGCCAGAGCGGGAAAATCACGCGCCGCACGCTCGTTGATCTTGTCATCGACATCGGTGATGTTGCGCACATAGGTGACATGGCTTTCGCCATAGAGATGCCGCAACAGGCGAAACAGCACATCGAACACGATGACAGGCCGCGCATTGCCGATATGGGCAAAGTCATACACCGTCGGTCCGCACACATACATGCGCACATTGGCAGCATCGATCGGCGCAAAGGCCTGCTTGGTGCGGGTCAGGGTGTTGTAAAGCTGCAAGGCCATCAAAATCGTCCAGTCGTTCGGTGGGCATAGCATGTCAGAGCGCAAAGCATAATGCGACCTGCCGCTGGCCGGTGTCCGTATCGATCCTTGGAGGGAAAATGACGGGGCCGGCCAGCAATGATGCTAGCCGCAAATGATCGCAATCGTGTTCATCATCGTCGTTTTCATGAGGACAACATGCGCCTTTGTCGCGCCGAGGTCAAGCCAAAGCCTATAAAAAGTCCCGTCCGGGACACTCACCTTTCGTTCATCATAATCGGTGTTCATGCCCGGAATTAACGTTTTGGGAAGGAATTGATCGCCATATTGCGGCCACTTTTGCGACGACATAAACGGGTCCATGATGAATCGCCTCCCCCCATTGCGCCAATTCGCCGGTTTTGCCCTGATGCTGGCATTGGCTGTGCCCGTCGTTCCGCTGGCAGCCCATGCCGAGGAAATCCGCCGTTTCGTGATCCCCGCCCATGACGGCTATGATCTGGAAGCCTGCATGACCACCAGCAACAGCTGTGCCCAGATTGTCGCCAATGCCTGGTGCGATGCCAAAGGCTACAATCAGGCCATCGCCTTCGAGCCGGTCCCCGCAGGTGACATCACCGCCAAGCTGGCTACAACCTCGCTGCGCAGCACACCGCGCAATGGCGTATTGATCACCTGCACCAGATAAGCTCCGCTTTTCCCTGTTGAACCGGCCATCATATGGTCAAAATCCTCGTGCATTCCTGCCGGCCGCGCGTTAAGGCATTGCTTGAAACGCTGGATGTGACGGGCTGATTCAAAGGATGGCTGGCTTTATGGCGCAACGCCTCAAACTTCCGGGCTTGGTTCTCGTTCTGCTGGCTATGGCCGCCCCCGTGATGGCCCAGTCGCAATATTGCGAAAGCCTGCGCGCCGAGCTGGTGGGGCTGGATCGCGCCGGTGGTTCGCCCGCCAATCAGGAAGCCGTGCGCAATGTGCAGGCCGATTTGCGCCGCACGCAGGATTATTACAAGCAGGTGGGTTGCGACTCCACCACCCGCAAGATTTTCAACATGTTCAGCGATGCGCCCAAGCAATGCACCGATCTGCAACGCCAGATCCGCGAATATCAGAACTCGATCTCGTTTCTGAATGCCGAAGCAGCCCGCAACACCAATCCAGCCGTGGAAGAACGCCGAACCAATCTGCAAGCGGCTGTCGATGCCAATTGCCGCCCCGGCAGTGCTCGCGGTGGCCAGCCCAACCGCAGCGGTTTACTGGATCTGCTGTTCGGCAATGGAAAAAGTCCGTTCTCGGACAATGAAATGTCCGACGAGCCGCTGATGACACCTTTCCCGGTTGACGAAAAGGGCTATGGCTATCGCACCCTGTGCGTGCGCAGTTGTGACGGTTACTATTTCCCGATCAGCTCGGTGGCCAGCCGTTCGCGCTTCGGGCTGGATGCCGATCTGTGCCGTGCCTCGTGCCCCAATGCGGACGTCACGCTCTATATCGCGCCGATCGGGCAGGATCCCGAAACCGCAACCACCATTGACGGCGGCGCCACCTATGGCCAACTCGCCACTGCCTATAAATACCGGCAGAACAAGCCCGACCCAGCTTGCGCCTGCCGCAAACAGGGCCAGAACTGGAGCGAGGCACTGGCCGAGGCCGAAAAAATTCTGGCGGTCAATGGCCGCTCAGACGCGCAAGTGTCGGAACAACGCTCGTTTGAAATGTCGCGCCCGCGCAACGATCAACCCAAAGGCAAAGCGGCCACACCAGCCAGCACGGCAGAGGCCGCAACGGCCCAGCCTTCCAATATCAAGCCCTCAGCGGACCGGATGATCGAGATCATCGACAGCGACGGCACCAAGAAGAAAATCCGGCTGATCGTGCCGAGTACGTCGCAAGCCAGCGAATAAGCAGCAACAACACCAAGTCTCGGGAAAACCAAGACTCGGGAACAACAAGTCTCAGGCGGTTTCGCCCTTGAGCCTGCGCAACGCCCGATCATGCCCGATCAGCGGCAACAGGGCCTTGAGTTCGGGCCCGTGCTCGTGTCCCGTCAAAGCCAGACGCAGCGGCATGAACAGGTTGCGGCCCGACAGGCCGGTCTCGGCCTTGATGGCAGCGGTCCATGCGCCCCATGTGGTCTGGTCCCACGGCTCTTGCGGCAGCAGGGTGACAGCCGCGGCCAGCAAAGTGGCATCGGTTGCAACGGGAGCCTGCGGGCCTTTCACGACCTGCCACCAGACCAGTGCATCCTTCAGGCTTGCAAGATTGCCGCGCACCGCCAGCCAGAAGGCCTCGTCGGCGGCAAGGCCCAAGGCCTGCAAGCGGTCCTTGACAGAGGCGAAATCGGCATCATGCAGCAGACGGGCGTTGAGATGGTGCAATTCGGCCTCGTCGAAACGGGCGGGCGCCCGCGACAAGCGGCCGAGATCGACCAGAGGAGCGAGTGCCGCGAGCGAGGCAATCGGCCGCACCGCTTCCGATGATCCCACCAGCACCGCCAGCGAGGCCGCAGCCATGGCTTCCAGTCCCTCTTCACGCAAGGAGGCGAGCGACAAATGCCCCATGCGCTTGGACAGGCCTTCGCCGCTGGCATTGGTCAACAGATTGTGATGGGCAAATTGCGGCACGGTCGTGCCGAGCAATTCGAACAGCTGGATTTGCACGGCCGTATTGGTGACGTGATCCTCGCCGCGGATGATATGGGTCATCGCCATATCGACATCATCGACGACCGAAGGCAGCGTATAGAGATAGGTGCCGTCGGCGCGCACCAGCACCGGATCGGACAGCGAGGCGCAATCGACATGGCATTCGCCGCGCACCAGATCGCGCCACGCCACCACGCGATGATCGAGCTTGAACCGCCAATGCGGCTTGCGCCCCTCGGCCTCGAGTGCGACAATCTCGTCGGCCGTCAGGGCCAATGCCGCGCGGTCATAGACGGGGGGAAGCCCGCGAGCCGCCTGCCGCTTGCGGCGACGGTCCAGCTCGTCCTCGGATTCATAGCAGGGGTAAAGCCTGCCCAAAGTCTTCAGCTTTTCAGCCGCCGCTGCATAGAGCGGAAAACGCTGCGACTGACGCGCCACTTCGTCGGGATGGATGCCCAACCAGTTCAGATCAACCTCGATGGAATCGGCATATTCCTGCCGCGAGCGTTCCTGATCGGTATCGTCGAAGCGCAACACAAAAGTGCCGCCGCGATGCTTGGCAAACAGCCAGTTCATCAAAGCCGTGCGGGCATTGCCGATATGGATGCGCCCCGTCGGCGAAGGAGCAAAGCGAACTTTTGGGGTCATGTCATATCCATTACATTGGCGGCCGAGCTGCTTTTGCGCAAAGCCTGATCAGGCTCGTAGGGCGGCAGGCCCTGATCCCTGAAGCGATTGACAATCGGATAGCGCCGGTCGCGCCCGAAATTGCGCAGGGTGACCTTGACGCCCGGCGCGGATTGCCGCCGCTTGTATTCGGCCAGATGCAGAAGGCGTTCGATCCGGCGCACCATGTCACCGTCAAACCCTTCGGCAATGATCTCGGCGACATGCAATTCGCGCTCGACCAGCCGTTCCAGCACCGCATCCAGATCCTCGTAGGGCGGCAGCGAGTCCTGATCGGTCTGGTTGTCGCGCAATTCGGCAGACGGGGCTTTGGTTAGAATCCGCACCGGAATCACCACCCCGTCCGGACCCAGCGCGCCTTCGGGCTTCCACGCATTGCGCAAATCCGACAGGCGGTAGACCTCCATCTTGTAGAGATCCTTGATCGGGTTGAAGCCGCCATTCATATCGCCGTAAATGGTGGCATAGCCCACCGACATTTCGGATTTGTTGCCGGTGGTCACCACCATCGGGCCGAATTTGTTGGAAATGGCCATCAAAATGGTGCCGCGCGTGCGGCTTTGCAGGTTTTCTTCGGTAATATCGGCTTTGCGACCGGCAAACAGCGGCGCAAGCGTGGCCTCGAACGCATCGACCGTGTCGCTGATCGGCACCGTGTCATAACGGATACCGAGTGCCGTGGCGCACAGTGCGGCATCTTCCAGACTGTCTTTCGAGGTGTAGCGCGACGGCAGCATGATCGCATGCACGCGATCTGCCCCCAGCGCATCCACCGCCATCGCCGCACAGATGGCCGAATCAATCCCGCCCGACAGGCCCAAAACCACACCGGGGAAACCGTTCTTGTTCACATAATCGCGCAAGCCCAGCATACAGGCCGCGTAATCGCCCTGATCACCCTCTTCGATCAGATGACGCTCGCCGGTGCTGCACACCCAGCCCCCTGGCCCGCGGGTCCATTCGGTCAGGCTCAAATGCTCGCGGAAAGCGGGCATCTGCACCGCCAGTGCTCCGTTGGCATTGAGCACGAAAGAGGCCCCGTCAAACACCAGCTCATCCTGCCCGCCGACCTGATTGAGATAGACCAGCGGCAGGCCGCTTTCAGTCACCCGCGAGACAGCGATATTCAAACGCGTATCGTTTTTGTCGCGCCAATAGGGCGAGCCATTGGGGACGAGAATAATTTCAGATCCGGTTTCGGCCAGACATTCCACCACATCCGGCGTCCAGATATCCTCGCAGATCGGCAGACCGATGCGCACGCCCTTGATCACGATCGGGCCGGGCATGGGGCCGGCCGCAAACACACGCTTTTCATCGAACACGCCGTAATTTGGCAGATCGACCTTGTGGCGCAGGGCGTCGATCCGCCCGCCTGCCAGATGCACGAAGGCATTGGTCAAAACCCCGTCCTCGAACCATGGCAGGCCGATCAGCACCGTGGGGCCGCCGTCTACCGTTTCGCGCGCCAAAGCATCGCAAGCGGCCCGACAGGCCTGCTGGAAGGCCGGTTTGAGCACCAGATCCTCTGGCGGATAGCCCGCCAGAAACAATTCGGGAAACATGACGACATCCGCACCGAGAAGCGCTGCCTGAGCACGCGCCGCGCGGGCCTTGCCGAGATTGCCGTCCACATCCCCGACCGTCGGATCGAGTTGGGCCAGCGCGATGAGAAGCCGATCTGTCTGTGCCATATCAGGCATTTAACCCGCCTCAGGCATCAGAGCAATCACAGATCGGCCCCCAAGCCGACAATGACGCCATTTTATGCATGAAAAGCATAGGCATCCATCATCAGCACGCCATATTGGTGGCTGGTATGGATGCGCTCGCCGCGTGCCCCATCACCCGCCGCCCCCATCGCCACATAGAGCGGCAACAGATGTTCCTCGGTCGGATGGTTTTCACGCCCGTATGGGGCTTGGCTGCGATAGTGGATCAGCGCGTCACGGTCACCCGCCACAATCCGTTCATCGAGCCATTCGCCGAACTCTTTCACCCAATCGGGCGCCGGAGCCTCCAACGGATAGTGGTTGCCGAACAATTCACGCAAATTATGGGTGGCCGCTCCCGAGCAGATCATCAGAACACCGGAGCCCGCCAGCGGGGCCAGAGCCCGTCCCAAGCGGTAATGCCATTCGGGTCCGGCATGGGGATTGACCGAAAGCTGCACCACCGGAATATCGGCCCGGGGATGCATCAGCACCAGCGGCACCCATGTGCCGTGGTCAAAACCGCGGTGATGTTCCAACTGCGCCGAAAATCCCGCCGCGCGCAGTGCCACGACCGCTTCCTCTGCCACGTCCGGTGCACCGGGGGCGGTATAGACAATCTGGCGCAACGCGGGATCGAAACCGCCGAAATCATAGATCATGTCAGGCTTGGGATCGGCCGTCAGCATCGGATGATCGGCCAAAAAATGCGCGCTGACCATCAGAATGGCACGCGGCTTGTGCCCGCCCAAGCCGAAACTCCGCATGAAATCGGCAGCTTCGGACGGATGAAGGACCAGATCAGGGGCACCGTGCGAAATAAAATAAGTGGTCATGATCATCTCTCCTTTGGGATCAGATGATCATTGCAGCCGTCAAATGCAAGCACGGGAAGGCAGCTTTATCGCTGCATTCCCGCTTTTTGGCTTACTCGGCAGCGGTTGCCACCGGACGGCCACGCGCCAGTTTTTCTTTTTTGAGCCGTTCGGCGATCAGAAACGCCGCTTCCAGTGCCTGTTCGGCGTTCAGACGCGGGTCGCAATGGGTGTGATAGCGGTCACTCAGATCGGCGTCGGAAATGGCACGCGCGCCACCGGTGCATTCGGTGACGTTCTTGCCGGTCATTTCCAGATGGATACCGCCCGCATGCGTGCCTTCGGCACCATGGATATCGAAGAAGGACTTCAATTCGGACAGGACCAGTTCGAACGGACGGGTTTTAAAGCCGGACCCCGCCTTCACGGTATTGCCGTGCATCGGATCGCACGACCACACCACGGTGCGGCCTTCGCGCTTCACCGCACGGATCAAATCGGGCAGATGCGTACCGACATGGTCGGCCCCGAAGCGGGCAATCAGCGTCAGGCGTCCGGCCTCGTTGTCGGGATTGAGCTGGTCAATCAGCTTCAGCAAGCCGTCCGGCGTGGTGGTCGGGCCGCATTTCAGGCCGATCGGATTGCGGATGCCGCGGCAATATTCGATATGGGCATGGTCGGGCTGGCGGGTCCGGTCGCCGATCCACAGCATATGGCCGGAAGTGGCGTACCAGTCGCCGGTGGTCGAATCGATGCGTGTCATCGCCTGTTCGAAGCCCAGCAACAGGGCCTCGTGCGAGGTATAGAAATCGGTGGCGCGCAATTCGGGATGCGCTTCGGGATCAAGCCCGATGGCACGCATGAAATCGAGCGTTTCGGTAATCCGGCCCGCCAATTCCTCGTAGCGATGCGACAGCGGGCTGTCTTTGACAAAGCCGAGCATCCAGCGATGGGCGTTTTCCAGATTGGCATAGCCGCCGGTTGCAAAAGCGCGCAGCAGATTGAGGGTCGCCGCCGACTGGCGATAGGCGTCAAGCTGGCGCACCGGATCGGGAATGCGCGATTCAGGCGTGAATTCGATCCCGTTGATGATGTCGCCGCGATAGGATGGCAGTTCCACTCCGTCGATGGTCTCGTTGGGGGCAGAACGCGGCTTGGCAAATTGTCCGGCCACGCGGCCGACTTTGACCACAGGCGAGGAACCGGCAAAAGTCAGCACCACCGCCATTTGCAGGAACAGGCGGAAGAAATCGCGGATATTGTCCGCCGAATGCTCGGCAAAGCTTTCGGCGCAATCGCCGCCCTGAATCAAGAAGGCCTCACCGTTCGCCACTTTGGCCAGAGCGCGCTTCAATTTGCGGGCTTCGCCGGCAAAAACCAGCGGCGGAAATCCGGCAAGCTGCGCCTCGACTGCATTGAGCGCATCCGCATCGGGATAGGCAGGGACCTGCTGGATAGGCTTTGAACGCCACGATGACGGTGTCCAACGATCAGACATAGCCTCAATCTCCGTTTTTGCTCTGCTTTTGAGCCTGAAAAGCCCGAAAGTCTGATAATAAGCCGTGCTTATAACCGACCCCGCCCCAAGATGCCAGTTGGATCACACCAGATTGTCGCGCCCGCTCCGAAAGTCTTTTCAAGCCCCGGACTCACGGCCCGTCAGGGTCAAAGCCTTGATGGTGCGATGTTTTTTTGGTCTTGGAGACCGGTTTGAGCGCTTGGGCGCGTAGCGCAACCTGCCATGCTTTTTGCGCCCATTGGCCCAATTGCTCACTATCCTCGAACAGATCCGGCGGCACCTGCCAATATGACAGCGCAACCAGCTTGCCTTTGGCATAATAGACAAAGGGCGTTGACCCCGCTTGCTCAAACGCCGGACGGGTGCTGCCATCGACCTTGAAATAGAGCGTCTCGTCGATGATCAACGCAAACATCACCCCCTACCGGAACAGCCCATAACCGCCAAACATCCGCCGACCGGTCACTGTGTGCCAATCGGCCAGCGCATCGAGGACGAAATCGACATAATCGGAAGACATGGGGAGCCTTGGTGCAGTGGGGACAGTGAATCGAACCATTTAACGCATGATCGACTTTTTAGGGCGGTCATCCGGATGCACCCATCCTGTCGGCGGGGTGTATTCATACGGGCGAATAATCGAGCGAAAGCCCTGTTGACCCAACACAGCAGGTAACACGCTAAGATCAAGATGATCCATGTTCATTTTGATTGTTCCGTCCGCCAAATCACGTAAATGTTTTGAAGGTTCGCGTGAGGGCGGCACAATCACAAAAACCTTTTTGTGCGGATAGAATCTGCGCATGAATTTAAGTGTCGAAACCTGATCTGTATCGGCTGTCACAAGAAATGCCACATCGTAAACATCCGATACTGCATCCTGATAAAGCGATAGAGCAAGATTGATATCGGTTTCTTTCTCGCGGTGCACATCCCATTGGTGTCCGCAGCTCTCCAATCTGCACTTCAGTGGCTCTTTTGTTGTATGCCCTATAACCGTTTCAACATGATCCTGGGATAAGGCATCAATATAATATTGATGCCGGGTTTTCTTGCCATGATCACCCGGGAAAAATGCCGTGCAATACACGATGCGCTCGATGGTTTTACTGTGTCCTCTTGCCAGTATCTCGCCTAATCTGCGCAGATTCAGCCATTTCAAATAAGGCTGTCCGAGATCGTTAATGGCATGGTAGAGATTATAACCATCGACATAAAGAGCACCTCGCAACGACTTTCTCCTTGCAAATCGAACAAAAAAAACATACTAAAAAAGGGCAACGCTGCATGGTGCGCCCAGCAGCCCACCCGCGGGCCAAGGTCTGCGGGTTTTTTTTATAAAAGGGTGTCGATACACTCAGTAGTCTTGCGGCTCAACCATGGCCCCAAGTCTCTTTATCACCCCGAAAAGAGCCACTCAATCCAAAATCTCCCCTCACCCCGCCGGCACAAACGGGGTGCGCATGGTGACGAGTTCTTCGGCGGCGGTGGGGTGGACGGCCATGGTCATGTCGAAATCATGCTTGGTCGCGCCCATCCGCATGGCGATGCCGAGGCACTGGATCATTTCGCCCGAGGCCTCGCCCAGAATATGCACGCCGAGCATTTTATCGGTGTCGCCATCCACCACCAGTTTCATCAAGGTGCGGTCGGCGCGGCCCGACAGAGTGTTTTTCATCGGCCGGAAGCTGGTTTTGTAAATCACGACATTGGCATGGCTTTCACGCGCCTGTTCCTCGCTCATGCCGACGGTGCCGAGTTCGGGGGTCGAGAACACCGCCGTCGGGATCATCGCATGCGAGGCCACCACGGGGCGGCCGCCGAACACCGTATCGGCAAAGGCGTGGCCCTCGCGGATCGCCACAGGCGTCAGCGCGGCGCGGTTGGTGACATCGCCGACCGCATAGATCGAGGGCACCACGGTTTGGGAGTGCTCGTCGACCGGAATGGCCCCCTGCTTGCCCAGCTCAATTCCCGCCGTTTCCAGCCCGAGGCCAGTGGTGTTGGGATTGCGGCCGGTGGCATAGATCACCCGCTCGCAGGCAAGACTGTTGCCGCCGTCCAGATGCACAGTCAAACGCCCGCGCTGCCCCTCGATGCGGTCGACTGACGCTTGCATGCGGATGCTGATGCCCGATTGGGTCATGGCTTCGGTCAGGGCTTTGCGCAAATCCAGATCGAAATGCGGCAGAACGTATTCACTGCGGAACACCAGCGTCACCTTGACGCCAAGCCGCACCAGCAGACAGGCAAATTCGATCCCGATATAACCCGAACCGACGATCACCACCGATTTGGGCAAGGTTTCCCAATCGAAAAACCCGTCGGATGTATCAGCCAGCTCGATCCCGGCGACCTGCTCGGGCAGGAAGGGACGCGCACCGGTGGCGATCAGAATGGTTTTGGCGGTTACAGTCTCGCCGGTCTTGAGCAGTGTAACGGAATGGGGGCCGGTCACCACCGCGCGGCTTTCGACAATATCGACACCGGAGCGTTCGAGATTGCCGCGATAGGCTTTTTCCAGCCGGTCGATTTCGCGGTCCTTCTGGACTTTCAGTATCGAGAAATCAAAGCTTGGCGGGTCGATGTCCCAGCCGAATCCGACCGCATCGGCAATCTCGTCGCCGAACCGTCCGGCATAGACATAGAGCTTTTTCGGCACGCAACCGCGGATGACGCAGGTGCCGCCCATCCGGCTTTCTTCGGCCAGTTTGACCCTGGCGCCGTAGCCCGCCGCAATACGGCCCGCGCGCACCCCGCCCGAACCGCCACCGATGACGAACAGATCCACATCAAATTGAGTCATAACCAAGCCTTTACGCTGTCGGAAACAGAAAAATCAATCGAGTTGGCCCATCACGCGGATACCATCTGACGTCGCCAGAATGGCCGCTGTCGCCATGCCGATAAACAGCCCGTGTTCGACCAGCCCCGTCACACCGTCGAGCGCGCGCGCCAAGGCATCGGGATCGGCAATCGCCACGCAATCGGCATCGAGAATCGCATTGCCGGAATCGGTCACAAACACCGATCCGTCCGCCTTCATACGCCGCGTGATCTGCGTGTGACAGCCCGCAGCCGCCAGAACGTCCGCCAGCCGTTGTTGCGTGGTATTGAGCCCGAAGGGCACCACCTCGAGCGGCAGTTTGAACCGGCCCAACTGTTCCACCTTCTTGGTTTCATCGGCGATGATAATCAGCTTTCTGGAGGCCAGCGCCACCATTTTCTCGCGCAAATGCGCGCCGCCGCCGCCCTTGATCAACCGCAAGGCGGGGTCGATCTCGTCCGCGCCATCCACCGTGAGATCGAGCGCGGGGGTCTGCTCCAGCGTGCTCAGCACAATGCCCAATTCCGCGGCCTGCCGGCGGGTGGCTTCCGAGGTCGGGACGCCGACGATATCCATGCCTTCGGCCTTGATGCGCGCGGCCAGCAGATCGACAAAATGCCGGGCGGTCGAGCCTGTGCCCAGCCCGACTTTCATGCCTGAGCGCACGGTTGCCACCGCACGCGCTGCTGCTTCGCGTTTCAAAATCTCGAACGGGTCGGGGGTCGGCTGGCTCAACGGTTGATTCCTTCGGATAGCATGACACTTCAACCTAGCACGAAGGGCGAAAAATCCAATCAGGCAGCGCACAAGACTTGACGCCACCCACAGGATCGGGCAACCCGAACCGATGAGCACAGCATTTGACCCCGACCTGCCCACCATCGTGTTTGATCTCGACGGCACCTTGGCAGAAACCGCACCGGACCTGATCTGGACCCTGAATGCCGTTTTGGCGGAAATCGATCTGCCGCCGATCCCGTTCGAGCTGGCGCGCGATCTGATCGGCGCGGGCGCGCGCGCCCTGATCAACCGCGGTCTGGCCGCCGACGGGCGCGAACTCGACGACGAGGATGTCGAAAAACTGTTCAAACGCTATCTGGAAATATACGAGACCCGCCTGTGCGTCGAAACGCATCTGTTCGAGCATGTGCCGGAATCGCTCGACATTCTCAAACAGCGCGGCCACCGCATGGCGGTGTGCACCAACAAGATGGAATATCATTCGTTGAAGCTGATCGACGCGTTGGGCATTGCCCCCTATTTCAGCGCGATTTGCGGCCGCGACACCTTTGCCTTCTGCAAGCCCGACGCCCGCCACCTGACCCACACCGTGCTGAAAGCCGGCGGTGACCCCGCCAAGGCCATCATGATCGGCGATTCCCGCACCGACATCGACACTGCGCTCAACGCCAACCTCCCCTCGATCGGCGTCCCCTTCGGCTACACCGACACCCCGATGGCCGCACTGGGACCGGACGTGCTCATCAGCCATTTCAGGGAGCTGCCGGACGCAGTGATGGGGCTGGTGGCGCGGAGGTGATTTTTGGGCGTTATACGCAAAATGGGGATTTGGGTATAACGAGGTTACGAGAGCGTACGTGAACGCCCTTCACTGTCTTTGCGTAGATTGGTTATCTCTAAAATGGCTGTGAACTGACGCGATATCTCTTTTAGTGCGTAGTCCCTGTTCTCATGCTGCGGCATAAACAGATAATCGTCATCCTTGCCGTAGCCCTCTTCTTTGCGTTCACTCACAATGCGATTGTAGTGCTTTACGGCATTCTCAGTGCTCGCCATATAATTTGAATGCCCTTTAGTGCGAGCATGACGCAGTTCTAACAGCGTTATGCCGTCGCGTTCATAAACAACCACGTCTTTGTGCTTTATGAATTTTAAGTCTGTGGGACGGATAAACGTATTACGCATAAACATGATGGCGTTGAAACAGTCGCTTGTTATGCGTGTTTTGCGATATGTTTTATCTGA
>CAIYZJ010000020.1 GCA_903930675.1 uncultured Hyphomicrobiales bacterium
GGACGAATGTCCTGCTGATCGCCGCCGCTGAGCGGCTTCTTGTTGTCGTCGGCCAAAACTTACCATCCGCAGAATCATTAATGACCCCTTCTTCTAGCCGATTCCCCGGCCAAGGGCCAATCAAAACACGAGCAGTCTACCGGCAAATCCGTAATAGTTTTCAAACTGTTAGTGAGATATCGGGATCACGGGGCACAATCTGGGGGTTCAGGCGCACAAGCGAGTGCAGGCAAAGGGAATGACAAACACGAGCCCTGCCAGCCGAAGCATCCGCATCCGCGAATGTCTGGACAGACAGAAATCACTGAAAAGCCGGTCCTTACAGGGTTTCGAGCAGCTTTTGCATCAGTTTGGCGCGCGGGACGATGGAGGACACCAGCGCATGTTCATGCAAAGTATGGGCGCCGTCGCCGTCAATGCCCAAGCCGTCGAGCGTCGGGATGCCGAGGGCTGCGGTAAAGTTGCCGTCGGCCCCGCCGCCCGTCATCGGCACATCGTGCATTTCCTGCCCCAAATCCTGCGCCAGTGCGCGGGCCTGCTCGTAAAGGCCGGTCATCGCCTCGTTTTTCTCGTAAGGCGGACGGTTCATGCCGCCCGTCACACGTACTTTGACATCGGGATCAAAGGATTTTAGCCCCAGAATGGTGCTGCAGATCGCTTCGCCGTCGGCGGCATTGGTGACGCGCAAATCAATACAGAAACGCGCAAATTGCGGGATCGTATTGGCCGCCGTGCCGCCTTCCATCATCCCGACCGAGGTCGTGACACCGCGGGCATAATCGGTCATCGCTTCGACGGCGACAATCTGCTTGGCAGCTTCGCGGATGGCCGAACGGCCTTTCGGGTGGCTGGTGCCCGAATGGGCCGGACGCCCCTCGATCTCGACATCGAAACGGCCGACACCTTTACGGGCAGTCACCACCTTGCCACCGTCGCGGGCAGGCTCGGTCACCAGCACCGCCACCGATTTCAGCCCCTCGGCCTCGATCAAGGCGCGGGTGGTGGGCGAACCGATTTCCTCGTCCGGTGTGAAGATGAAGCACATCGGCCGTTTGGCCGTATTGGCAAGCGCCACTTGGGTAAAGGCCCGAAAGGCCAGATAGGCGCCGCCCTTCATGTCATAAATCCCCGGCCCGTAGAGCTTGTCGCCCTCGCGGCGGATCGGCAGATCATGGGCCAGCGTGCCTGTGGGATGGACGGTATCGACATGGCTGAGCACAAGGATTTGCTTCTCGTTGCTTTGCGGCCCCGCCCGGAAGATCAGGACATCGCCCAAGCCGTCCTGTCCGGCCAGCCGCTCCTGCTGCAAAGAAGGATGCGCCGTGGCCGCGATATGATCGAGCATGGCATTGACGCCCCCGCGATCCGCCGTGTGGCTTTCAATGCCCACCCATTCACAAATGGCCTGCGCCATCTGTTCGGCATCATAGCTTTCGCTCATCGGCTCAATCCAACTCTTGCAAGGACAGGACAAGTATTTTTGGCCTGTTCACCCCCCGTCAGATCAGCCCCATTAGGCGCACATCCGTTGGAGAGACTTTGGCATAAGACGGTCGGGTGCTGGATGATCCATAACCTGATAATCCATAACCGGACTATCCGGCCCCGATTACCCGGTCCTAGAAAGGAATATCGTCATCGAGATGGCCGCCGCCTGCGGGTGCAGGAGAACGAGCACCGCCGGACGAGCCACCACCGGATGAGCCACCGCCGGATGAGCCACCGCCAGACATGCCGCCACCTCCATAACCGACAGAACCGCCGCCGCGATCCTCGGCCCCGAAATCACCACCGCCGGCCGCGCCGCTGCCGCGCGAATCCAGCAGGGTCAATTCACCGCGATAGCGTTGCAGCACCACTTCCGTGGTCTGGCGTTCGGCACCGTTCTTGTCGGTAAATTTACGGGTCTGCAACTGGCCTTCGAGATAGACTTTTGAGCCTTTTTTCAGATATTGTTCGGCGATCTTGGCAAGATTTTCGTTGAAAATCACCACATTGTGCCATTCGGTCCGCTCTTTGCGTTCGCCCGAAGCCTTGTCGCGCCATGTCTCGGAAGTCGCGACCGAAAAGCTTGCCACCGGCTCGCCCGAATTGAGGCGGCGCACTTCCGGATCCCGTCCGACATTGCCCACCAGAATGACTTTGTTCACGCTTCCCGACATCTCGTTCCCTCTTGTCTCGCTCAAACCCATCTCTGAATCATGTGCGGACCATACCCGATCCCGCCGCCGCATCGCGCACCCGAAAGCACCTCAAACCGACTTATCAACAATGACTTGTGACGCGCCCTGCCCGATCCCGCCCGACAGAGCGGAACACATACAACAACCATTACCTGTACTTTTGATATAATGTTCCTATTTTGTTCCTGTTTGTCAAGACCAATATCATAAAAAATCA
>CAIYZJ010000021.1 GCA_903930675.1 uncultured Hyphomicrobiales bacterium
GGAATTAAATCTTCAATAAACATTAAAGAAAATTTTGATTATAGATTTATCGGAAAAATGATAATTAGTACTGGATACTCTATATTTGGAGAATGCTTTTTAAAAAGTGTGCACTACCAGGAAGCTAGAAAATGTATTTATCCAAATGAATTTAGAGAATTCAAAATTAAAGGGATTCAAACTCTATCAAACACACCAGAAACAAAAATTATATATGAGAATTTAGGTTTTAGATCAGCGGTCGTAATTAGTATAATTAAATCAAATGATTTTTATATTATGACATTTACAATAAATCAAAAAATAGGTTTTATGTGTGAAATTGCACCATCAAACTATGATAGCCCATTTATGATAAAAGATGAAGGTTATTCTTTAATTATAATTCCATATTTAAAAAAATCGATTTAAACAACTTGTAAAAAATTATTATCACACCACTTGAACAATATAGAAATTACCGAACTAAAAGAAGTTAATAAAAAACATTTAGAATCAGATTTGTTTTTTAAAAATTTACCCCCGATTCCAAAACAAACTATTGTTCTGAAGGACGAATGATAACACTTTCCGATAAAATACCTTTGGGTTCAAATTCAAATTGAACAGGTGCCATATCCGCAAACTCATAGTCGGACAGGTCGGCATTTTCAACAAAACGTTCTGCCTCGTCATCAGTGACCAATTCGGGCCATTTGCGTTTCATTGCACTAGATCTCCTTTTCACATATAAATCGTGCGCTGATCGGCCTAATCAGTTTAAAGCCACCATTTTACAGAAGATATAATACCACAAAGAAATATCGTTGGATTCTATCTTCATTTGCATTTGCAACAAATTCAATCCCCCCTCACACGCAATCTGCATGGCTGATAGGCCGAATTGGGGCGGGCGGGGGGATTGTCGGGGGTGGGTGGTCTGCATACAGTCCCGCAATGTCCGCACAGCCTCCATCCACCCATACCGGTTTTGTCGATGACCGCGCCAAAGGCGAGTTTCTGCGCCTGTCGGCGGTGACCTTTTGCGTGTTTTTCCTCAATGCCCATGCCAGCATGCTGGCGATTATTTTCACACGTCACGGGCTGGAATTGCCGCAAATCGGGCTGTTGCTGTCGTTGTATGGCGTGCCGGTGGTGCTGTTTACCTTTCTGACCAGTATGGCGGCGGCCCGCTTCGGCAGTCTGGGCACCGCACGCTATGGCATTTCATTGATGATGCTCGGCTTTTTGAGTCTGGCTGTGACCTCGTGGAGCTTCTGGCCCGCGCTGGCCTCGCGGCTAACATGGGGTGTCGGCTACGGCTTGATGTTCTCGTCACTGGTGACCTATGCGCAAAGCAGACTGTCGAGCGAGCGGTTTATCTATCTGTTCGGGATCTATTCAAGCATGGCCCCGATCGGCCATGCGCTGGCCCCGCCATGGGTGGAATTTCTGCTGACGCTGGGGGATGACCGGTTGGTCTTCATCATCGGCACGGTGCCTGCGGGGGTCGCGGTGGCGCTGACCTTTACGCTGCGGCCCTTGGCCAAGCCTGTTCTGAAGGGCGGGCTGCTGAATTTCGGCGTGGCGTTCGAACGCTCGCGGCTGTTGCCGATGATTGCGGTGATGGTGGCAGGCTGCCTGTTCGGCTTTATCTCGTCCTATATGGCCCCCGCGCTGCATCACAAAGAGGTGGCTGTCGGCTGGTTCTTTGTCGCCACCGTTGTATCGATGCTCTCGACCCGTTTTCTCGGGATGAAGCATTTTGAAAAGCTCGATCCCCGCTTGGTGGTGGCAAGCGGGCTGACGGTGATGGGGGCGGCCTATCTGACGCTCTCCATCACCCATCAAGCGTGGATTGTCGCCTTGTGCGGCTTGTTTTTCGGCGGCGGTTACAGCGTGGTCTATCCGGTGCTGTCGGCCTGGATCAGTGGCAGCCTGCCCCCGAGCGAGCGCGCAGGCCCGCAAGCCGCCTTCAACGCGATTTTCCATATCGGCCTGTTGTGGATGCCCCTGCCCGTGACCTTTGTCATTGCCTCTGTCGGTTATGACGGCGCGATTGCCAGCCTCGGCCTGCTGGGCTTTGCCACCGCCCTTGTGCTGTTTGTCTGGAAAAAAGCCTGACACTCTTTTTTGACGATGACTGTTTGCTTCAAGGCTCAGAACGGCGCATAGTGCGGGGACTTGTTTTTAATCTTTTTTCAAATGTTTTCAGAAGGATAATCCGATGGCAGGCCTGTATCATTTCGGCAAACGCATGACCCTTCCCTCCAGTGTGCAAATCAAGCATGATTTACGCCTGCTGATACTGGCGGAATCGATCAAGGATCTCGAACAACAATTGGTTGACCTTGGCGCATCGACCGTCGATACCAAATCCAAGAAACCGGCAGCCGAACTGCCGCAATTGTTCTAATCTCCAAGGGAGCATCCGGTGACAGTGACAAGCGCAAGGCCGGAGCCCCTGACCAGCGATCCCTATCTGCCCGACAGCCGTTATGCCCAGTTGCGGCTTTTGCTGTCTTTGCTGATTTCCACCATTGCCGGCTGCGGCATGTGGGCGATTGTGGTTGTGCTGCCTGCCGTACAGCAGGAATTCGGCATTGATCGCGCCGCCGTGTCGCTGCCTTATACGCTGATGATGCTGGGCTTTGCCTTCGGCACCATCACCATGGGCCGGATGGCCGATAAAACCGGCATTGTCGCCCCCGTGGTCATAGCCGGAGCCCTGCTGGGATCGGGCTTCGTTTTGGCAGGCCTCGGGCCTCAATTCTGGATGTTTACCGCCGCCCACGGCCTGTTGATCGGCATCGGCGCGGGCACGGGCTTTGCCCCGATGATGGCCGATATCTCGCATTGGTTCGTCAAACGACGCGGTTTTGCCGTGGTGATCGTGGCGGCGGGCAATTATCTGGCGGGCACGATCTGGCCGCTGGTGATGAACCAGACCATGCCGCATCTGGGCTGGCGCGGCACCTATGTGATGATCGGCGTGATTGTCGCCTGCACCATGATACCGCTGGCTTTCGTGCTGCGCAGGCGTCCTTCGGCGCAAGTGATGGACGAGGCGGAGGCCGCCACCGAGCTGGCACGCGCCGATCTCGGCATGAGCCCGAATATGTTGCTGGTCTTGCTGCTGGTGGCCGGATTTGGCTGCTGCGTCGCCATGTCGATGCCGCAGGTGCATCTGGTCGCCTATTGCGGCGATCTGGGCTACGGCGTGGCCACAGGTGCGGAAATGCTGTCGTTCATGCTGTTTTTGGGCATTATCTCGCGGGTCGGCTCGGGCGTGGTGGCCGACAGGATCGGCGGCGGCCCCACTTTGCTGATCGGCTCGCTGATGCAGATGCTGGCGCTGTCGCTCTATCTGTTTTTTGACGGACTGACCTCGCTTTACGTGATTTCCGGCATTTTCGGGCTGTTTCAGGGCGGGATCGTGCCGATGTATGCGGTGATCTGCCGTGATTTTCTGCCCCCGCGCGAGGCGGGAGCACGGATCGGGCTGGTGGTGGCCGCCACCATCGTCGGCATGGCCTTCGGCGGATATATTTCCGGCGTCATCTATGATGCCACGCACTCCTATCGCATGGCCTTTTTGAACGGCGTGGTGTGGAATATGCTCAATGTGCTGGTGATTGCGTGGCTGGTGTGGAAAAAGCATAAGGCGCAGGCCGTGCCCGCCTGAGTTTTTGACCTCTCCCGAATTGCAACGAGACCCCGATGACCGAGCCTGCACAGACCACTTCCGAGAACCAATCCGCATTGGTGCTGTTTTCCGGCGGGCAGGATTCCAGCACCTGTCTGGCTTGGGCGCTGGAGCGGTTCGAGCGGGTCGAAACCGTCGGCTTCGATTACGGGCAGCGCCACACCATCGAATTGACGGTGCGCGGGCAATTGCGCGACGCCATGCGCTCGATCAAGCCGCATTGGCAAAACAGGTTGGGCGATGACCACATGATCAACCTGTCGGCGCTGGGCGAGATTTCGCAAACCAGCCTGACGCGCGACATGGAAATGGCGATGGGCAGCGAGGGTCTGCCCAACAGTTTCGTGCCGGGCCGCAATCTGATCTTCCTGACTTTTGCCGCTGCCATTGCCTATCGGCGCGGCATCCGCCATCTGGTTACCGGCGTGTGCGAAACCGACTATTCCGGCTATCCCGATTGCCGCGATGACACGATCAAGGCAATGCAGGTCGCGCTTGGGTTGGGGATGGAGCGGCGGTTTGTGCTGCATACGCCCCTGATGTGGATCGACAAGGCCCAGACATGGAGCCTGACCGAGGAACTCGGCGGGTCCGCACTGATCGAGGCGATCCGCGACATCTCCCATTCCTGCTATCTGGGAGAGCGCAAGGCCCATGACTGGGGGCCCGGCTGTGGCCATTGTCCGGCCTGCGAATTGCGCGCCGATGGTTTTATGCGCTGGCGCAAAGCAACAAAATGATCTATTGAGCCGCCATGATGACCCTCACCCAACGCCGCAAAATCGAAGGCATTGCCTTCCTGCTTGCTTTCACCGCCTGTATTCCGCTCGCCAATTGGCTGATCGGCAATGTGGGTGTGTTCTGTGTGCCCAACGGGCCATGCCTGATCCCCGTCGCACCGGGCATCGATGCGCCGAGCGGCGTGCTGATGGTCGGTCTGGCGCTGGTGCTGCGCGATCTGATGCAGCGGCGGCTGGGCAAGGCATGGGCACTGATTGCCATTCTGGCGGGCGCGGTGCTGTCGGCGGCGATTGCGCCGCCGCAACTGGTGCTGGCTTCCACCATCTCCTTTGCCGTTTCCGAATTGGCCGATTTTGCGGTCTATACCCCGCTGCAACGCCGCCAATTGGTGCTGGCGGTGTTTTTGAGTTCGCTGGCGGGTCTGGTGGCCGATAGCCTGCTGTTCCTGTGGCTGGCTTTCGATGACTTCTCGTTCCTTGGCGGTCAGGTGATCGGCAAGCTGTGGATGGTCATGCTGTCGCTGCCGCTGATCGCCTTGCTGCGGCGGCGCGACGAGAAAATCGGACTGCTTCCGGTTTAATCCGCCACTCTTGCTGCCATATCAGGCTTGAGTGATCCCTCACTCAAGCGGCAGATTGCCATCGGACGCCGGTTTCATCTCGATGACGTGGCTGGCTGCGGCATCAATGGCTGCGCGGCTATAGAGCATCGGCACATATTTGCCCTCGGCCCAGATCGGCGCGAGATCGCGGTAATGGGGCGAACGCGGATCGCCCGACTGGCCCGGCGCATTGATCCAGCGGCTGTCATCCCACGAGCCGACATCGACGACAATCCGCACCGACGCGCCCTGCATGGTGCGGAAGTCGGACGGGCGATAGCCGGTATGCATCGGCGTCGAACTGCTGCCGCCATGCGGGAACGGCCCGACATCCATCGCGGCCCGATCGGCAGGCGGCAACAGACCCGACAGCGCATGGTCAAACTGCGCATGATGTAACTTGCCCCATGCCCATTGGGCGGAATCAGACCCCATACGGGCACAGCAATCGCGCCATGCCTCGATCAAAGTCGCCCGCATCAATTCATCGCGCGCGGCACGCGGATTGGGGCCAAAGCGTGAATCAGGCCTTTCCAGCGCCTTCAGCAAGGCTTGCAGATCACCGGGGGCCAGCAAAGCCCTGATTTTGGCATTGGGCACCAGACGGCGCATCAGCATCGGTTTCAGATGCTTGCTCCACCACACTTCGAACAGGGCCGCTGCCCCGCTTTTGGCAGACAGATCGCCATTCCAGCGCAGCAGCAAAATCATGGCGGCGGCAATCTCGGTGCCGGCCGAGGGGGCGGGCGCGCCCATGCTCTCGAACAGTTTCAGCAAGCGCACCGCATGCATCGACACGGTATCGGTTTGCAAG
This sequence comes from uncultured Hyphomicrobiales bacterium, assembly GCA_903930675.1. Taxonomy (GTDB): domain Bacteria; phylum Pseudomonadota; class Alphaproteobacteria; order Rhizobiales; family Beijerinckiaceae; genus CAIYZJ01. The sequence continues at coordinate 5,842 of CAIYZJ010000021.1, forward strand.
GCACAGGAATCGGCCACCGAATGTTGGGCCTGCGCGTTCAAAACCTGATGGATGCGGTCGGCGCGCGAAGGCTCGATCCATTCATAGCCGACTTCATGGGGGAAGCCTTTCGGCAGGTTCATGGAATTGGCGGTGGCGAAAAAGCCGCTTTCGGGATCGACCACGCGCGGCAATTGCTCGTGATCGAGAAAGCCTTTCCACTCGTAACGGCCATCGCCGGGCACGGGCAACAGGCCGTTCCAGCCCGCCCGGATCGGCGTAAAGCCTGCGGGAACCCAGGCGATTGTGCCGCTCACATCGGCATAGACATGGTTGACCGAGGGCACGCCCCAGCCCTGCATGGCTTTGCGATAGGTCGGCAAATCCTTGGCCAGCATCGATTCAAGGCTTTTGAGATAGGGCGCGGAGCCCGGCTCGAACCAGACCGTGCGCACCGCGAACATGCGGTTGTTGTCGGGCTCCTCGTGCAGCACCGGCCCGTGGCGGGTAAAGCGCAACGGCAGAACCTGTGCGGGATAGCCCGCGATCTCAAAGGTCTGGTCGATGGATTCCACCGCCTCCCACACCCCGTTATGGCGATAGAGATCGGGATTGTCGGATTTGGTCTCGTAGAGATAGACATCTTCCTGATCGGAATAGAAGATCGTCAGGCCGAAGGCCGAATGGCCGTTATGGCCGATGGAAACACCCGGAATCACCGGCTCGCCCGCCCCGATCACATCAATGCCGGGCGCGGTCAAATGCGCCAGATAGCGCAAAGGCGGGATCGAATGGGTGCGGTGCGGATCATTGGCCATGATCGGACGGCCGGACGTGCTTTTTTCGGGCGCGATCACCCAGTTGTTCGAGCCGTTCATCTCGGCCTCGAACATGACATCGCCGAGATCGGAGACCGAGGTCCAGCCCCATGCCTGTTCGGGCGTGGCTTTCAACCGTTCGGGATCGAAACTCACATTGGCCGAAGCCAGCTTGAACAGCGTCGCCACTTCGAGCGGGATTTGCGACAGGTCGATATCGGGGGCGACCTCGACCTGCACCGCAGGCTCGAGGAATTTGCGCAGGCTGTCGGTGGCGACATCGGTGGCGGCCAGCACATTGGCGCGCACAATTTCAGAAAGCGCGTTGCGCGTCATGCCATGGCTGCGGATGCGCACGACATCCCCGGCCTGCCACTCTTTCGGCTTGGTGTGCATGATGGCGAATTCGGGCGGCAGGCGTGACGGGTCCTGCTCGGTCAAGACGATATAGGCATTGATGCCCGCCACGAACCGGCTGCAAATCATCCGCGCATCGGGGCCATAAGCCGCCCATTCCGCCGCCATATCGCCTTTGTAGAGAAACAGCCGCGAGGCATAATCCTGCGCCAGATAGCCCGGGCCGAAGTCAGCCGCCAGCAAGCCCAAACCGCGTTTGCGCCACAAGTCGATCTGCCAGAGCCGGTCACGGGCGACATTGAAACCCTGCGCGAAAAACAAATCCTCGCTGTTTCCGGCGCGGATATGGGGCACGCCCCACCGATCAACGACAATTTCAACCGGACCTTTCAGCCCCGCCACCACCAGCACTTCACGCGTCGGATCCATCAACCACCCTCAACTCGGCACACACGTCAAATCGTTCTGCCGCCATCCACTTCAAGCACAACACCCGTGATAAATTCGGCTTCGTCGGAAGCCAGATAGAGGCAGGCATTGGCCACATCCGATGGTTTCGACATGCGGCCCAACGGAATCCCCGCCACGAATTTGGCGCGGTTTTCCGGCGTATCCGGCAGGCCCATGAAGCGTTCCAGCATCGCCGATTCGCCCATGACGGGGGCAACCGCATTGACCCTGATCCGGTCCGGCGCCAATTCCACCGCCATCGAGCGCGACATCAGGTTCACCGCCCCCTTGGAGCCGTTATACCAGGTCAGGCCCGGACGCGGCCTGATGCCTGCGGTAGACCCGATATTGATCATCACCCCGCCGCCCTGACTACGCATCAAAGGCACAACCGCATGGGTCATCAGATAGATCGACTTCACATTGATGTTGAACACCCTGTCGAACTCGTCTTCGTCGACCTCCAGCATCGGCTGGTTGACATGGGTCCAGCCCGCATTGTTGACGACAATATCGAGCCGCCCGAATTGTTCGACCGTCTGGGCCACAGCGCGTTCGATATCGGATTTTTTGGTGACATCGCCTTCAATCGCCAGCGCGTGATTGCTGATCGAGCTGGCAACCTCCTGCGCTCCGGCCTGATTGAGATCGAGAATGACCACATTGGCGCCCTCGCGGCCAAAGGTTTCGGCAATCCCGCGGCCAAAACCCGATGCGCCACCGGTGACCATTGCTGTTTTACCCTGTAAACGCATCCCGAGCCCCTTCCCTTGCCATTCCCGCACAAGCGTACATGTTTGCCGATCAAACCGCCATGCTAAGCCTTGTCAAAGGTGTGGCAAGCCCTGATCGCGCCGGAAGTGCAACCGTATGGGGAAAACCCGTTTTCCATAAAAAAAGGGGCTTCGGCGAAGCCCCCTTCAACGATGTGACCTGATGGTGATTAAACGATCCTCACACTCCGCCCAGAGGCGAAGTCGAATGGATGCGCGCAGCCGCGCCGCCCATACGCGCTGCACGCGAATGCAGCTTGTTCAGTGCCGCCAGATAAGAGCGGGTGGACGCCACCAGCGTATCGGGATCCGCCGCCCTGGCATTGACCACGCGGCCCTCGGCATCCGAAATCCGCACCGACACTTCGGCCTGCGCATCGGTGCCTTCGGTGACGGCATGGACCTGATAGAGCTCCAGTTTGGCCTCATGCGGGATGATCGCATGAATGGCCTTGAAGCAGGCATCGACAGGACCGGTGCCGCTGGCCTGCACTGTCTTGTGCTGGCCTTCGACATCGAGCGTCATGGTGGCCAGTTGCGGGCCTTGCGTGCCCGCCACGATGGTCAGTGATACCAGCTTGATATGGTCATCGGCATTGTCGATCTCGTCATCCGCCAAGGCCTCGATATCCTCGTCATAGACGTGCTTTTTGCGGTCTGCGAGGTCTTTGAAGCGTTTGAACGCATCTTCCAGCGCGTTTTCGCCCAATTCATAACCCAATTCCTTGAGCTTCTCGCGGAAGGCGTGGCGGCCGGAATGTTTGCCCATCACCAGCGAGGTTTTCAACACGCCCACCGATTCCGGTGTCATGATCTCGTAGGTCTGGGTGTTTTTCAGCATGCCGTCCTGATGGATGCCGCTTTCATGCGCAAAGGCATTGCGGCCGACAATCGCCTTGTTGTACTGGACCGGAAACGAGCTGACCGCCGACACCAGTTTGGACGCCCGCATCAGCATGGTCGGGTCGATCCCGCACTCATAGGGCAACACATCGGCACGCGTCTTCAAAGCCATCACGACTTCTTCAAGCGCGGCATTGCCCGCACGCTCGCCGATGCCGTTGATTGTGCATTCGATCTGCCGCGCGCCGCCTTCGATCCCGGCCAGCGTATTGGCAACCGCCAGACCGAGATCATTGTGGCAATGAACCGAGAAGATCGCCTTGTCGGAATTGGGCACGCGCTCGCGCACCGTGCGGAACAATGCACGGTATTCTTCGGGCACGGTATAGCCGACCGTATCGGGAATGTTGATGGTGGTGGCACCGGCCTTGATGGCGGCTTCGACGCAGCGGCACAGGAAATCCATTTCCGTGCGGGTGCCGTCTTCGGCCGACCATTCGACATCGGGAACCAGATTGCGGGCGCGGGTGACCGAGGACACCACCAGTTCGAGCACCCGTTCGGGCTCCATCTGCAGCTTGTATTTCATGTGGACCGGCGAGGTCGACAAGAAGGTATGGATGCGCGGCTTGGCGGCATGGCGCACGGCCTCGCCCGCCCGGTCGATATCCTTGTTGCCGGCACGCGCCAATCCGGCGATGGTGGCGTTGCGCACCCGCTTGGCAATTTCGCTGACGGCTTCGAAATCACCGTTCGAGGCAATCGGAAAACCCGCCTCGATCACATCCACACCCATCTGGTCGAGCAAAGTGGCGACTTCGAGTTTTTCTTCCAAACTCATGGAGGCCCCGGGCGATTGCTCGCCGTCACGCAAAGTGGTGTCGAAGATAATGACGCGGTTGGCGTCTGATGAACTGGTCATAATGTCTGAACCTTTCAAGTGAGGCCATCTGTCTGGCTCGACGCCTGATGGTTGGAAAGCCTCGATGATCCTGCCTGTAATCTTAACTCGGACGAGAAGATCAATCCCCTGAGCGCCCAGGCATCATGCCCGGCCGGCCCTCAGGGGCGGCTAAGGAGGAGCAGAGACAAACCAAACGCCTTCGGGCCTGCATCACTGCGGCCAGTCGAACGTGTGTCTGTCAAGGTGGCGTAAGCGCCCACTGCGAATCCCTCATCACGCATCACATATGCGTAAAACCACTATAGCAGGCCGGATCCATTCGGCAAGGCAGAAAACACGGCAAGCGGGTGTTTGAGGGCAGCGGGTGCTTGACGGATGGCCAAACTCGGCCACTATTCGACCTTTGACGACTGGCAGAAGGAATCACATCATGCGGCTGCACACCTCCCGTTCCGCGTTGTTTTGCATCAAGGCCCTCGGCCTTGCCGGCATGGGCCTGACGATCCTGTCGCTGGCCGCTTGCCAGACCTCTGCCCCGCCTGCGGCCGCGCCTTCAAGCAGCGTGAATGCCAATGACTACGCCAATCTGCCCGCAGGGGTAACGCCGAAAAACTTCCAGCTGCCGACCGGCAAAGGCTGCAGCGGCGACATTGCCCGGTTCCGCGCGGTGATGGACAATGATCTGGCCTCGGGCCACACCACAGACAAAGTCCACCGCGACATCCATGCCGAACTGGACAAGATCAGCAAAACTTGCGATCCCGCCCGTGATAGTGAAGCCTCGTCTGCGGTGCGCGCGCTCAAATCCCGTTTCGGTTATCCCTCCGGCGGATGAGCGGGACGCCACGCTCTGATTGTTTTTTGTAATTTTGTTTTTTGACATTTATCGCGTTGCCCCCAAGCCCTTTGCCCGGATTTCCAATGATTGCCCTCTCCCGTTTGCCCGACCATCCGCTTGCGCGGCGGCTTTTCCATGATCCGTTTTTGCGACTTTGGCTGATTGTCGCTGCAGCGGTCGTGATTTTGCTCAATATTCCGTTTCACCCCGATTTTTCGGCGGGACAGACCATTGCCGCCAAGTATCTGGCTGGCGAGCGGCCCTATATCGACATTATCGAAAACAATCCGCCGATGACGTTCTATATGCATGTTCCCTCGGCTCTGCTGGAGCAATGGACCGGCTTGCGGGGCGAATATTGGCAGGACATTCTGGCCTTCGCGCTGTGCCTGTTTGTGACAGGTCTGGGCGAATGGCTACGCACGGGACATTTCGTGCCGCGCGATGCCGACAGTGCCAGACGGGTCGGCCTCTATCTCGTGATCTTGCTGATCATGCCGATGACCTCGTTCGGATCCCGCGACCAACTGACCTTTGTGCTGATGTGGCCGATGCTGGCGCTTTACGCCGAGGACATGGTCAAAGCCCGCACCCATCCGGTGTGGGTCGACGCCGCCATCGGCCTGCTGGCCGGATTGGGCGGCTGCATCAAATTCTATTTCGTGCTCGGTCCGATTTTCGGCTGCCTGTTTCTGTGCCTTGTGAAACGGTCGATCAAGCCGCTGTTCGGCCTTGAAAACATGATGGCGGCTTTGTTTTGCGTGGCCTATCTGGCGAGCGTCAAACTGCTCCATCCGGCCTATTTCGAATTCATGTATCCGATCATGCTGGATGCCTATTTCGCAGGGCACCCGACGCTGATTTATATCCTGTCGAATGGCCTGCTGATCCTGACCACTCTCTATCTGCTGATGCTTTTGGCCAAAGACGACAACCGGCTCGGCGATCCC